>NZ_JBMPOV010000005.1:0-442329 GCF_049340405.1 Undibacterium sp. Ji42W
AATACTACAAACTCACCACAGAAGATAACTACGAATACTATCTGACCGATGGTATCGGCATCACCAGCATCAAAGACCCGAACGGCAACACACTGACCTACAGCGACAGTGGTGTCACCCATTCCAATGGCACGGCTGCCACCTTTACCAGAGACGCCAGCCACCGCATCACCGCCATCACTGACCCGGCAGGCAAACAGCTCCGTTCAACAATCAGCAGACGGTGACTGACCGCAGGGGCAATAAGACGACCTATACGTATGACAATAACGGTAACGTCACCAAGGTCGTCAATGCGTTGAATCAAACAACGACTTATACCTATGATGCCAATGGGAATCAGGCGACGGTGACTGATCCCTTGGGCAACACTACCAAGAGCACATATGATCCGCAGACTTATAAGCAACTGAGTGAGACTGATCCGTTAAATAAAACGACAACTTGGGATTACGATACGAATACGCGTACTCAACTGAAAACCAGCACGGATGCTAAAGGTAATGTGACATTCTTTAGTTACTTCGCCAAAGGCACGCGTGTAGATCAGCCATTAGGTAGTTACACCCATATTGGTAATGATGATGCAGGTAACATCACATCATTGACGCTCAGTGATCAACTGACACGTTATCAGAATGACGTTAAGGGCAACAGGATCAGCGAGACTGATGCAGCGGGCAAAGTCACGACTTATGCCTATGATGACAATGGTAAAGAACTCAGCCGAAGCTGGATCGCTATAGTAAACGTCAATGGTGTACCGACACAAAAAACCGTTAGTGTCACCAGAACGCTGGATGCAGAAGGACGTGTTATCAGCGAGACGGATGCATTAGGCGCGACCACCAAAACGGAATACACCGCTGGTGGTAAAGTCAGCGCAACGACCGACCCGCAAGGCCGCCGTACCAGCTACAGCTATGACGACACCGGCAAGCTGACGACCACTACCCATCCTGATGGTAAAACTACTACGACTGCTTACGATGCAGGCGGCAACAAGGTCAGTGAGACTGATCGTCAGGGTAGAAGCGTACGTTATGAATATGATGCGCTGAACCGTCTCATCAGAGCAACCGCCGCTGATGGTACCAGTACCAGCACAGGCTATGATGATTCGGGGCGTGTTGCCAGTACGACTGATGCACAAGGCAACACAAGCACCAATGGTTATGATGCTGCTGGTCGTCTGACCAATCTGACCGATGCGAAAGGCAAACAGACGAAGTACGAGTATGACAGCGTTGGTAACCGCACCAAGATCATTGATGCCACCAGCAAAGTAACGCAGTTTGAATACGATGCACTGAATCGCCTCGTCAAAACAACGTATCCAGACAACAGCACCAGTAGTACGGTTTGGAATACGACAGGTACTAAGCAATCAGAAACAGATCAGGCAGGTAATACCACAGTTTATGGCTATGATCCGGTAGGCAGGCTGAACCAGGTCACGCAGACCAATGCGGCCACACAACAGCAAACCATTTATGGCTACGATGTCAATGGCAACAAGACCAGCCAGACCGACGCCCAAGGTCACGTCACAAGCTGGAAATATGATGTAGATAGTCGCGTTACCAGCAGGACTCTGCCAGCAGGTCAGACAGAAAGCTTTGCGTATGACGTGGCAGGCAACCTGACACAGAAGACTGACTTTGCAGGCAAGGTAACAAGCTATGTCTATGATGTTCTAGGTGAACTGATTCAGACAAATTACCCGGATGGCAGCAGTGTCAGTACAACTTATACGGCGGCAGGACAAATCGCTAGCAGCACCATATCGGGCGGTAGCAACAGTAATGGACGACAAAATGGTCAGGCGACATATACTTATGATGCTAATGACAGGATCACGAAACAGGTCAAACCGGATGGCAGTTACCTCGCGTATGCCTATGACGCCAACGGCAATATCAGCCAGCGCAGTACCGCAGCAGGCACAGTCAGCTATGGCTACGACAAGAATCAAAGGCTCATCAACGTAACCAATAGTGCGACCAATAGCAGCACGACATACACCTGGGATGATGCAGGACGACTGGCGAATGCAACGACACCGGATGGTATTACTGCAAACTATAGTTATGATCCGAATGGACGTTTGCTGCAACTGTTGCACATTAAAGGCAGCGGTGTTGTTGCTGGCAGCCGTTACACATTAGCGGCCAATGGTCAGCGGACGAAGGTGGAAGAGTTTGACACGCAAAGCACACAAGTAAATCTGCTTGCTGCAAATCCTGTCCGCACGACCAGTTATCAATATGACGGTGTGAATCGGTTGACGCAGGAACTTGTCAAAGACAGCGCAGGCACAACGACAAGAACGACTGACTATGTGTATGACAAAGTAGGCAACCGCAGCTAGAAGACTGAGACTACAATAAGCGGTACAACGACGACTACTTACACTTATGACGCCAATGACAGGCTGACGCAGGAAACGAAAACCACTGGCGCTAACAATGTCGTCACGACTTACACTTGGGATGACAAGGGTAACTTGAGCACGAAGACCACAGGCGGACAAGTCGCCGTTTATGGCTGGAATGCTGACAATCGTCTGGTGGAAGTGAAGCAGGGTAGTAATCAAGCGACAGCGATTGCGGTGGCACGTTATAGCTATGATAGCAATGGCAACCGCGTTCAGAAGAGCGAGCCTGGTCAAAACACCAGTCCTGACAAGGTTACCAATTACCTCGTGGATGAGACCTTCGAGTATGCGCAGACAGTGCAGGAGACAACTTCACAAGCCGGTGCTACAGAAAGTACCAGCTATGTGTGGGGTAATGGACTGATTCAACAGAGCAGGGTAGGTCAGTTAAGTTACTATCATGCGGATGCATTGGGTAGTACTAAGGCGTTGACTAATAGTAATGGCAGCGTAACTGATGCTTATCAGTATGATGCATTTGGGGCGGTGCTCAATAATACGGGGATTACCGCCAATAATTATCGTTATACCGGCGAGTATTTTGATGACATCATTGAGTTGCAATATAACCGAGCTAGGTGGTATAGCGCTGACAGCGGTAGATTTGTTTCGGTTGATTCTTTCATTGGCACGTTTGAAAGACCATTGACACTAAATAAATATTTATATGCTAGTGCAAATCCCTTAAATATTCTTGACCCAAGTGGATTGGAGAATCTTCCAGGACTGATGACTGGAGTTGAGGGTAGCGGGACAGGAAATAGTATTGCGACGCCTCAAGTGGGGCGGATGGCGTTTAAGAAAACAGGTTGTGCTTTGATGCAGTTTGCTGCTGACGAAACAATAAATTACGGAATTTACATACTGACAGATGGACTTGGAAATTTTTATGTAGGGCAGTCTAACGATATTACTCGAAGATATTTTGAACATTTGCAAGGTATTCGCAAGAAATTTAGAGCTATGGTAGCTGTTTATCCAGTTGAACGCTTGTTAGGACAAGCTGGCAAAGATTTGCTTCAGAAAGCCGAGCAATATGTTATGGATGCATTGAAAGACGCAGGTCATAACATTTCAAATTCACGAAATGCAATTAGTAAATCAAGAGGTCGTTTGCGTAATGATTTTCTGAATTTTTGTAAATAGAAAAATATGGAAACAAAAAATTATCTCGAAACGCTTTCTATCAGCGGAACTGATGAAAATTCGGTTCGTCGAATATCAGAATTTAAGTTTGATCTTCTTCAATTAGTCAATGGAGGCGAAATTTGGCATGATCTGCGATTCCTCATTCCCTTTAAAAATAATATTAAGAAACTTCGTGTTTCAGGTATATTCAACGGATTTTTGGGATTGGAGATGTTGAGCGAGTTGACTCAATTGGATTTGGAAGATTATCCACCATTGCCAGTAGTGGATCTCTCATCTTTGATTGAACTTCGAATCTGCAAAATGGGCTGGTCTCCCAAAATATTTGGAGAGCGTTTTTTTTCTATTCCTGTGTTAGAAGAGATTTCCATAACGAGGTACAGAGGAGTAAACTGTGTCGAAATTGGTCTTGCTAAAAAATTAAGGCATCTTAAATTGAGGCATGGGAAATTAGAGAGTTTGAATGGCATCGAAGGATGCAGTTTACTTGAGGAAATGAGATTTATAAAAGTTACAGGATTAACTTCATTAGACGGTATAGCAGCATGTAAAGCATTGAGAGTTATTGAAATCGAGAAAGGTTCAGTGATTGAAAATATTGCAGAATCTTTTTTTGGATGCTCAAATTTAACAGAAGTTTTTTTAGAGGGAGACTTTGAAATAGCTAATCTGTCATGGATTGAAAAAAATCCCAATATGACTAAATTTAGAGCAGATGCTGTTGTTCTTAATATCGATTGGCATAAACTATTTGGTGCTCCAAAGTTAGATGAAATTGCGTTCAGACATATACCAAATGCATTATGTTCAGATGATGAAATTAAAGATATTGCGAAATCCCAAGGAAAGAAGATTCAATGGATTGAGCATGGTGGAATTCGTCGTTTACCTTGGGTTGAGATTCATTTTGCAATATGAAGTTGCTGCCCTGTTCAGCGTTCAGTTAAACCAAACTCCTCAGCCAGATCAGCATTTTTTGCAAAATCTGACGAAGACTTTGGTTCAGTTGAACACTGAAATGATCATTTTTTAATCATTGTGAACAATAAAAATTGTCCGCCTGATTGAAATTTAAGCGATTCATTTGCTGGAGGCGATCACCACCCTGAACACCTGAAAATGTTCAAGATCGACAGCTATTTTGTTTTATGAGGGTGTCGCTAACGCTGCAAATAGTAGCCAGTCAGCAGACCATCCCAGGCACTAAAATACTGAACAGATTTCGGTGCTGACGTGTAAGGATTTACACCAGTCCACACCTCAGCAGGCGTATACCCATGCAAATGCTGATGCGGCCTGACCAAGTTATACCAGGTCGTAAAATCGACCAGCAAGCAGTCGAGCATCAAGCCATTGACAGGATCAGTCAGATTCAATTTTTCTTTGAGCGTTAAAAAGAAACGCTCAATTCTCCCGTTTTGCCACGGCTTGCCAGGTTCACTGAATTCCTGACGAATACCCAGTTCCTTCAGAGCTTGCCTAAATTTTTTACTGCGAAACACAGACGCATTATCTGTACGAATAATTGTAGGCTGACCAAACAACCGCATCGCCTCTTTGATGCATTCCAGTATTGCTGCCGATGTCGCCAGCTCCAACCGCTGCAATAGCAAATTCATCCGCGTGCCATGATCCAAAATGCCAAGAATGAAATGCTTCACGCCATCAGCTGTCACTTTACCCGTACCATCAATACACCACCGCAAATTCGCAGGACTCGGTTCTGGAAAACGATTCCTCGTCTCTTTACGAATAGCTTCCATCTCTGAACAGTGCTTCTGTACCCAGTTATATACCGTCCCCAAACTGATCGTCATACCCTTATGTGGATAGAGCCGGTTAAACTCCATCATGATCTGGCGATAGCTTTTACCCTCTGCAAATCTCTCCAATACAAATTGCAAAACCCAGCGTGGTTTAGGTCTGCCAGTCCGCCTTCTGTGCTGCTTCGCATAAAACTGCTTCGCTGGCGGGAAGAGGGCAGAAGCATATTCCACTCCGGAGCCTACCATGCCAATGCTGCTATTTACACCAAAACCTCATCCAAAAATCAAAGGATCTGACATGGATATACAACTGAATTTTATCAACAATTCGAATGACGTTAATAATTCAGAAATTGTCATCTTCCAAAAAAATGTGGCAACAGATTTTGACGAGTTGTCCGTTGCCTGGATGGTCATCAAATATTGCGGTGTTGGTGACAACCACCCATTTACTTTTCCCATGAGCATGTCTGTTGGTGCCAGCGATTCATGGGGTAACTATACACCGCAGTTAGCCGCGCAGAATGCGCGGTCTATATAGTATGGCGCTCACGACGTCCGGTGACAGGCTGGTTCCTTATGGCAGTGGTACCAGTCCCAGGGAAGTACAAGTCCTTAATAATTTGTCGAAAGGTGCTATCAATGCATCTATCTATAAAAATGGACAATTGCTGGCGACTAAAACTTCCATCGCTCCGCATCAAAAAGCAGTGTTCGAATTCGAGCCAACAATCTGGATAGGCGTTGCTTCTCAGGTCGAACAAGGTCAGGTCATGAACTCGGCCATTATTTCGAATATCAATACTGAATTGTCACTGCTGGGTATAGCGAGTGCGGATATTGTCATGACCGGTGGTGGGCCAGGTCCCAATTCCACGCCTTTTTCTTTTAATCTGCAAAATATCGTCGTGGCCTGAGGACAGGTTCAGGGCTTGCCAGGTGGATCAAGCCGTATCACCGCCATCGGTGGTGGTTCATTCGGTAGCCACTTCTGATGGATGCGGGCGAATTGGCCTTCTTTCTTCAGCCAGCGCAAGGCATCTTCCCAAACCTTGATGGTGGCTGGTGAAGTGGAGGTGGAAAAAGCCAGGTAAAGTTCAAGGCTGTCGAGAACTTTGACTTTTTCCACATCATCAGCAGTATGGCCAATTTCCTTGAGCACGGAAGAAACTACCAGGCTGCCTTCGACCCATAAATCAAAGCGTTTAGCCAGCAGCATATTCGCAATGATTTGCGGTGTTGGCGCCTGTTCTATATTTTGGAAACCCTTCTTGCGGGCGGTATCTGCAAAGATGCTGGAACGATAGGCACCGACCTTGAGTTTTTGCATCTCATCGCCCATGCTGTTCAGGCGCGTGGCATTGCCCTTGCGGGTATATAGTGAGGTGGTGGAGATGGCGATGGGACCCAGCAAGACCATGAGCTTTTCACGCTCTTCAGAACGTCCAACCGTAAACAGCAAGGTATTCGGTTCTTCCAGTAGTGCCTTGTAGCCGCGTGCCCAGGGTACGACTTGGATGGGTTGGCTGCTGCCTATATGTGCCTGCATGGCTTGCACGACTTCGACAGCCATGCCTTCTGCCTTGTTGCCGCTGCCAAAGCTGATGGGTGGCCAGTCTTCAGTGAAAATTTGCAGGTCTTGTGCCATTACCGGCGTCATAAAACCGGGCAATACCAGTATGCCTAGCAGCAGGATGTTAAGCAGGCGGGAATAAGTCTTGAAGAAGGAGGCATTTTCCGGGCGCATCTTGAACCATTATCTTGTTGTGCAAAATGTAAGTAGCATGAGCGGATTGCGATGATAGTGTCTTGCGTGAGTATTGCATTAACGGAATTTACAACAATTGCTGCCCTGAAGATAGCTGTATGCAAAAACTGTGTCGCTTATGACGCATGCCGACACAGTTTTCTACAAAATGGGATTTGAGTTTCAGGCGGGTATTCAGGTTTTTTCAGCAGATGGTTTTTCCGTCATCCTCAATTCCAGTGCATTTTTACATTCGGTGAAAGTACCGCTGCGGCCATGCACGCCAACCAGTTGCTGCACTTGCAGTCGATGTTGTGTGATCAGACTGTCCAGCTCAAGGCCTACATCAAACACGGGCGGGATGGGGCCGACCTCAGGCAGGTAAAACAGGTCCCCCTGAAACAGGGTCTGTGTGCTGGTTGCGGTTTTTGCCCTCAATACCTGGCCGCTGTTGCGCTTGATGATCATACTGGCAGGGCGGCCTGTTGCATCATTGAAATTCACTGGCAGGCAATTTTGATTTTCAGCACCAGGTAAATTGATGGGCATGCGCATGCTGTCAAGTTCCAGCAAGAGTGCCGGGCTCAGGAATAGCAGGTCGGCATATGCATTGCGTGCCTCAGCGGCGTTCTCGCGCTCTATCTCTATGCCTTGCCGCCATGGCAGCAAATCCACCGCTGCCGCACCGTCTTTGTTGCCAGTCGTCAGGAAATGAAAGCGTATAGTGCCTGGCCACACAGATTCACTGATGGTGCGAAACTGTCCGTCTTTTTGTAATATCACTTGCTGCTTGAGCTGCTTGAGCTGCTTGAGTTTGATTTCTTGTTGCGCACTTTGTGGTGTCGCAACCCGGTGTGATGCAAAACGCACGCCCTGTATCTCCAGCGTGAGTGCAAAAGCAGAGGACATGTCTTGCGCCATGATGCGGCTGCCAGAAAATAAAATACAGATACCGGTAGCGGCCAGTATCAGCCGCAAGCTATGTGATGCAGGCAAGGTTGTCTCTCGTTATTGGGTGAAGGTAGTGAAGCGGTCAGCCTTGATATGGCACACAGCTTTGGGCAAGAGACAGCAAGACTGGTTCAAAAAAACCAAACCTTGGCAGCATGCTTTCGTCACATCACAGTAAAGCGTGAGACGGTAAGGAAGGAAATGCAGGAATGAAGATGCGAATGAAAAGGGGGGAGGGGGAAGGGGCGCGATTGCCACATCTCCACGAGACATACGTGTCAGGTCAAGCAACTTTAGAAAAAGTGATGGAAGAAAAAAACCAGCCTGTAATCCCTGTGACAGGGCAGGCTGGCTTTTTGCGGGGCATCAGGTTCTAGCGTTCGCTCAAGCCACGCATCTTCGCATTGCGTGCATCATCCTTTTCTTTTGCAGGTTCAGCCTTTGGTGCTGGAGCCGGCGCTGGTGCAGGGGCAGCCCGTGGCGCTGGAGCCGGGGCTGCTACTGGAGCGGGAGCAGGCGTATGCACTATTGCTGGTGCCGGAGCCTGTCTCTGTTCCATTCTTGGCTCCATCCTTTGCTCCATGCGTGGTGCCTGTTGCGGTGCTGGCTGTATCATGGGCTGGGGGGCCTGTCTTTCTACCGGCCTTTCCACAGGCCGCTCTACCGGCGCGACTGGCACTGGCCTTTCCCTCGTGCGTTCAACCGGTCTTTCATTGCCACGGTCTATACGCTCTGGCTGGCGTTCCACACGTATTTCCTGTGCTGGATTATTGTTGATGCCGTTGCCATATCTGGATGACCTGTCATTGTTTTCTACTGGCCTGTTCTGGTTCACGGGATTGGGCGTGCCCATGATGGCATTATTGACCGGGGTATTCGCGGCAGGCGAGCGCATAGGTGGATTGCTGATAACATTGACCGAGGGGGCAACATTCGGTGCGACATTATTGTTTGACTGCACATTCACTGTTGCCGCTGGTGGATTAGCTGATGGATTATTCAGCTGCGGACGCTGATAAACATTGTTGCCCTGGTTGACAGTGTTAGGCGCGCCATTGCTATAGATGCGGGGCGCGTTACCCTTTATTTCCGGGCTGCGGTTCATATTGCCCATGCCCTGATTGGACGGGTTATTCGCTGGAGCAAGACTATTACCGTTGGCAGGTGGCGTATTGACTGCATTTGAAATAATGCCCGACACGGTATTAGCCGGAGCTGCCAGATTATTTTGTCCGTGTGGGCTGCCGTTCACTTCTGCCGGACGGTTCACTGGCCTGGCTTCATTCGGATTCAGGTTGGTGATCGTGCCAGCATTGCGTGCCGGAGGCATGTCCAGATTTCTTTGCCTGAATTGTTCACCGCTACGCAAGTTACCCTGACGTGCTTCACCAAAACGGTTATTGCCAACAGGTGTAATATTCGGTGCCTCGGTGACTACCACCGGCGCCTGGCGGTTTTGTACTGCTGCGACAGGATTCCTGGAGACTGGCAATACATGCTCACCGCGTACAAAGGTGTTGGTAGGTACGATGGTGACAGCGTTACGCACATTCTGGTTAACAAAGCGGGCATTGGTAATGCTGCTGTTGACCACCATGTTTTGATTCAGGCGTTGTATGTATTGATTGCTATGGGCGTAACCCGGTTTATAGACTTCACCAGGCCCCAGCGGGAACCATGCAACCGAGGGATGCGAACCTGGCTTCGAACCATAATAATTATTGACGTAAGTGTTGCCACCGACAAACGCCACCAGGGCCGGTGCATATACTGGGCGTATATGTTGCTGGCGAGGACCAGGCACCCAGGCCCAGCGTGTGCCCACATAAGCCCAGCGGCCATAGTGATAAGGCGCAAATCCCCATGGGGCACGATCTACCCAGGTCCAACCCCATGGTGCAACCCAGACCCAACTGCCATCGCGGTAAGGTGCCCATGTCACGCCGACCTGGCGCGGATACCAGACTGCGCCATAATCGCTGGTGGTTTCCCATGACCCATATTGGTCAAGCTGTTCATAGCCTATGACTTCACGCGAGACATAGCGCACGGTTTCTACACTTTCTTCGGCACGGTCGCGGTCTGCTGCCCACATGTCAAAAGTATCTGGCGGTGGTACATAGCCTATCATTGTATGTTGCAGATTCGCTCCAGAAAAGCGCGACTGCTCGCCTTGTCTTATGGTGACAGTATCGCGCTCGCCACGGGCAATCCCAGTGCCACGTCTTACCAGCACAGTGGTGGTATTGTCGTCGTTGACATTGATCCTGTATTCACCAGGCTCCTGCAATGAGAACACCAGGTTGGGTGTGCGTATGTCAAAGTTTTCTTTATTGTTGAGCTCACGCACGCGTATCACCACGCTGCCCTGGTTCAGGTCGATTTGTGTGTTGTCATCATCCAGCAGGCTGAAACTCATGCGTGTATTTTCTGCCAGGCGCAGGGCATTTGGCCCTACATGCATTTCTGCCTTGCCTGCGTACGGCACTTGCAGACTGTCGCCGGTAGAAATTGGGCGGTTTTGTACCAGCGAGCTCCAGTTATTGCTGCCCGCATCGGCAAAACTGACATTGCCATAGGAATAACTGACCCTGGCGACGCGGCCGGGTGGCTCATCCTGAGCCTGGGCCGAACCTAAATAAAACAGGCCCGCCACTGCCAGGGCGGCAATTTTCAGTAAAGGCTTAGTATGTGTACGAGTATGTGCTGACATGAATTTCTTCCTGCGCGAGTAATGTGGGTGAGCAAATTTGCTCCATAATTACCTTAACGCACGAGCAGGGGTTTTGGATGTCAGGTATTTCACATTATTTGAAATTTCTGCTGTGCATTGCACAAGTGATTGATTTTGTTCGACTAAATCCCCATATCATTGATCTTGCGCAGCCATTGCTGACCTAGTGCAACCAATTCCGCATTGAATTCAGGCTGCAAAGAAAAATGCCCCCAGTCAATTTCTGCATACGTTTTTTGACCTGACAGGCGTCGGTAGCAATCGCGTGTCAGTTGCGGGTTGACCATCTTGTCCCGCTGTTGGTTGATGACCAGTACCGGTACTTGTGTATTTGCTTCCAGTGGGATCGCAAATGCGGTATCGAGCATGCTGGCGAAGTAGCGTGCCGTCACTGTACGCAGGGTTAATGGGTCAGCCTGCCATTTCGCGTAAAAGCCGGTTGCCAGGTCGCGTTCATCCATCATGTTTTCAAAACGTGCCAGCGGGCGATAGGGCAGGCGCATGCGTGGTGCCAGTTTTGCCAGCAGGTCACTCATGGCTCTGCATGCTCTGGCCAGGCCGGGAATGTTTGCCAAGCCTGCAAAACGGGTAAATGTGAGGCCAGTGACAGCGTCACCAAAGTCATACAGGTTCAGGCAGACAGCTGCTACCGGGGGCTTACCCTGTTGTGCCAGCGCGGCGGCAGCCGCATATGTCAGGCCACCACCTATGCTGCCACCGCAGAGGTAGAGCGGGCCAGCAAACTCTGCCCTGGCCCAGGCCGCCACATCGAGGATGTTTTGCACAGCCTCTGACACGGTAAAGTCGCCCATCGCGCCGCCAGAGCGGCCCTGGCCTTTCTGGTCTGGTACGACGACGGTATAACCATGCTCATAAAAAGCCAGGGCCAGGCCGACAAACAAGCCGCCGTAGCCACCGCCACCGTGATTCAATATCAGCACAGGGGCAGTGTTATTTACCTGCTGATACAGGTCTATATGCAACTCCACTCCTGTGGATTGCAGGTGCCTGGTTTGTACCACGGCCAGCACACTTGCCAGCAAAGCAGGGTCATGGTAGCAGTGCCAGTAAGTCTGGCTGGAGCGTGCCTGGGAGATATTCATGCTGCGACAGTCCCGTCAATGTTTGTCGGGCTATAATATGAATAATCATTCATATTGTCTATTCGCATTCGGAGGCTGTTTACTGCCATGACAAAATCGCGCGTACAGTCTTTAAAACAGCCTTCTCAGCAACGCTCCAGGGTCACCGTGCAGGCGATACTTGAGGCAGCTATTCATATTTTCGATGCGTTTGGCTATGCTGGGGGTACTACTTCCCGCATCGCCAGCCGGGCTGGAGTTTCAATAGGTTCACTCTACCAATACTTTCCCAACAAAGACTCGATACTGACAGCATTGGCTGAACAGCATATGGCCGAGGGTCTGGCGCTCAGCGTGCGCCTGCTGGAAACCCTGCGCTCGACCACGCACGCTCTTGAGCCAGTATTGCATGACATCGTTGGCCACATGATTGCCCTGCATGAGCACAATCCAGGGTTGCATAGATTGCTGTACGAGGAGGGATTGTTACCAGCACAATTGCGGCAGACTGCCAGACAGGCAGAACAGTTTTTGATAGAAGAAGTGGCACGCTGCCTGAGTGTGCGTGCGGATGTCGTCGTTGTTGCTGACCGCCAAATGCAGGCTTATTTCGTGGTGCATGCGATCGAGCATTTCACGCACAGGCTGGTGATAGACCAGGCACCGGTGGAGTTTCAGTCGCGGGGGAAGAGTGAATTGGTCGGTATGTTGCACAAGTATTTGCAGGCATAGACCTGGAAAGGGCGTAGGTTGGGCTACGGTTTACCAGCCCAACACTCAGCGTCTAAAAAACGTATACGTTTGCAAAGACCCAGTGTTGGGCTGATACCCCGTAGCCCAACCTACGAAGTTAGCCCTCCCCTTGCAGGGGGAGGGAGTCTTGCGATATTGCACCTACATCATCACATTTATGATGGCATTACCTATCCCCAGGATAGCCGCACCTGAGATCAGGCCAGCACTGATAGCCTCACAACCCTCTACCCAGAAAGTATGGCCTTTCGTGCCTTTTTCAGCATTTCTCTTGCCCATGTACCAGAATATCAAGGCACCCAGCCACATGGCGAAGCAGGATTCTGGCGGCAAGACTACGCCCAGGCCGATGGATACGGAAGACAGCGGCAAACGGCCACGGGTGATGACGTTGGTTACTTCAATGAACACCGCACACAGGCCAGCGACCGCCATGGCAATGATGGCAGACACGGGCAGGCCACTGACACCTTTGGCAATAATCTCGGCCACGCCCTTCCATTGCAGCGCAGACGGGAAGGCGAATTGCTCACTGACGATAGTCGCCGTGCTGCGCAAGCCATTGGCATCTGGTGGCAGGAACAGCAGGAAGAACAGTGGCACGCAAGCCAGTGCACCCGAGACGATACCGATGATATGGCCAATGACCTGATGACGCGGCTTGCCACCCAGCATATAGCCAGGCTTGATATCAGACAGCAGTGAAGACGCATTGAAGGCGATGTCAGCAGTCATACCGGCTGGCAGCAGGTTATTGGCTGGATTGCTGCGGTCCATCGCACCCATGCTGAATTGCGTGATCTTGGCCAGCGCACCGATAGGTGCCCAGGAGGTCAGCGCCATCGCATTGATGCAAATGATGGTCAATACAAAAATCAGCGGGAAGGCGATCAGCGCCATGATGTAAGGCACGCCAAACAGGGTGTTCACCAGCCAGGCAGCCAGTGCACACAAGATCGGAACACCGACATAAGAAATCCACAGCGGTACTTCAATATCCTTCAGCGGATCGGGGCCAGTATCTTTCTCTTTCTTGCCACCGCCAGTCATGGATTTGAAGGCCGCCTTGAACAGCTCAGGTTTCGCCAGCAAGCCGACCATGGAACCCACCACCATCATCGTCACTGCCCACCACAAACCCCATTGGTTGACAATCTCGGTACGGGAAATTGCCACCACCGTGCCATTTGGCAAAGTGCGGGCAGCGATGTCGCCGTTTTGTATCATCCACGGTGCCAGGATCACAAAGTTGATGAAGGCTCCCAGCATGACGCTGCTGGCAACCCGTATGCCCATCAGCCCGCCGACACCAAACATGGCAACATCCAGGTTCAGGCGCAGGCCCAGATTGCGTATGTCGGTACCCATGATCTTGGGTATCCACCACTGGAACTTCATGGCTGCCGTGTAGTAATAAGTATCCAGACGCTCAGGCAGGCTCCAGGCTTCCGTCATGCCTGCCCATTTGTCCATGCGCAATATCTTGAACTGTATCAGCCGCATCCAGCCATCACTGACGATGATCTGGTACAGACCGGCAAACAGGCTGGTATAACCGAGTAGCTTGGCCTTGTAGATGCCACTGCCTGCACCACCGGTGTAAAGAGAGTCAAGTACCACGCCACAGGCGCGGCCTTCAGGGAAGGGCAGTTGGTCTTCATTGACAAAACGGCGCTTGAGCGGGAAGGCGACCAGCACACCTATCAAGGCCACTACCGTGACCCAGATCATCATCTGCCACCACGGGATGATCTTGCCGGTGATGAGCATATACGCTGCCAGGCTGGAAATCATGGGGTTGACCATGTAGCCAGCAGCAGTGGCGACCGATTGCGTGAGGTTGTTTTCCAGAATGCTGTAGTCGGCAGTGATGCCCATGCTATGCAAGATCTTGAAAATCGCAAACGATAAAATCACCGAAGTCAGGCCAACACCAATACCAATACCAGTCTTGGCACCGATATACAGTGCCGTGGCGGCCAGTATGCCACCCAGCAGGAAACCTGTCAGGGCAGAGCGCAGGGTAAGCTGCGCCATGTCCTTGCGGTAGATATTGTCAAACCACCACTGATCCTTCTGTCGTCGTGTCCAGGTGCGTATCTGTTCATCATCCAGCTGTTGCAGAGCCATGTATCCTCCATTTTTATTAAGGACTTGCGCAAAACCACCCCGACTGCACAGCAAAGACTGGCAATAACAATTTTGCGTAAGCCCTGATTATGATCTGCTGCCTCGTGGGCCGCATATCTATCCTCAGTGTCACGCCATGGCTCAATTTTTGTAAGGATGAGCTCAGGCGGTAGCGCAATATAGTGTTAGCTGAAGATCATGTCAATTTTTGTGCACCGCGCTGATGAAATCAGCCTGAACTTGAACAAGCTAGAGGTGTCCAACAGCAGTAAAATGCTGGCAACAAAGTTTGTAATAAATACATGCGGAGAACATTTCATGGAACTCAATCAGGTAGCAGAAGCCTATGTCAAACTCGTCCTGGCAGTTGGTCAGCATGATCCCGGCTATGTCGATGCCTATTATGGCCCACCAGAATGGCAGTCTGCATCAAAAAAACTGCCCCTGGCAGACTTGTTGCAGCAAGCAGAAAAATTGACCGCGCAGGTACAATCCCTGCCACCTCCAGAGGCAGGACAAGAGTTGCGCCAGGATTTTTTACGCCTGCACGTCACCGCCGTGCGCACCTACATCGCTCATCTGGCAGGCCATAAACTGTCTTTCGATGATGAGTCTCTAGCCTTGTACGATGCCCGCTCACCTGATCTGAGCCCCGCAGATTTCGACCCCATCCTGGCTGAACTGAGCCAGCTCTTGCCGGGAGAAGGTGATTTGAATACCCGACTTTCTGTCTATGCAAAGCAATTTGAAATACCGCAAGACAAGCTGGATGTCGTCTTCAAAGCCGCCATCAATGAATCCCGCGCACGCACCAGGAAATACATCAGCCTGCCAGAAGAAGAAAATTTCGAGATTGAATATGTCAAAGACCAGGTCTGGAGTGCCTACAACTGGTACAAGGGCAGTAGCTATAGTCTGATACAGGTCAATACCGATTTCCCCATGTTCATCAGCCGCGCCATCGATCTGGCCAGCCATGAGGGCTATCCCGGCCACCACGTCTTCAACCTGCTCATAGAAAAACACCTGGTCAATGAAAATGCCTGGGTTGAATACAGCGTCTATCCCCTGTATTCACCGATGTCTTTCCTGGCCGAGGGCAGTGCCAACTACGGCATAGAAGTCGCCTTCCCGCATGCTGAGCGCATGGCATTTGAAAAAGAGACATTGTTCCCGCTGGCAGGCATAGACCCTGCCAAAGTGGATCATTACTATCAAGTGCAGGCAGTCCTGCAAAAGCTGACTTACGCTGGCAACATGGTCGCCAAACTCTATCTCGACGACGATATTGATACTGAAGCCGCCGTCGCCATGCTGATGAAATACGCCTTGTCTGATGAAGCCAGATCACGGCAACGCCTGCGCTTCATGGAAAAACACAGGTCTTACGTCATCAACTACAATCTTGGCCAGGATATGACCAAGGCCTATGTAGAAAAACTCGCCAAGGCGGGTGATGAACAAAGCCGCTGGCAAGTTTTTGCCGAGTTGTTGTCCAAGCCCCGCACCGCATCGATGATGAAAGTCTAACTCTCTGACAGCGCAGTTATCTTGCTTATCTGACGGGCCTTATCGACATCCGGACTGCGGTAAGCTTTTTCCGGTATTGTAGCCAGGGTCGATACATGTAGCTGCTGATTATCGAGCCCATAGAATTTCTGGAAGCTCATGATCAGCGGTTTCCATTTGTCCGGATCTATGCGGTCAGGATTGCCATACAGCAGTAGCGATGCATCGACATGCAGGCGTTGTATGCGCAATTCGAAAGTCAGTATGCCACCCTTGAGCATAGCTTCGTCTTCCGCAATGCCATGCATGGCTGCGACTGTACATTCTTGCTGCACCAGGCATTCCTGTACCCGCGCCGCTGTCACTGTTTCTGATGTTTGCGGCGTCAGGCCCGCCAGTTCAAATTTATTTCTCTCTAGTCGGTAACCGCGCGCTGCCTTCCAGGGCGACATCGCATCCGAGCCTGTCGTCAGTGCGAGTTTGTTGACAGCGGCTACTTCATTGACGGATGCCAGATTGAGTACGCAATGGCCGTTTCTTTTCAGGTTGCGGGCAGTTTGTGAGCTTGAGCCTACACCGATGACGGCACGCCAGCCCAGCCAAAAAATGGATGAGATAGGGGCCAGGTTAAAACTGCCATCTTCATTGACGGTGCTGACCAGGATGACAGGGGTGCCGAAATAGAGTATGGCGGATTCGCTGCTGATGTGCATGGTGTCCTCGCATGTGGGTTGTTCGATGTTTGATTCGATGGAGGGGGAGTATGCGGGGTGTTTTTTGTTTGGGCTGGCTGGAAACGGACGGGGGATTTTTTGCGATCAGCTTGAGGGTTTGCAGATATTAACCAAGTTAACAGTCCGTCGTGAAACAGCAATTTTAAATACGTCATTCCAGCGTGGGGTTAGCTGGAATCCAGTGGCGTTCTTAGCCTGTCGTGAAGTGTATAAACTTCTGAATCTTGGTATTTTGGGCGATTTGATTTTCAAATGCCTGCACACATAATTTAAGATTGCCGGCCGGTGGTAGACCGGCAGCTACCCACCTTTTTGTCTCGCCAAAAAAGGTGGGCCAAAAAGGCGACCCAGGCATAGCCGCCCCTACGGGGTTCCCGTTTGTGCAGTACAAAAAATGGGAAGATCCGAAACTCGCTACGCTCAGACAGCGGCTCTTCTTGATCCATTTTCTGTACAGCACAAACGGCTACACATGGGAACTTCGAACGTCAAAAACAACGGCAACCCCAGAGTCAAAACCAACAGCAACGTCAATACAACCAGCGTCACTCTTGCTATCAGTTCACATCATTCACTTAACCCTCCACCGGCATCAAAGCCCGCAAAGGTATCGGCGCCGACATGATGATGGAAGTACGCGTCTCACCATAATGATTAATATTTCCGACAAAGCTTTCCAGATGCCGCAAGTCCCTGGTAGCAACGCGCAACAAAAAAGAATCCTGCCCCGTCACATGCAGGCATTCCAGCACTTCAGGCAAAGATTTCAGATGCGCAATGAGGCTGGCTTTTTGCGGCTGGGGGACGGTGATACCGATGACGGCCTGCACTTGCAGGCCCAGCGATTCTGCGTTGACTTCGGCACGATAGCCTTTGATAACACCAGCTTCTTCCAGACGTTTGACCCTCTCTGATGTGGCGGGCAGGGACAGACCGGTTTCATCAGCGAGTGCCTTCAATGAAATGCGGGCGTCGCGTTGCAGGGCGGCCAGGATTTTCCAGGCTTTGGCGTCGATATCCATGATTTTAAGTCCAGATGAGGATGCGCAAGAATTATGAAGGCAATTTAGCAGTTTTACCTGAATTATTCCATGTTAATCACTGATTCAAATCTTCATACTGGAGCTATCTTCTTTTTGATTGGGGAGCAAGCATGGAGTGGGATTTATTTTTCAAAGCGGTGCTGATAGGCCTGTCGATTGCGGCACCGGTCGGCCCCATAGGCTTGCTGTGCATACAGCGCACACTCGCATATGGCATGCGTACCGGTTTTGTCAGTGGCATGGGTGCAGCCTGTGCTGATGCGGTGTATGGTGCGATAGGGGCATTCGGCATGGTAGCTATCACCGATTATTTTGTGTCGCTGAGTAGACCATTGGCAATAGCGGGAGCCGTGTTCCTGGCGTGGATGGGTGGCAAACTGCTATTGAGCAAAGTGCAGCTTGTGGATCAGGATGTCGCAAACAAGCAGACTGTGATCAACACATTTTTATCCATTTTCATGCTGACCATCACCAACCCCATGACTATCGTGTCTTTCATTGCGGTGTTTGCCAGCATCGCTGGCCCGGTTGCGGTGCATCCATCTGCGGCGGCTTTCATGATTGCGGGTGTATTTTCGGGGTCAGCCTTGTGGTGGCTGATCTTGAGTGGTGGTGTGGCATTGATTCGCGAGAAAATCAGCGTCACATTAATGACGCTGATTAACCGTGCAGGTGCTTGTTTGTTGCTCGGTTTTGCGGCTTGGCAAATTTGGGGTTTGCGTGCTGGGGCATAATATGCACCATGTTGAACAAGGCGCAGTATAAGTTTAAGCCGTCATGGAAGTATGAGCGACAGTATCGAAAAAAGTGATTGCCGGTGGCCGTGCCAATAAAGTTTCCATGCGCTGCAATGCAGCTTTGACAGACTCGGATTGCAGATGAAAATCACACGCAGCCTTGTCGCGATATAACTCATACACCATGAAATTATTGGGCTGATCTTGTTGCTGATGCACTGCATAAAAAATACTGCCAGCTTCTTCTTGTGTAGTAGCGACCAGTTTTTCCAGGATGCTTTTAACTTCGTCTTTTGCGGCAATACGGGTTTGCAGTTGAGCCAGTAATAACAACATGTCTTACTCCTATCAATGATGAAGAGCATGTAGTTTGCTTTAGCGGTGCTGGCTGGTATTGTAAAAATGCGTCTTCGTACGTGCCAGCTTCAAATATTGATCTGGGCTGATACCTGTGAGTTTTTTAAAGTCGTGAATGAAATGCGCCTGGTCATAGTAACCATGCTCCAGTGCAGTGATCGCCGTACTCTTTGCGTCGCTTAACATCAGACTGCGCAGGGTATGCTGAAAGCGGCACATGCATTTCACCGTGCTGGCAGTCTGCCCGCTGACAGCCAGAAACCGGCGTTCAAACTGTCGCCTGCCAATGTGAAAATGATCCGCCAGCCTTTGTATGCTGATGTCTGCATATCGTCGATAGAGTAGCGGCATGGCTTGCTCTATCAGAACATCTGTCGCTACCTGACGCATTTGCCCGAGCAGGAAGGTATTGATCAATTCCAGCTTTATTTCCAGCGTATCTGCATATGACAATTGCCAGCATAAAATGTTTGCTGCCTGACCCCAGATATCTTCTGCCGCCACAGCGTGGTCAGCCAGCTCCCGCATGGCGATGTCGGTAAACCGCGGCAACATGCCTATCTTGAAACGCACTGCGATAAAGCCAATATCTGCCGCCGCAACAAGAGCAAGCGTCTGCCGGCGCATGCACAGTAAATGACTTGGCGTCAGCTTCTCTACTGTATTTGTACTACCATTACGGTACTGAAATGGTGAACGATAATGAAAATACAGTTCCGCCCCTGTACCGGGTAATAATTCTGGCAAGGCGATGACTTCATCTGCTTCACTCTCCCAACCCCACAGGCGATCTATATAAGGATGTAACTGTGGGGTGGCTTGAATCTGAAATCTCTTCATTTTGATTTAAGAACCGCTCTCAACGCAAACCATTCACCGTCGCATCCTTGGGATAGCTGATCGTGTAGTCGGCCCTGAGCTTCAATTTCTTGCCTGCTTCCAGCGGCAATTGCCAGGCGATGATGCCGGGTTGTTTGTTCCAGCTGCTTTGTGTTGCGTCAGGCGTAAACTTCGTCTCTACCTTGATGTCTTCATGGCGCGCTATTGGTGAGGCTTCCAGTACCTGCAGTGTGACCGCAGTCTTGTGATTGTTTTCTATGACATAGGAGTTGGTATATTTCTTTTCTATGCGACTGTTGATGAAGCCCTTGTTCGCATCATCACGCAGCTCTGGTTCCACTTCGACCCTGACCATATTGTCACGGCCAAAGAAGAGTTCCAGTTTTTCCTGGCTGCCAAAAGCCAGCTGGCTTTGGCCGATAAAATCATTGTCGCGGTATAACTGCAGATTGCCGCTCGGCCATGAGCCGGCAGGGCGGGCGGCATTGGCCAGCAGGTAAGCCTGGGCCTCCTGTTTAGGTTGCACGCGCACCAATACCTGCGCATCAATGATCTGGCTGCCCAACACAAAACCGGTTTTCTGACCATCGCTGTTCAGGCTGATTTTGCCTGGCACCTGGAATTCTGCCGCATATTCACTCTGGAATACGCTGACATCAAAACTGGGCATCTCGGCTCCTCTATAATCACCGGGAGCGGCAACAGCCATAACAACAGGAGCAGGCGGTGCCATCATCACAGGCTGCACGCGTTGCGTTTCTCTAGGCAAAGGCGGGATGATGCTCAGCGTCCATGGTGAAGGTGGATACAACTGGCTGGACTGATCAGGCTGTGAGGTTGATAGCTTGAGGTTGATACCATTCCAGTCTTCACCACTATTCTGGGCAACCTGGGCATGGCGTTCAAGTCTGACCTGTGATTTGGCTGTGTCCAGATAGGCGCGATATACCGGCGTCCAGCCCGCCTGGCTTAAGCGATAAGAGAGTTTCACTTCACCTTCGTTTTGTGCCGACAGGCGGATCTGCACACTGCGTACTTGTGGATTGGCCTGCATCTGCCTGCGTTGTTCCGCCAGCAGGGGTGTCAGTTGCAAGTCCAGATCATTCAAGCGTTTTTGTGCACTCAAGCGGCGTTGCAAGGCATCTTGCCCGGTGCGGCGTAATTGTTCTGCGGTAGCGACAAGTGCTGTATTGCTGCCCGATTTTTCATTGCCAAAGTTTTTCAGATAGCCTATTACCAGTTCTTGGGCTTCACTCTCTGCACTGATGCTGGCTTTTTGTTCCTGTAACTCACGTATGCGTAAATCCAGGCCAGTGTTTGCACATTCCGGCGCACGTACCCTGTCCACTGTTTGCACGCTGACGTCACCTACTTGTATGCCAGCATCGGCCTGCACCTTCAGGGAATCGACATCAAAGCGGGCAGACAGGCAATTGAGCTTCAACTCCCTGGCACCAGCGGCTACCCTGGCCACTCTTTCGACGTTGGCACCACCGGGATAGACCAGGACATTGCTGATCTTTGAATTTGCAGGGTTTTGTGCCAGCGCGAGTTGTGGCAACAAGGTGGCAAGGATGATGATTTTCTTTTGCATGGGTATTCCTGATGAGACGCGATCGATCTTCATTGATGATGGTTTTTGCAAGTATCGCATTAATTATGCAATTGGCAAAATTGGCTGGTTGTTGCTTGGCCTTGGGTTGTGCGGGGCGAGTACTTCAAGGCAGCATATTCTGCGCCTCGTGCGCGCCCACATATTTGCGGTAGATTTTGAGTAAAGTACCATCCTGCTGAATCGCCCTGATCAGCATGCCCCATTCATGCGCTTCGGCGTGGGTAAAGCGCGCTTTGCTGATGCCCAAATTACCCACGGCTTGCAGATTGCTCTTGTCCCAGTCTGCCATGCGCACAGAATTGGGATTGACCCTGGCATTGATGTAAAACTGGAAGACTCCGGGATAAGTAGTGACTGCTGCAACCTCGCCCTGCATCAAGGCATTGACCAGATGTGCTTCGTCGGCATATACCCTGACCCTGTCTTCCTGGGCCCAGGCAGCGATCAGGGGATCATAAAAGGCACTGTGTACGAAACCCCTGACGACACCAAATTTAAGTGAACGGGCTACCTGGAACTGCTCCAGCGTATGCAAGGTAGTCGGCGTTGACGGCCCGAGCAAAATGACATGGTGGCTGCGCACGTAGGGAAATAACCAGAGCTGTTCTTCTCGCTCGGGCGTGCTCAGTGTGGCGGTCATCATGTCGATGCGGCCAGCTTTTAATTCTAGCCAGGTGCGTGCGCGTGGTTGCACTTTTGCATCGAAAATACAGCCGCTGCGCTTGCTGAGTTCATCTACCAGATCGCGGTCTATGCCATTGCCCGCAGCGATGCCGCGCTCGGATTTGAAATAGATGCCAAGTTCTATAAAGTCCAGTTTAAGTGGTTGTGGCGGGCATTTGGGAGCGGCTGTCACTATATTGCAAACAAAGCAAAATGGCAGCAGGCAAGCAGGAAGGTAGCGATTCAGCATTTGTCACCATCGAAAATACCTGTCAACACTGGCAGCACAGCGAATTCCAAGGCTGTTCCAGTAGATTTTTAGCATATCACTTGTCTGAAAAAATGATGCTTTTGAAATGTCAAGCTTTGAAAAAATGAGGGGAAAAAATACACTTTAAGGAATTTGCACGCGATGGCAACATACTTGATATTGTCTAAAAAATATCCTGATACATTTTTCATGCACACGCCGTATACTGTCGGGCTTGCAATAAGCGTCATAGTCAGCGCAACAACAAGCGTCACAAAAAGCCATCGCCACATGAAAGTAGCCTTATGAGTAAATTGTTTTCCGCCGCTTGCGAAAGAAACAGCACACCTATCCTGCAAACCATAGAGCCGTTTTTGAGTGGCAGCCACGCCGTGCTGGAGATAGGTAGCGGTACTGGTCAGCATGCGGTGAGCTTCGCACGGCAACTGGCCCATCTGCAATGGCAAACCAGCGACAGGCAGGAATACCATCCCAGCATCATCGCCTGGATGGCAGAGGCCGCTTTGCCCAATCTCTTGCCGCCATTCGAATTGAATATCAGTATCAGCCCCTGGCCAGAAAACCAGTTTGACGCCGTCTATACTGCCAATACCTGCCACATCATGGCATGGGAAGAAGTTGAACTCATGTTCGCAGGAGTATCAGCTTTGCTGAGTACCGGAGGCTTGTTTCTTATCTATGGCCCCTTCAACTATGCAGGTGAATTTACCAGCGAAAGCAACAGGCAGTTTGATGCGTCACTCAGGCAACAGGCTACGCACATGGGCATACGCGACATTGAAAAGATCATTGCGCTGGCGAATCAGCATGGCATGCAGGCGCAGCAAGACATCACCATGCCGGCCAATAATCGTTTGCTGGTGTTGGTGAAGTAGCTGCGGGTTTGTAGAAATATCGGCTGTAGGGTGCGCCGTGCCCACCATTTCAGGAAATTAAACGTTGCTGTATCGGTGCGCACGGCGCACCCTACTGTGTGGTAAAGATTATTCAGCCGTATTCAAATGCGCGGTGATCACCGCATGCGCAATCAGATCCAGCGCCGGTCTGGACTTGCCCTGTTTGTCTGTCCACACCTTGGGTGTCAGCGCCCCCGACAGTGACAGGCTGTCGCCATCACCGAGGCCCAGCAAAGTATTGCGTGTTGCATCATTGAAGGCAATCACATTACAGATGATGAATTCACCATCATCCGTCGCAGCGCGCACCTTGCAGGTGACATAGACAGAACCGTTTTGTCCTGAGCGTTCTTCGACCTGGCCGTAAATGCGTCCGGCGATGAGTGCGTCTATCATGGATGTTTCTTTCGTGTGTGTTGGTGAGTTTGACTTTTCCCGCGAACATACACGCGTTTGGCTGGCGATACAAGTCACTGGACTGCACTTTGATTGGCGATCCAGTGATATGACGCTGATTTACTATTTTGCCTGGCTCTTGTGACTAATAACTGACAGTCAGGTTGTTTGATGTATAGGCAGCGTATCCGTAAATAGCAATATAAAAATCCCCGGCTGGTGGTGTGCCAACGGTGAAAGATTCATTATTGCCATCCAGGTTTGGACGAATGTCCCATTTGTTTAATGTTGGATAGCCACCCCAGCGAAAATACACATCGCCATCGCCAGCTTGCGTGCTATTCATATTTACACTCAATTTACTTTTTCCAGCAGGAACAGTGATCTTGAAATATTTCCAGCTACCCGTTGCACCAGAAATGCCTTGCACGGTTTGGCCATTGATCAATACCTGCGTAGGTGGCAGGGTATCCATTTTATAGGCGCGTATTTTTGCATCATAGCCAGTGCTGGCATTGGCGCTATGCCAGCCAACTAAAAAATTGCCCGCCATATCCATTGCGACTTTACTCGCTGCTGAGCCATCGCCATTCGGCGTGCTGACAAAAAATTCATCGGCAACCGGTGTTCCGTCACTCCTGAACTGCTTGGCTTTGATGGCAGCTTTAGAAGCCGGGACTGAGAGTTCATCGTCAGTATTCCAGGCGGCAACAAAGCTGCCATCATCCATCATTGCTGCAGAGAGCGATGGTTCTCTTGGCAAGGCGGTTGTGTTGACCCGAATAGCATCATTCACAGGATTGCCATATTCGTTATATCTTTGTATGTAAGAATTCCAGATGTTGGTATTGGGCTGATTATCGTTCCAGGTAACGATAAAGCTTCCTGAGCCGTTCATCGCAATTTGTCCACCAGTTTGTGTGCCCACCGTATTCAGGTGCACGGTTGCTGGTGCTGTAATGGGGGCGCCGGAAGCATTAAATCGGCGTATCCATATATCAGGCACGGAAGAAAGTATATTCATCCAGGTGACGGTGATGTTACCGCTTTCGTCAATGGCTAAGTCACTTCCACCTAAATATGCTCCATTGGTGGATTGGGCGACAGTGATAGCATTACCAATCTGAGCGCCGGTTGCCGTGTAGCGTTTTAAAAATAGTGTGGAATTAGAGCCCGCATATTCAGAATACAGCACGGCGAAACTTCCATTGGATGCCATGCCAACTGCACCCCCTGCGTTTGTAAATGAGCTGAAGCGTATAGGCGCGGTAATCAGGCTGCCGTTGCGATCGTACAGGTTAATAAAATAGCCGGGTTGAGAAACACTTTGTGATTGGGACATGACTGCAAAATTCCCAGAGCGGGTTGTCTTGATGCCATAAGCCCGTTCAAGCTGAAGCAGCATCTTGATCGGCGAGAGTATGCCCGCCGTATCAACGCGTTGTACATAGTAGGTGCTTTGTGTTTCATCCCGCCATAGCACCAGCTTTTCACCGGTAGGGTTTGCCGTAACACCTACCATCAATTGGTTGCCAGGCAAATAGGTATTGACAATAATGGCATCACTTACAGCCTCAGCGTGGGCTACGTGAGAGAACAGTGCTGCGCTAGCTACGCAAAGATGCGAAGTAAAATTTTTGAATTTCATGAGGGCCTTTCGTGGTTTTGAAGTGGAATGAGTCAGATACATACAAGCAGATGGTTTGATGATTTGTTGCGTAGGGAGAATTGGTAAAATTAAAACATTGGTACATTAACATTAAAAATGTTTTTTATGCAACCCGTTCTTATTTGCGTCTTTTTTTGCCCGACCCATTCAACAAACTCACCTCATTCAAACCGGCAAGCCACTCAGCCCACGCCTACTGAACTACTTCCTCCAGACACCCGCTGTACCACCACCCTGGTTGCAATCCTCTCCGTCATTTCCTGCACATGCGATATCACTCCCACCTTGCGGCCCTGGGCTTGCAGGCTGTCGAGCGCATCCATGGCGATGCGCAGGGTGTCTGCATCGAGACTACCAAAGCCTTCGTCGATGAACAGGGATTCGACCTTGATGCGGTTGCTGGACAGTGATGCCAGGCCCAGCGCCAGGGCCAGCGATACCAGGAAAGATTCGCCACCAGACAGTGAATGGACAGAGCGCTGTTCATCGCCCATGTCCTGGTCGATGACCATCAGTGCCAGCGTCTCTGCCACGCGTTGCAGGCGGTAGCGGCGTGAGAGCTGGTGCAAGTGTTGATTGGCATAGGCGAGCAAGACATCCAGCGTGATTTGCTGGGCATAGTTGCGGAATTTTTTGCCGTCTGCTGCGCCTATCAATTCATTCATCTGTGCCCACAGGCGGGTCCGGCTTTCTTGCTCCTGCATGTCGGCGATCAGGCTTTTGGCTTGCTGGTGACGCGCTTCGTCCTGTGCCATGGCGAGTTGATGGCGGCTGTATTCTTGCTGTGCCTGTTGGCGTTTATCACTGACATTGTTGAGCAGGGATCGCAAATGCTCACTCTCGCTTATTGCAGATACTGCAATCTCTCGCTCTTGTTCGTCTTGCTTTTTCTCCGCCCGATTCTGCTCGGCTTCTGTTTCAGTAAAACGGAGTGGAGCAGGGCGTTGTAACAAGTGCTGCTGCCTTTGCTGGCTGCGTTCACGGAGTATAGTTGCTGCTTGCTGGACTGCATTGTTGATGGCTTGCATGGCCTGGCGTTCTGCATGGATCCAGGCATGTGGATGTGTCAGCCATTCACGCAAGTGTGCTTCGTCCAGATTTTCTATAACAGCTTGCTGCTGCGTTATCCACTCCTTCAGTTTTTCATGGGTGATGTGCAGTTCCTGGCTTTGCTGGGTAATGCGCTTGCTGATTTGTTCCAGTGCTTCATGCAGGCGTGCCAGTTGCTGGCGTACCTCATCATGCGTTTGCAGTTGGGTTTGCAGCGTCGCTTTTGCCAGATTGATGACCAATGTGAATTGCGCTTCCACCTCGCTGACTGCGCGCCCCTGGAATAATTCCTGCCGTTTGGCCAGTTGCTGTTTTAATGCAATATCGGCATCCAGATAGCGTTTGTTGTTGCTGGAAAATTGTTCTTCCAGTTGCTGGGTTTGTGCTTGAAGTTTATCGATTTCCAGCTGCAGCTTCGCCAGTTGTTCAGCACTCTGGCTGGAGGCGAGTTGATGGCTTTGCCATTGTTGTACATGGATTGCGCACTGGCTCTGGAATTCTAGCGGTGAGGCATGCCAGTTGTCTTGCCAATTGTTGCCATCATCTGGTTGCGCTGAAAATGCCGGTGCTAACTGGGCCAGGGCTTCATCCAGTTTTTGACTGGCATCCTGTTCCTTCTCTGTAGCTTGTGTCAGGGCCGTAGTGAACTGTCCAAGGGCATGGATTACTGCTGTGTGGCTGTCTTTATGGTCTTGCAGGGTGCGGCGTACTTTTTCTGTATTGGCAAATGTCTCCTCCCTGGCTTTGGTTGCCTGCTGATAAGCTTGCTCGGTTTTAAGCAATTGTTGTAGTTGTTCTTGCAAGCCAGTTTGTTGCTGGCTTAACCAGGTGCTGACTTGTTCATGATCGATTTTCGCAATCCGCAATTCATTGACGATGCTGTGCACTTGCCATGCATTTGTTAGGATCTTTTCCTGTTGCTGCAACAGCATCAGGTCATGTTGAAATTGTTTTTGCTGTTGTTGATATTGCTTTTGTTCAGCCGTTGCAGTTGCAAGTAGCTGGCGCTGGTCTTGCTCGGCTTGCTGACACTGTTTGAGTTCGTTTTCCAACTGTACCAGCAAAGCATGCAATTGCTGGTTGCCGGTTTTGTAGGGATGTTCGATTGCCCCGCAGACCGGGCAGGCTTGTTCGTCTTGAAGGGCATTACGCAGGCTTTCTACATTGGCATTGCAGGCGGTCTGGGTCAGTTGCAGACTTTTCTGCGCTTGCTCTTTTGCAGCAATCAGGCCGGGTAATTGAGCGTTGATTTGGGTGATGGTTTTATCTGTAGCAAGCCTGCTCATTTGGTTGGCTTGCTGCTGGGTTTCCACAGCCTGTTTGCGTTGTACCTGTTCATACATTTGCTTGTGCAAGTCAATAGCATTACTTAAAAGTTCGCGCCTTTGATCAAGTGCAAGTCTTTGTACCTGCATGCCGGGCAGGTCAAATTGTCCCAGTGTTGTTGCTGCTTGTTCGCGTAATTTTTCTGTAGCTCCCCAGCTTTGTTCGCTTGCCTGGAGTTGTCGAGCGCGTTCTGCCAGCAATTGTTCTTGCTTGTCTTTATGTTTTTGCAGATCAAGTATGCTTTGCTGCTGGTAGCTGGTATCTTTTTGGGCTATTGCTGCCTGCTTCAATAATAATTCCCATGCTGTCCAGTTGTCGGCCAGGCGTTGCAAGCCCGCATGCCGGGTCAACCATATTTGCAGGTCTTGCTGTTTCTTGTGCAGTTGTGCCAGGTCAGCCTGTTTGCTTTTATGCTGCTGCGTTGCTGTTGCCAGCGCCTGCTCTGACTGTGCTTGTGTCTGTTGTGCAGCCAGCCAGTTACTGTGCAAAATGTTCAGGCTGCTGTCGAGCGCCTTGGCTGCATCCAGCAAAGGTGTTGCTTCTTGCAGCGCATGTTCGGCTTGCTGTAATGCTTGCTGTGCTTGTGTCAGGGCCAGATGTTTTTCTTGTGCGCTGAGCGTGCCTGTCTGTATATTGTTATGGGCTGTGGCAATTTCTGCCTTGCCTTGGCTGATTACCTGTTGCAGGCGTTCGAGTTCTGTCAGCAGTGGGCGTGCAGTTTGTATGCTTTCTATTTTTTGCAGATAAGCGGCTCTTGTTGCGGCGGCTGTCTTTTCCTGTTCGTGAATTTGCAATTGCTGCTGTGCTTGCTGTTCGCCCTGTAGCAGCTTGCTGTCATCGGCATGCCAGCGCAAATGTGTTTGCAGCTCCGCGAGTTGGGTGTCCAGTTGTTCCAACTGGGTTTTGCTGACGCTCAGGTCTGTCTCTAGTTGTGTGCGCTCTTCTGCGCTAAGAGGTTTGTTGTCTGCCAGGCGCACATGAAAGCGGTCCAGCGCTTCGCGTTCCAGCTTGGCGCGGGCAAAGGCACGTTGTGAAATTTGCCCGTAGATGTCACTGCCAGTCAGCGTTTCCAATAATTCGCCGCGGTCATTGTCGTCGGCTTTTAAAAAGCTGGAAAACTCGTTTTGTGCCAGCAAAACGGCGCGTGTGAATTGTTCAAATTTAAGGCCAAGGCGTTTGATGATTTCTTCCTTGACCTCGGTTTTCTTGCCGCCTATGGGCTGCAGTTGCGGTAACTGATGCAGTGACATGGTGGTCGGCTGCAAGATGCCTGAGGCTTTATTGCGTGAGCGGCGCACGCTCCAGCGCGAGCGATAGGCATTGCCATCAGTGCCGACGAAATCCACTTCAGCATAGCCTTCTCCAGTGCCGCGCCTGAGCAGGTTGCCGGTATCTTGCTGGGTTACCGCATCGGCACCATCCGGTAATTTTGCCGTGCCTGCCTTAATCAGGCGCGGCGTGTTTTCATACAGGGCCATGCACAGCGCGTCCAGCAAGGTGCTCTTACCCGCGCCAGTTGGGCCGCTGATGGCAAACAGGCCGGCCGATTGCAAGGGTTCTTGCGTGAAATCAACGGCAAATTCACCTGCGAGAGAAGCCAGGTTTTTACCGCGGATGGCGAGTATCTTCACTGTGTGTCCTCGCCATGCAAGAGTTCGCCAAAAGCCTGCAGCATGCTACCCGGTGCATCTTGCTGGTATTTGCCTTGATACAGGCGGCGGAAGATGTCTTCTGGATGCAAGCGGTCCAGCGTATCCTGCGTTGCCTGTTCATCGCTATTGTCATCCTGTGCTTTGCCCGGGTAATGCGTATCTATCTTGAGCAAGCGCAAGGGCTTGCTCAAGATATAGCTTTCTATGCGTGCACGCAGGCCGGGTTCTGGTGCCTCCAGCTTTACCCTGACTTCCAGATACGGATCATATTCTGTGCCTTTGCTGGTATTAACGATGCCTGCCATATCGAGGCTATCAAGTGCATCCAGCACGGCAGGCAGGGGTGCTGCCTGTTTGGGGATACGCAAAAGCTGTACCGTGCGTGGTACGTGCAGTGGCGTTACCTGAGTGAGTTTGTCATCCTCGATATCCACACACAAAACCTGATGCTGGTAATCGACTTCAGAAAAAGACAGGGGGAGGGGGCTGCCGCAATAACGCAAATGTTCTTGCTTGCCGACTCTTTGGGCCAGATGCAGATGACCCAGTGCAACATAAGTAATTTCATTGCCGAACATGCTGGCAGACAAAGCCTCAGTGCCGCCGATGACGATGCGGCGTTCAGAGTCTTCTGATGTTTCACCACCTACCATATGGCAATGTCCCATGGCGATGATGGCCTGGCCAGGCTGGCGCAGGCTGAGTGCATGCGCCGCCACATCCTTGTATAGCTGGGCGATGCCCGCCGTGTAAGGATCACTGACATTTTCTACCCGAGGTACGTCGCCAGGTCGAAGGAAGGGCACTGCCAGGCACCAGGCGACAATTTCATCATTCTGCCGTAATGGCAAGACCATGGCGGCTACATTGATGCTGCCATCCGCCAGGCGCGGCACCATACCTATGACGCTGATGTCCATGCCATCCAATAGTGGGCCGGGTGCTTCCAGCCTGCCGGGTGAGTCATGGTTGCCTGCAATGATAGCGATATCTAGTTTGGGCAGGCGCGCCTTGGCTTGCTGCAGGAAGCGGTAAAACTGTTTTTGTGAACTGGCAGACGGGTTGGCATTATCGAACACATCACCGGCGATCAGCAATGCATCTGCCTGTTGCTGTTCGAGTGTAGTGATGAGCCAGTCCAGGAAATGCTGGTGTTCCAGGCCGCGTTCGGCGCTGTGCAGGGTTTGGCCCAGGTGCCAGTCTGAGGTGTGGATGAAGCGCAAGAGTTTTCCTTAGCCTATGCAAATACAGGTGGGCATGGTATGCCAACGCAGGCAAGTGTAACTGTTTTTTATAAGCTGATGTAGCGTGTACGCTCAGGCTTTTGTCCTGCGCGATTTGCGCATCTTCAGGATGGCGCTGCCCAGTGTCTTGCGCCAGGCCTGGTTTTTTACGCACTGGTATTCAACATATTCCGTGACGGCTGGGCCCCAGCGGGTTTTTGATACATCCTCACCCACCGATAAATTGACGCGCTTGAAGTTCTGCGTAAATGACCATTGTATGATTTCTGCCAGCAAAGTCGTCATGACGCTGTAGCGCGCAAACTTCAAGTCATAGCCTGAATAGTAGAGATACAGTTCTTCGCCCATGGCAAATGCGAGGCGCATGGCAACCACGCGTCCATCGAGTTCCAGGCTGAACAGGCGCATGCGCTGGCCAAAATCATTGTCCAGCAAGCTTGTGATGAAGGCGCGATGTTTTGGAGCGGCAAAATAGTCGGGGTGTTCTACCGTATTGGTGGCACCTGCGCGGGCCGCGTGCAAGGCATAAAATCCAGCCATTCTGGACTTGATTTCATCGCCGCCTTGCCAGACTTGCAGCTTCAGGTTCAGGTTATCCCGCGCCAGTGAGTTATAGCAGTGGCGTAATGATTCCTTGATATTGCGTTTGAGCCCGGATTTAAAACTCGCCCAGCTCTCATCCAGATGCAGGATGTAGTTGGGTATCGCTCTGGCTTCCAGTGAATGCACTGCAGTATTGCAGGCCAAAAAATGCGTCGCATGCTGTCTGGTGTGGATGACCTGGAATTCGGTCAGGCCAAAGGTTTCCTGGCGTGACAGATCTTCCCATTGCTGCAAGATGGTTTCAGTGTAGGCGGGCAAGGCCAGCGGTACGCGTATTTCCGTCAGATTGGGGTCTGAGCCAAAAGGGCGCACATAACGGTAGATGAACACGCTGTGCAGTCCGACATGGGTATTTGTCAGCGGCATCACCGCAACTAGCTGCCCTTGCTCATGCAGAGTGCAGATCGCAAGTTCATCCTTGTGATACCAGGAAGAGTCTGAAAAAACCTGCCACCAGGCGTGGTTCCAGTCATAAGTCTGAAAAGGCAGCAACTGCGGTACTTGTTTTTCCAGCAGCCGCCATGAAGCCGCCAGGGCTTCAAATTCTGCATCTGTGTTGACAACAAGTTTTGTGAGGTTCGACATCTATGGATAAATCTTGTGCTTCGTAAGCTGGCTATAAAATGATATCAGGAGATTGTTAAATACTTTGTCGCAATAAGCTCAGGTTGGGGTTTATGCCATGTAACGCCAGTAATTGCAAGCTTGCAACCATGTTTGGCGCTATTTTGAAGCATCAATGTCAGGGATGTATGGTGTTTTGTGTAAGTAGAACTTATATTCATGTCCGCCTGTCTTACTAAAAGATTTAGCTACAACGATGCAGCATCTGCCAATATCACCCTCATCACACCTCAGGTTAATGATCCATGTCAAAAATTCGTCAAGCGCTTAGAAGTTTGTTGCCCAGGCTGCTACCAGTATTTGCTATCGGCCTCACACATTTGCCTGTGCAGGCAAATGAATCCGCTACTATAACGGCGCAGGCCATCATCGACGTCAATAAACTCGCCAGCGAAGAAATGGCTGGTCGTGCCACAGGCACCAAGGGCAACACGCTGGCAGGTGACTACATTATCAGCCGCCTGCAGCAATTGGGCCTGACACCATGCAAGGACAATTTTGTGCATGAGTTTGAATTTCAGACCCGTCAGGGTGCCAGCCGCAAAGGTAAAAATATTATTGCCTGCAGCCCCGGCAGTATGAGCGGGCATGCAACGGCACCTGTGCTGGTGATTACGGCGCACTATGATCACCTTGGTGAAAAAGGGGGCAAAATTTATTACGGTGCCGACGACAACGCCTCCGGCGTGGCAGCGGTATTGGCGATCGCTGCTGCCATGAAAGAAAATCCATCTCAGCATGACCTCATGGTCATCCTTTTTGATGCTGAAGAGATGGGACTGAGTGGCTCACGAGCTTTTGCGGCCACGCCTGTCATGGATATGGCACGGATAGGCTTGAACATGAATTTCGACATGATAGCCCGTGGTGACAAGGGTGAGCTGTATGCCAGCGGGGCCTACCATACACCGGTACTCAAGAATTTGCTGGTCAGTCTCGACGGCACGCAGGGCGTGAAGCTCAAATTTGGTCATGACAGACCAGAACAGGGCCAGGATGACTGGACCAGGCAATCAGATCATCTGCCTTTCTTCCTGGCAGGCGTGCCGCACATCTATTTTGGTGTCGAAGACCATGCCGATTACCACCAGCCTACAGATACGGCAGACAAGATCAATCCCCAGTTCTATCTTGGTGCGGTGGATTTGCTGACCAAAGCCAGCTACCTATTGGACCAGGCGATGTTGACGACAGATTTCAGGAACAAGAACAAAGACTTGAAGGCGGCGCATAACGGCGCGAATTAAGCAGGTAAGAGAGAGGGGTGCCTGCACTCCAGCCTGCATCCCTGCATGCTGGAGTGGGTGAAACTACTAAACCTACTTAATGCCTGATCCCTGCTTAGTCACGCAGGCTCATGACGATGCGCAATACATACCAGAACATCAGGGCAACGGAGGCAAACAACTGCAGTGCAGCACCGACATAACGGTCTTCAGGATAGTGGTTGATGACATTGGATGCATCATACAGGATCGCTGCACCGGCAAAGGCGACCATGGCTACGCTGAAGAACAGACCTAGCTGGAAGCCAAAGATCATGCCGCAGGCGATCAGGATCAGGGCAACCAGTCCACCCCATTTCAAGACACTGCCGAGGAAAGAAAAGTCCTTGCGCGACACATAGGCAACACCGACCAGGCCTACAGTTGCCAGTATGGTCACCAAGCCAGCATTGGCGATGGCACCGGGTGCAAACTTGTTGGCGACATACAGCATGGGGATGAAGATAATTGCTTCAGCCACGATGTAGATACCCAGCGCCGCATATTGCAGTGGCAAGCTTTCTACCGTGTGTGCTGCGCGCGATGCCAGCCAGCCTATCAACATGAATGCGCCCAGGATCAGGAACCATGGCAGGTGGCGCATGGTTTGTGCCATGACATCGGCAATACCGGATTTAAACAAAATGACTTCAACGGCAGTGAACGCCAGGATTGCGCCGCCGAGATGATTAAAAGTCTTGCTGATAAAACGCTCACGCGCTGGTCCGTAACCTTGCTGGGTGCTTGCCAGTTCCATGGATGTTCCTATCGTAAATGTGATGAGTATTGCCTGAGTAAAATTTTACTGAGCAAGCTTGATTAACAACCTGTTCAAAAACAACCTGTTCAAAAAAACTGCAAAGTTTGCAAGTTTCAGGGGATTTTATCTGAATACACAGAAATTAAGAAATTCATGTTTCAAAGTGTTTCAAGTTGTTGCTTATGTAACACCTATTTGGTTTCCATTATTGTTTTTATAGGCAATGAAATTTTTGCTTATAGGTGGTAAACATTTCATTTCCAGGTACATTCTGATACATAAGCCAAATTCGCGTGTTTTTTAAGCAAATAAGCGCAATACATCGCAGAAAATTACCTGTTCCAGCATCAAACTTCGTGTAACTTACGTCTATAATGCCCGCAGCAAAAAAAGCGGGTTTTTTATTGACATCATTGCACGTTCCCCCCCATGAATACACTCATCTGGTTTGTCATCCTGTACTGGGTCATCTCTGTTGGCATCGGTTTGTATGCCGCCCGTTATGTCAATAACTCCAAGGACTATGCAGTTGCTGGCCGCTCATTGCCCATGTACGTGGTGACCGCCACGGTATTCGCCACCTGGTTTGGCTCGGAAACGGTGCTGGGCATTTCATCCACCTTCGTCAAGGAGGGTTTGAAAGGTGTAGTGGCTGACCCATTTGGCTCTTCCTTGTGCCTGATTTTCGTCGGGCTGTTCTTCGCGCGGCCTTTGTACCGCATGAACTTGCTGACCATCGGCGATTACTACCGCAATAAATTTGGCCGTACCGCCGAAGTGCTGGTGACCCTGTGTATCGTGGTGTCTTACCTCGGTTGGGTGGCTGCCCAAATCAAGGCGCTAGGCCTGGTGTTCAGTGTGGTATCCGGAGGTTATATTACTAACGAGTGGGGCATGATCATCGGTGCAGGCAGCGTGCTCATTTATACCCTGATGGGCGGCATGTGGTCGGTGGCGATTACTGACTTTTTGCAAATGATCATCATCGTGATTGGCATGTTGTATATAGGCTGGGAAGTCTCGGGCATGGTTGGCGGTGCCAAAGTCGTTATTGAACATGCAGCAAATGCTGGCAAGCTGGAATTCTGGCCCCAGCCTACGGCCAAGGAGTCGCTCTGGTTCTTTGCCGCCTGGATCACCATGATGCTGGGCTCGATACCGCAGCAAGACGTATTCCAGCGCGTGGCCTCATCCAAGAATGAAAAAATTGCCGGTAATGCATCGGTGTTAGGCGGCGTATTGTATTTCTGCTTCGCCTTCATCCCCATGTTCCTCGCTTATTCAGCGACGCTGATTGACCCCAAGATGGTCGAGGGCCTGATTGATAAAGACCCGCAACTGATTTTGCCTACCCTGATCATGACCAAGGTACCTATGTTGGCCCAGGTGATGTTCTTTGGTGCCTTGCTGTCGGCGATCAAGAGTTGCGCCAGTGCTACCTTGCTGGCACCGTCAGTGACCTTCTCTGAAAACATCCTGAAACCCTTCTTTCCTAAGCAAAGTGACAAGCAATTCCTGTTCATGATGCGTGTGGTAGTGTTGGTGTTTACGGCAATTATTACTATTTTTGCCATGAATACCCAGTCCAGCATTTATAAAATGGTGGAGAATGCCTACAAAGTGACTTTGGTTGCTGCTTTTGTACCGCTGTCCTTTGGTCTGTACTGGAAGCGCGCTACGACCCAGGGTGGCCTGGCGTCTATCATTCTTGGCATCGTCAGTTGGGTCAGTATGGAAATTTTTGCCCCGGAAGGCTTGTGGCCGCCACAATTGGTGGGTGTGCTCATGAGTGTGACAGGCATGGTAGCTGGGTCTTTGCTGCCGCAATTTATACAAAAACGGCTGGCAGTTTGATACTGGCTTTGGTCCCGGCATGATGCAATGCGCAAATTCTGATCAAAAACCTTTATAATTCAGGGTTTTATCAGTTTTTTTAGGGCTACGCCATGCCGATTTATGCTTACCGTTGTGAAGAATGCGGCTTTGCCAAGGATGTACTGCAAAAGATGTCTGAAGAGCCGCTGAGTGTTTGTCCTACCTGCGGCAAGTCTTCTTTCCGCAAGCAAGTGACTGCTGCCGGCTTCCAGCTCAAGGGCTCGGGCTGGTATGTGACTGACTTCCGTAATGGCTCTGGCGGTGGCGCCGCTGCACCAACAGCACCAACTGCTGACGGTGGTGCAGCAACGTCGACAAGCCCGGCTCCGGCGGCAACGCCAGCGGCGGAGTCAAGTGCGCCTGCCCCTGCCAGCGATGCTGGCAAGGCTGCCTGATTTGCTCTTTATCCCTTATTATTGCCGTTTAATTCACAAAGCTAACCATTACCATGCGTAAATACTTTATTACTGGCTTGCTGATTTTAGTACCCCTGGCAATCACGCTGTGGGTGCTGCATGCCATTATCAGTACCATGGACCAGTCCCTGTTGCTGTTGCCAGTTGAATGGCGGCCAGAAAAACTGGTAGGTTTCAAAGTGCTGGGCATAGGTACGATCCTGACCTTGCTGATCGTCTTTGTAACTGGTTTGCTGGCACAGAACTTTATTGGCAATTACGTCATCAAAGCCTGGGAAAGCCTATTGCAGCGCATTCCTATCGTCAGCTCCATTTATTCCAGCGTGAAACAGGTATCTGATACCTTGTTTTCATCATCCGGCAATGCCTTCCGCAAAGCCGTGCTGATTGAATATCCGCGCCGTGATTGCTGGACCATAGGTTTTCTGACCGGTGTACCGGGTGGCGATGTGGTTAATCACCTCAAAGGCGATTTTGTCAGCGTATACGTGCCGACAACACCTAACCCGACTTCCGGCTTTTTCCTGATGTTACCCAGGGATCAGGCCATAGAACTGGACATGAGTGTTGATGCCGCACTCAAGTATATTGTTTCCATGGGCGTGGTGGCTCCCGAGCATCTCCCCACCAAATAAATGATGTGGTTATCCACTGCATCAAATCATTTTTAATTTTGAATACAGACAGGTAAGAAATATGTCCATGCGTACCCAATACTGCGGCCTCACTACTGAGGAATTACTCGGCCAAACCGTCAGCCTGTGTGGCTGGGTGCACCGTCGTCGCGATCACGGCGGCGTAATCTTTATTGATTTGCGTGACCGCGAAGGTCTGGTGCAGGTTGTTTGCGATCCTGATCGCGTTGATGTATTTAAAGCTGCTGAATCCGTACGTAATGAATTCTGCCTGCGCATTACTGGCCTGGTACGCAGCCGTCCAGATGGCACTGGCAATAGTAATTTGAAATCCGGTAAGATCGAAGTGCTGGCGCATGAAGTGGAAGTCTTGAATCCTTCCGTCACGCCACCGTTCCAGCTCGATGATGACAACCTGTCTGAGACGACACGCCTGACCCACCGCGTGCTGGATTTGCGCCGTCCGCAAATGCAAAACAACCTGCGCCTGCGTTATAAAGTAACGATGGAAGTGCGCAAGTTCCTCGATGCGAACGGTTTTATCGATATCGAAACGCCAATGCTGACCAAGTCCACACCGGAAGGCGCACGCGACTATCTGGTACCATCCCGCGTCAATGCCGGCAGCTTCTTTGCCCTGCCACAGTCTCCGCAATTGTTCAAACAATTGCTGATGGTGGCTAACTTTGACCGTTACTACCAGATCACCAAGTGCTTCCGCGATGAAGATTTGCGTGCAGACCGACAGCCAGAATTTACCCAGATCGATTGCGAAACTTCGTTCATGAATGAACAAGAGATTCGCGACATGTTTGAAGGCATGATACGTCTGGTCTTCAAGAACACGCTGGACATCGACCTGCCAAATCCTTTCCCTGTCATGGAATACGCAGAAGCCATGGGCCTGTATGGTTCCGATAAACCAGACATGCGCGTCAAACTGCAATTCACCGATTTGACTGACGTGATGAAGGATGTCGATTTCAAAGTATTCTCCGGTGCCGCTAACATGGTCAATGGCCGTGTCGTCGGTATGCGTGTACCTGGCGGCTCCAACATGCCACGTTCCGAGATCGACGCATATACCCAGTTCGTCGCCATCTATGGTGCCAAAGGTCTGGCTTACATCAAAGTCAACGACAAGTCACAAGGCCGTGATGGCTTGCAATCACCTATCGTCAAGAACATCCACGACGCAGCATTGACAAAAATCCTTGAGCTGACAGGCGCGCAAGATGGCGACCTGATTTTCTTCGGCGCTGACAGGGCTAAAGTGGTGAACGACGCCATCGGCGCATTGCGCGTGAAAATCGGCCACAGTGAATTCGGCAAAGCCAATGGCTTGTTTGAAGATGTATGGAAACCATTGTGGGTAGTTGACTTCCCGATGTTTGAACATGATGAAGAAAACGACCGCTGGACAGCGACCCATCATCCATTCACAGCACCAAAAGATGGTCATGAAGATTTGATGGAAACAGACCCAGGCAAGTGTATCGCCAAGGCCTATGACATGGTTCTGAACGGTTGGGAACTGGGCGGCGGTTCTGTCCGTATCCATCGTGCTGAAGTACAAAGCAAAGTGTTCCGTGCATTGAAGATTGATGATGCAGAAGCGCAATTGAAATTTGGTTTCTTGCTGGATGCCCTGCAATATGGTGCGCCTCCACATGGTGGCCTGGCTTTTGGCCTGGACCGTATCGTCACCATGATGACAGGTGCAGAATCCATCCGTGACGTGATCGCTTTCCCGAAAACCCAGCGCGCACAGTGTCTGTTGACACAAGCACCGTCTGAAGTCGATGAAAAGCAATTGCGTGAACTGCATATCCGTTTGCGTGCAGCAGAACCAAAAATTGCCTAACTTAGCTTAAGTAAGTCAGGTGCCTTTAATACGCAAGCCGGTTCAATAAACTGTGATCAATGAAAAGAGTATGCAAGTGAATAACAAGACAGCCTTATTTTTATTGTTGAGCAGCAGTTTGTTACTCGCCGCTTGCGGAGAAAAGAAAACCGAACTCGGTGAAGGGTCTTCCGAAGTGACAGGTGCTGCCGGCCCTGCTGGTGCCAAGGGTGCCAGCAAGACCCCGGTCAAGTGTGATGCACCTGTCGCGACCCTGTCACTGGTTGAGAACCCGAACGGCTACACCATGAGCAGCCAGTACAATCTGCCGTCTTCACCTGTGCCTTTGATACGTTTGCTGGCTCAGCAAAGCGGCTGCTTCCGCGTGGTTGACCGGTCATCTGGTTTGAAGGCTGTAATACAGGAACAGGAACTCAAGGACCAAGGCATTATCCGTAAAAATTCCACGGTGTCCAAGGGTAAGGGGTATGAAGCGCAATATACGATTACCCCCAGCCTGACTTTTTCCGAGAGCAAGGCTGGTGGCGGTATTGGTGCCATCATGGGCATGATCCCTTTCCTCAGGAATTTCACAGGATACGCAGAGAAGGTCAGCTTCAAGGAAGCACAAGTGGTTTTATTATTGACCGATAATGAAACCACCGAGCAACTGGCCGCCGCAACCGGCTCTGCCAAGACCACCGACCTGGGTATGGGTGGCCTCAGCTTTGGCGCAGCCGGTGGTGGCTTCGGTGCAGGCTGGAGCAATACCAATGAAGCCAAGGTCATCGTTGCGGCCTTCCTGGATGCCCACAATAAACTGGTGCCACAAGTCAGGCAATTGCAGGAAAAAGAAATGCCGCCGGCTGTGCCTGTGAAGAAATAAGTCTTCATTCGCGTTGTTATTTGTTTGACTTAAAAGGCCTGCTCTGCAGGCCTTTTTTGTATTTGCTGCGTTGCGCAAAAGATTCAGGCTGCATATTTATACATGCTGACAGCCAGCTAACTCACATGCGTTTGCCCCATATCTATGGCAATGCAACAAAAATCCTTCAATGTGAACTCTTGTTGCAAGAAAGTACGTGGGCTACAAAAATGCTATAAAGAAATATGTTGCTGACGTCAGGCTGCTTGCCAAGTGGGTACGTGTTCACTTAATAGGGAGAATTACTATGTATCAGGTTAAAAAAATGTTGCCGCTCAGTTTGATAATCGCTTTGTACGTGCCACTGGTTCAGGCAGCAGGTGATCATGGTTCTGAGGCTGAAGCGCAAGACATGGTCAAAAAAGCCGTCGCCCTGGTCAAGTCAGCTGGCGCAGAAAAAGCCTACAAAGTATTCACTGATCATCCCGATGGCGCATTCAAGGAAAAAGACTTGTACGTCTTTGTGTATGATTTTGAAGGCAATTGCCTGGCGCAGGGTGCGAATGCAAAAATGGTGGGGAAAAACCTCATGTCAATGAAGGATGTGGATGGCAATGCCTTCATCAAGGGCATGATAGACCTGGTGAAGACCTCCACCAAAGGTTGGTATGGCCCCTACAAGTTCAATAACCCAGCGACGCAGAGTTATGAGCTGAAGCGTTCCTATTGCGAGCGCGGCGCTGGTGACAGCATGGTTTGCGTGGGCACTTACTTCGAGAAAAAATAAGGCATACTGACCAGGTTGGCGAAAATATCTCCAGGCAGCGTTCGTGTAGTTTTAGCGGCATTCTATTGAGCATATTGCTCAAGGAGTGCCGTTTTACTTTGCGGTATCAATATAGATGTGCCAAAGGCGTTAGAATGGTGGTTTTGAAAACACCGGATCATCACTTCGGCCTGGCATGTCAACGCATAAAATCCCTGAATCTGTCCTGGTAGTCATTTACACCGCTGCACTTGATGTTCTCTTGCTGGAACGCGCTGACAAGGCGGGATTCTGGCAATCTGTCACAGGGTCGAAAGATACTGTGGATGAGGCGTGGCAGACCACCGCTATCCGGGAAGTGGCTGAAGAAACCGGTATTGATGCCCTGCAGTTCGACTTGCAAGATTGGGGTTTGACCAATATCTATGAAATTTACCCGGTGTGGCGCCATCGCTACGCACCAGGTGTGACGCAAAATACCGAGCATGTGTTTGGCCTGTGTGTCAGCCGCGATGTAACAATCAGGCTGGCACCGCGCGAACATCTGCAATATATGTGGTTGCCATGGCAGGATGCAGCAGATAAGTGCTTTTCCGCATCGAATGCAGAAGCCATACTGCAACTGCCAAAGCTGATCCAGGTTTAACAAGCTAAAGGAAGCCACCATGAAGCTGCGCATTGCCACCTACAATATCCACAAGGGCGTCAGTGCATTTGGCCGCAAGGCCCGCATCCATGGTATCAAGGAAGCGATAGATTTGCTCGACGCAGACCTGGTATTTTTACAGGAAGTGCAGGGACAACATGATCTGCACGCAGAAAACCACACGCTCTGGCCGCAAGAAAGCCAGCATGATTTCCTGGCCGGACAATCCCATCAGGCGGTGTATGGCATGAATGCCGTGTATGAGCACGGCCACCATGGCAACGCCTTGCTGAGCCGCTACCCGATTGCCTCGTTCACTAACCATGATGTCTCAGACCATGCTTATGAACAGCGCGGTATCTTGCATGCCGTGGTGCAGATAGACAAGGAGCAGGTGCATTGTTTTGTGATTCATCTTGGTTTGTTTGCTGGCAGCCGCCGTCGCCAGATACAGGCACTGATAAAAACCATCAAACAAGATTTACCTGCCGATGCGCCACTGGTGATTGCCGGTGACTTCAATGACTGGAGCCAGCGCCTGAGCCAGACCCTGTACCAGGAACTGGGTGTCATCGAAGCCTTCGATGTTGAAGCACAGGGGCCAGCATCACGGTTCTCGCTCAAAGGCATGCGTAAAATATTGAACAAGGACAACAGCGGCCATGCTCGTACCTTTCCCGCTGGTTTGCCCTGGTTATGCCTGGACCGTGTGTATCTGCGCGGCTTCAAGGTGGTAGAGGCGCATGTCATGAAAGGTGCACCCTGGACCACCCTGTCCGATCATGTACCGATCACTGTCAGCCTTGAATTGCTGGACACGACAAAAAGCCCATGAGTAAGCTGCATTTCATTGAAGGCAATGATGTAGAGCTTTTGCACAGCGGTGCCCAGTTTTTCCCTGCCCTGATTAGATCCATCAACCAGGCACAGCATGAAGTGTATCTGGAGTCCTACATCTTTGCGGCTGACGAGACTGCGCAGTCCGTGCAGGCGGCACTGGTGCAAGCAGCAGCGCGTGGCATACAGGTGAGGGTGGTTATTGACTGGATAGGTAGTGACAGAAGCCATGCGATTGATTTGACGAGACATTTCAATGAGCAGGGCGCAGCTTGCCGCTGCTTTAACCCCTGGTTCAAGCGCGGCCTGGCACGCACCCATAGAAAAATCTGTGTGGTTGACAGGCAGGTCGCCATCGTCGGCGGCCTGAATATCATTGATGACTGCATTGCTGATGATGGCTCCGGCATTGCCCTGCCTTTTCCTCGCTGGGATTTTGCCGTGACAGTCACTGGCCCCCTCGTCGAGAATATCCACCTGGAAGTGGAATCACAATGGCGCAAACTGGGCAAACTGGGTTTTCGCACCCGTCTGGCATTGATGAAGAACTTGCGTGCCGATGCCAAGATCGCAGGCAAGCAAATTACTGCAGCCGCGCTGGTGGTACGCGACAATTTGCGTAACCGTAGCACCATACAACGTGCCTACATGCAGGCGCTCGGCATGGCGAGGTCACGCGCCATCCTGGTCACGCCTTATTTTGCCCCAGGCAGAAAATTTCGCCGTGCCCTGGTGTCTGCAGCCACCCGTGGCGTCGATGTGGTGCTGTTGCTCGGTGTTGGCCAGTTTGCCTTGCAGGATGCAGTGTCACAATCCTTTTACCCCAAATTACTGGCAGCCGGTGTGCGCATCGTCGAATACCGCAAGACACAATTGCACGCCAAAGTTGGGGTCATTGATGAAGACTGGGCGACGGTAGGATCCAGCAATTTTGATGGCCTCAGCCTGTTCGTCAATCACGAAGCCAATATTGTTATCCGCGACAAGACATTTACAGCAAGCCTGGCCCATGAACTGGAATTGGGTATCGCAGATGGCATAGAAATCTTTGCAGAAGATGTGCACAAAAAAGCCTGGTACAAGCGCGCCTGGTATGGCACGGCGTATCTGATTTACCGCGGCCTCATGCGCGTCGTCACCTTCGGGCATTACGGATGAAATTGCACGGTGTGGATTTCACATCAGCACCCTCACGCCGCAAAGGCATCACGATTGCCAGTGGTCAGATGCAAGGCGATATACTGCGTCTGGAATTCCTGCAAACACTCAGTGACTTCACCGCTTTTGATAACTGGCTCATGCAACCTGGCCCTTGGCTGGCCGGTTTTGATTTACCATTTTCGCTGCCGCGCGAACTGGTAGAGCATCTGCACTGGCCGACAAGCTGGCCAGACCTGATGCGCCATATGCAAACGCAGACTCGTGCGGAATTACGCCTGCAATTCAAGGCCTTTTGCGATGCACGCGCAGTTGGCAATAAATTTGCCCACAGGGCAACGGACATGCCCGCTGGATCATCACCGTCGATGAAATGGGTGAATCCTCCGGTAGCCTACATGCTGCACGCAGGATCCCCGCGCTTGCTGGACGCCGGCGTCAGCATCCCCGGCATGCACAACGGCGACCCGCAACGCATCGCCCTCGAAGCCTACCCCGGCATGGTGGCACGCAGCATCACCAAGGCCTCATATAAAAGCGATGACAAGAGCAAGCAAACACCCGCACGTCAGCAAGCGCGGGAGCTCATCGTCAGCGCTTTGGAAGCGGGAGCGACACCCTGGAAACTCAAGCTGGATTTGGGAAACTACAAAATAGAACTGATAGAAGACGGCAGCGCCGATCTGCTCGATGCCGTGCTATGCATGTTGCTGGCAGCCTGGGCCTGGCAAAGGCGGGATCAGAATTATGGCTTGCCAGAATTTGATGTGCTGGAAGGCTGGATAGTTGGGGCTGATCAGGTGGCATGAAACATAAGAGTAGGATATTTTGCATTTCAAATATGGAATCAATTTTTAATGACTCAATTGAAATTTAACCCGCATGATTTGGTTAGGGAATATGCGTACGTTTTCCTTAGAAGTGATTTGTTTGGCCCAAAATTGTTTACTTCCCCATTCCTGGATTTCGATGTATTTGTAAATCGCGCCAGGTATTTGCTGACTGTCATTGAAGATGAACATATTCTTGACATGTTTGCACATGATCATGTCGATAGCATGGCTTTAGGATTTGATGGCTCGCAATCTAGTAGAGTCGCGGCATGGATTGTTGGCTTACAAAAAAATAGAGATTTTATTGCCTGCATTGATGCAAGTATCAATGATATGGGCCCATACCATAGATCTTATGAGGTATTTTACGCAGCTGGCTTATTGTTTGAAGATCCGTCTTTACACACTCTTTACCGGCGCGCATTCGATAATTTCGAAAAAATAGAATCTGAGATTCACATAGACGAATATTGCAGAGACGATTTTTCTGGAAAGAAAAGAGCCTTGGCAATTGTTTGTCTGGAGTATATAGATCTTCGGTTTGGTACGCGTCATGCAGAATCAGTCTCTCACTTGGTAAGTGAGGCTCAGCGCAGCCGTATACTTTCTAGATTGACAAAAATATTGGATGCGTCGATCGCATTGAGGGCGGGCTTTGATTTTCAACTTAAGTCTGAGTTCATCACGAAACTAAGAGAATTTCTCGCCATTTCTACCAGTTTTATGCATCAGGCGCTGGGAGTAACGCGACCGGTTTTCTTGCGTTCTTCCAGAGCTGAGTTTGATCTCTACCGGAAATCTTCTGATGCAAGAGACGCATTTGTAAAAGAAAACGAAATTTATTTTCAACCCGGAATGACAATTTCTACTCAAAAGGGCAGAGATTTTTTAGATAGTCGATCCAGGCTTACCTTAGAAGATTTTCCTCCAATTTCAAAAGATAATCTGTTAAGGAGAGGGGTTAGAGAATATTTGAATGACAAAGATAAAAATCAGTTTCTGCTTCGAGTGTATGGTCGGGCAGCAAAGGACTTGATTGATATTTTATGTGTCCTGGAATGTGACTTGCTGCAAAAACTACCTGTTGATTTCATCGATATTTTGTTTGAAAAATTACGGGAAATAGCGCATTTCAATGCAGAAGCATTTGAGCAATATGCTTATGAACTTTTACTAAGAAGCAATCAGTATGACGAAAAAGCATCCGGTCTGCTGAAGCAAGCGGGCTTGATCAAGCAGCGCATAAAAGCACATCCCAGATATTCGGGGGTCTGGATGCCTTCAGATTGGGATGAAGGTAGCAACGAGATTGTGCAGATTCCAGGTATTTGATAAAGGTTCATGCGGACTCGCATTGAAGACTTGACGTGAGCGATTGCTTATTGCAATCAGATGCCCGGTGATTGACTTTGTGCCGTGCTATACACGTTACTGGCTACTTGGGCCTGGCAGAGGCGGGATCAGAATTATGGCTTGCCAGAATTTGATGTGCTGGAAGGCTGGATAGTTGGGGCTTGAGTAAATCTCTGTTTTGCCGTTTTAAGTTCCAGAAGATACGAAGCAACACCATAAGTAAGCCCTGCATACACCGCCAGCCTGGGATCAAAAACGGTCAGCGTAAGCGCACCGCAGACGCAGCCTGCTGCACGGTACAAAGAATCTTCACCCTGTATTTTGGCCTGTAGTGCAGATGCTATTGCCGCTACAGCCAGTATGATAGCGCTGTATGTACACCAGGCCAGGAAATGTCCCGGATTGATATCAAAGACAGATGCTGCAAATGCTTCTTCAGCAAAATTTCCCTGTTTATATAAAAAGTTAAAAAAACTGGAGAAATTAAAATTCTGGGGTGGCAGTGAATTCACATAATTTGTTGGGCAAATGATGAGCAGCGCCAGCGCAGCTTTGAATAATGAAAATAAGCCCCAGACGCTGGGTTGTTTGCTCAGCCATGCCAGACTGACAGGGTAGTTGTTTTGATTTGCTGGTGAGAACAGGTTTTTCAAACTCGTAAACGTGCCCAGGCTGGTGAACAGCATGAAAGCCAGATACACCAGATGTTGTGTGGAGTGTTTGGCGTACTGAAATTTTGCTTGTGCATATAATACGCCCAGTATCAGTGCAGCGATTGCGGCAACTATAAATCCTGCGTATTTGCTTTTTTGTGGCTTGCGCACCAGCCCCGTCCAGATATGCAGCAAAGGTGTGCACAATGCATAGGAACCAAGCATTAAGAACAGCGTGAACAGGAACTGCATGCCAAATGCACCCAGACTCAGTCCCCGTTCATAAAAGCATGTGTCCACAGCTGTGAGCAACCAGGCAAGCGGCGCAAACATGGGGGCCAGCAAATAGGCTTAAAAGGGGATTTGCTGTGTCCCGCTATCGTGGTGGTCATTCGGCATCTGTTATTAGTCTGAGCAGTTCTCGACATCGATTTTCAACTGTTCTAATTTTACAAGTTTAATTCCCTTGCAAAGAAAAACCGTAGAGTGCCCAAAGAAATCATTTAACCTGACTTCGTAGTAATGTCGGCTACCAATTTTCTGTTTCTCGATAGACATTGTAGGGGAAAATATTTTTTCCAACTGAGCTGCTTGTTGAATTGCATCTGTGAGTGCAAAACTCGCTGCCCATCGTGAAACCAATATCCGTTCAAATTTTCCCTCGTCTAGGTAATTGCGCACGAAGTGTTCGACCAGGATTGTGAATTCTGCTATGTACTTTGCAGAATAATGAGGGATAGTTTGTCGTATTGAGAATTCTGTAAAACTGCAATCGCTTAGTTTGGGATCATAGTTCAGTACTTCTTGCAAAAGTTCTCCACCATGAATGAACGTAACGCCCTCTATTGCATTTGGTAATGGCAATACGTGAATGGCTTCTTTATCGATCAAGTTGCCCGTTTCAAGTATCTCTACCACTTTCTCCATTTCCTTGGTTTTGTCATGATAGAAGTTTCCTCCCACTATAAAAAACACCCAGGACCCATGTTGTCGAAAGAGCTGGATATCTTCGAGTATGCGCTCCTGTACCTCAATTGGAGCATTCGAGAAAAAACTTGTCTCACCTGTTTTTGCAATACCTTCTTCACATACTGATATCAAAAGGGGTAATACAGGTTCCCCTTTTTTCCATAAATCTAGCCAATAGTTCATCTGCTCTTGATAGGATTCTTGAGTCATTTTTTTTCCTGATAAATTTGATGATGCAAGATCAAGTACTTTGGCTGCTTATAAGATGCCACAAGAATTCACTATATGTGTCCCCCTGCGGCAATTCATAGTCTGTCTTCAAGACTTTTCTTGTGCTGATGACTTCTTTTTTTTCTTTCGGATTAAAGCCAATTTTTTCTTCTTCGACCATGTACAGGCCAGTGCCGCGTTTTTGCCATAGCGGCAGAGTCTTGAAATTGATATCCCTGCTTTGCAGTAAAGCTTCTTTGTCGGCCAGTGACTTGCCTTCTATGAAGCTGGTGGTTTCGTTTTGCGATTTACCTTCTTTCCTGAGCTGCCAGTAGCAATGCGCATTCAGGGTATTTCTGTTGGCATCTTCATTGCGCCAGCGAAAATAATCGACGACCAGATTCTGAGAGGGTAACTAGCAGATGCGGCAATCGAAGGCGGCGACCTGACCCAGCATGAGGCTGAATTTGGCCGAGGCTTCACCTGCCAACAGGGAATTGTATTTTCTTAATTTGCGACCAAAGGCATTGATATGCAGGTCAAACAGCAAAGAATTTCATCGCTCTGGTTATAGGCATAAATGACCTTGAAGCCGCAATTCATCAGATGTTTACAGGTTTCCACCATCAGATCGCGGAACCTGATGTCAAATGGCGCTTCAAATGCACAGGTTTCTTTGGTCAGGCGAGTAAAACCGCGGCCATCCATGCGGGCGACCATATACGTCCCGATGGGGACGTAGTCGTCATGTGCCGTTTCATAGCCGCGCATGAGGTTTTCCAGTTCATCAAACTTCATTTTTTCCAATCAGTGGCAGTTAATTTGCCATCCATAAAATCGACGTAATACACGCGATCAAAGCCCTCGTCATCATCGGGGATTTCTAGTTTTTTATGCGTATCCAGTATGCCGACCTTGGGTATAAGTTCTTTGCCTTGCCGCTGGCTATTCCATGCCAGCGCTCTATCGAGATCAGTCTTGAAGTAATACGCAATCACTGGCCATTGCCTGGCCTTGATCTGTTCCAGATAGCTAGCCTGGATTTTTCTTGTTGGATTGGTGTTGTCAATGACAAACGGCATGCCGGAGTCAAAACAAAAATCCAGCAGGCGTTGCTGGCGGTTTTTGGTTTTCAGCAAATCATTGCTGATACGCAGATGGCTATTGAAAAAGTGTTCTTTGTAAAAAGAAGATTTACCACTGGCCTGTAATCCTATGAAGATGATGGCTTCCATTTGTCTGCATGCGAGTCCGTTTGGCCTGCATTGTGACACAGGCCAGTGCTTCAGCCCACCCGCGTGGCTGCCTTGATGCCATCAGTGATAAAGCGCAGCAGATAAGGTGCCGCCAGGTCAGCCTGTCTGGCCGGGCACAAGCCGTCAGACAGGCGCTCTATGCGGGTATCTACCACATGGTGCAATAGGGCACCAAGAGCGAACTGATAACTCCAGTAGACGCTGTCAGCGGTGGCATGGGGCAGGGCATCGTGCAGGGCGGCGATGAATTCGCGTGCCATGGGGTCGTAGAATTCTCGTGTGATGCGCTCGCTGGCCTCATGCTGGTCAATGACACCGCGCATGACCATGCGTGAAAAGTTTGCGCCTTCGGCTTTTTCATTGAGTTTTAATACCGGTAACACAAAGGCGGCGATGATGGCTTCAAGTGTCGTGCCGGGTGCACTATGCGTGCGAGCGTGGCGCAAGCCATTCAGCCGTTCGGCGATATAGCCGCTGTGATGTTCATAGATGGCGTGATACAACTCATTCTTTGCACCAAAATAATAACCAATCAGGGCGATGGGTACATTAGCCTCGTGGGCGATGTCACGTATGGACACGCCTTCATAGCTTTGGGCGGCAAAGCATTTCTCTGCGGCAATGAGAATTGCGCGTTTTTTTCCACTTAGTTCTTCAACAGAGCTCATGAGCTGATCCGACCAAATTGGGGAAGCATGTGAATGTCAATAAATTAATACAAACTTTGCCGAATTGTACGGTCGTTCAGTTTATTGTCTATGCGCACTGCAACATAGCTCAACTTAATGGCACGCTTTGTTGTATGCACAAACATTGGGCAAAAATGCCTTGTATTTGCCTGACAGCTGCCATACATTGCATCAAAATAGAATGAACGTATTTTTTAGGGCCATACTGGATAGTCGTGGCCTATATCCCTGTAAAGAAAAGCGACATCCTTCATGAGTGACACCACCCGTATCGATAAATGGCTATGGGCAGCCAGATTCTTTAAAACCCGCAGCCTGGCAACCAATGCCGTAGAGCTGGGCCGCGCTTTGCAAAATGAACAGCGCGTCAAGCCTGCCCATAACGTAAAAGTTGGCGACCTGATTGAGGTGCAGCAGGCTGAGCAGGTATGGCAGGTCAGGGTATTGCGCATACTGGAAACCCGTAGCTCGGCGACCATCGCCCAGACCATGTATGAGGAAACCGCTGAGAGTGCTGCAAAACGCGCCAAAGTGGCAGAAGACAGAAAGTATTTCCGTGAACCGACAGCGAAGCTGACAACCAGACCAACCAAGCGCGACAGAAGACAGCTGGACCAGACGCATAATCATGAATAAGCCAGGAATGAGCCAGGACTAAGCAGAAAACAAAAAAACGAAAGCGCAGGAGGCAAAGCAATCAGGACTTACGCAAAATTGTCCCAGCAAGAGCTAGGCTCGAGGAAACTGTCCTTCAAGGGCAGTTCGTTACGTTGGCAGACAACATGTTGTCTGAATTCCCAAACCACCGCAGCGACGAAGACGGTACTTTAGTACCTAATTTGATAAATGCGGGCGCTGTAACGCAGCTTGGGCGGTTTTGCGTAAGTCCTGATATAGATACTCTCCTCTAAAGACGCAATCTGGTTTGACTTTTAAGGCGCTGTGCATAATAGTACGAGCGTTCGATAAATTCATTTGTTTGCATCATTTTTTGCTTCACTCATATGTTTCGCTGCGGGCAGACATGAATCTTTTCAACACAATCAATGTAATATGAATATGACATCAAAATTCATGCGCAAGGGGGAACTGACCCGCGCCGCCATTCTCGACGTAGCCCTGGACGCTGCCAGCCGGGATGGCATCGAGGGGCTGACCATAGGTTTGCTGGCCGACAAGATGAACATGAGCAAGTCTGGCGTGTTCGCCCATTTCGGTTCGCGTGAAGATTTACAGATCGAAGTGCTGAAGCTGTACCACCATCATTTCGAGCAAGAGGTGTTTTATCCAAGCATGAAAGAAGAACGTGGCTTGCCGCGTTTGCAGTCCATGTTTGCCTTATGGGTCAAGCGCGTCACGGTAGAGATTGCATCGGGCTGTATCTACATTAGCGGTGCGGCTGAATACGATGACAGGGCAGGGCCCATCAGGGATGAACTGGTCGGCATGGTCCATGCGTGGCAGGGTGCCTTGCACCGCGCCGCAGCACAGGCGATACAACTGGGCCACTTGCGTGAGGATGTCGAACCTGAACAGATTGTGTATGAGATGTATGGCCTCATATTAGCCCTGCACCATGATGCGCGCTTTTTGCGCAAGCCGGGCAGTGTAGGTCGTGCCGAAGTCGGATTTGAACGAATGATCGAGTATTACGCGCCGGTACAGGCCACAGCCTGAATTAGCGCCGCCGTAAAAATTTAGTATCCACATTTACCGTTTTAACTTTGCCGTCAGGAGAAAATCATGGGTCAATATATCGCTCCATTGCGTGATATGCAGTTCGTGTTGCATGAGCTGTTGAATGTAGAAGAAGAATTGAAACAGCTGCCTAAGCATGCTGATGTTGATGGCGACATCATCAACCAGATTTTGGAAGAAGGCGGCAAGTTCACTGCCAATGTATTGTTCCCACTGAATCACTCCGGTGACCGCGAAGGCTGCCACCACGACAAGACCAACCACACAGTCACCACACCAAAAGGCTTTAAAGAAGCTTACAAACAATATGTGGAAGCTGGTTGGCCTGCATTGTCTTGCGACCCGGAATTCGGTGGACAGGGCTTGCCACTGGTGGTCAACAATTCTTTCTATGAAATGTTGAATTCATCCAACCAGGCATGGTCGATGTATCCGGGTTTGTCCCATGGTGCCTATGAATGTATCCATGAGCACGGCACACCAGAACAAAAATCCCTGTACCTGCCCAAGCTGATCTCTGGCGACTGGACTGGCACTATGTGCTTGACCGAGCCACATTGCGGCACTGACCTGGGCATGCTGCGTTCCAAAGCCGAGCCACAGGCTGATGGCAGCTACAAAATCACAGGTGCAAAGATTTTCATCTCTGCCGGTGAACATGATATGGCTGAAAATATTATCCATCTGGTGCTGGCACGTTTGCCGGGCGCACCAGAAGGCTCGAAAGGTATTTCCCTCTTCATCGTTCCTAAATTCCTGTCGAATGCAGATGGCAGCATCGGTGAACGCAATCCTATTTTCTGCGGCGCGATCGAAGAAAAAATGGGCATCCACGGCAATTCCACTTGCCAGATGAACCTGGATGGCGCAACTGGCTGGCTCATCGGTGGCCCGCATAAAGGTTTGAACGCGATGTTCGTGTTCATGAATGCCGCACGTCTGGGCGTGGGCATGCAAGGCTTGGGCCTGACTGAAGTCGCTTATCAAAATGCCCTGGTCTACGCTAAAGACCGCATCCAGATGCGCAGCCTGTCTGGTCCTAAAGCACCGGACAAGCCAGCTGACCCTATCATCGTTCATGCTGACGTACGCCGCATGCTGTTGACAGCTAAAGCCTATGCTGAAGGCGCACGCGCATTCTGTTCCTACGTTGCCCTGCAACTGGATAAAGAATTCAACCATCCTGACGAACAAGTCCGTAAGGATTGCGCTGACGAAGTCGCCTTGCTGACCCCAGTCATCAAAGCCTTCATCACGGACAATGCATGGACTGCAACGTCTGAATGTCTGCAAGTCTACGGCGGCCACGGCTTTATCGCTGAATGGGGCATGGAGCAGTATGTACGTGACGCCCGTATCAACATGATTTATGAAGGCACGAATACGATTCAGTCCCTGGATTTGCTGGGTCGTAAAATCCTGATGGACAACGGCGCAAAACTGCGCAAGTTTGGTGCCAAGGTACAGGCTTTTGTTGAAGCCAATGGCACCAACGAAGCACTGGCAGAATTCATCACACCTTTGGCTGAGCTGGGCGACAAAGTCACCAAGCTGACCATGGAAATCGGCATGAAAGCCTTCCAGAATCCAGATGAAGTCGGTGCTGCTGCGGTACCTTACCTGCGCGTAGTCGGTCATCTGGTGTACAGCTATTTCTTTGCACAAATGGCAAAAATCGCTCTTGAAAAACAAGATTCTGGCGACAAGTTCTATGTCTCCAAACTGGCAACGGCACGTTTCTATTTTGCCCGCCTGTACCCGGAAACAGCGATGCTGATCCGTCAGGCACGTTCTGGCTCTGCCAACCTGTTGTCACTCGAAGCTGACTTGTTCTAATCAAACATTCGCGCCATCCCATGTGGATGGGCTGGCGCGAAACTCTTGAGGTTAAAAATGACCAATTTCATCGTTAAAAAAGTCGCCGTTCTGGGCGCTGGCGTGATGGGTGCGCAAATCGCCGCCCACTGCATCAATGCAAAAGTGCCTGTCGTCCTGTTTGATCTGCCAGCCAAGGAAGGCCCTAAGAACGGCATCGTCCTGCGTGCTATCGAGAACCTGAAAAAGTTGAATCCTGCGCCACTGGGCAACAAAGATGACGCAGCCCTGATCCAAGTCGCCAATTACGAGGACAACCTCGACGTGCTGGCCGGTTGCGACCTGATCATCGAAGCCATTGCAGAACGCATGGACTGGAAACATGATCTGTACAAAAAAGTGTCCCCGCACATTGCACCAAATGCGATTTTTGCATCCAATACTTCCGGCCTGTCCATCACAGCCCTGTCTGATGGCTTTGATGCAGAGCTGAAAGCCCGTTTCTGCGGCGTGCATTTCTTCAACCCACCGCGCTATATGCACCTGGTGGAATTGATCCCTACCGTTGCGACCCGTCCAGAAATCATCGACCAGCTCGAAGGCTTCCTGACAACGACACTGGGCAAAGGCGTCGTCCGCGCCAAAGACACACCTAACTTCATCGCCAACCGCGTCGGTATTTTCGGCATGCTGGCAACGATTTATGAAGCAGAAAAATTTGGTCTGACTGTCGATGTCGTCGATGACTTGACAGGCAAAAAACTGGGCCGTGCTTCTTCCGGTACTTTCCGTACTGCTGACGTCGTTGGTCTCGATACCATGGGCCATGTCATCAAGACCATGCAAGACAATCTGTCGGATGATCCTTTCTTTGCTGTCTACAAAACTCCTGAAGTGCTGGCCAAACTGGTTGCTGCAGGTGCATTGGGGCAAAAATCCGGTGCAGGCTTTTACAAAAAAGTTGGCAAGGATATCCAGCGCCTGGACTTCGCTACCGCACAATATGTGACAGGCGGCGCCAAGGCTGACGACGTTGTCGCCCGTATGCTCAAAGAAAAAGACCCGGTCAAGAAAATGAAGACCCTGCGTGAATCGACCAATGTACAGGCACAGTTCCTGTGGGCGATTTTCCGTGATGCCTTCCATTATATCGCCGTGCATGGCGCAACGATAGCCGACAATGCACGCGACATCGACTTTGCGATGCGCTGGGGCTTTGGCTGGAATGTAGGCCCGTTCGAAACTTGGCAGGCATCTGGCTGGCAAGAAGTGGCTGGCTGGGTCAAGGAAGATATTGATGCAGGCAAGGCGCTGTGCAATGCACCGTTGCCAGCATGGGTATTTGATGGCCGCACGGGCGTGCATACTGCCGAAGGTTCCTGGTCGCCAGCGAGCAGCACTTACGTGCCACGTTCCACATTGGCTGTGTACGACCGTCAAGCCTTCCGTGCACCAGTACTGGGTACAGGCGTGGCAACTGGCGCAACTGCCGGCACGACTTTCTTTGAAGATGAATCTGTCCGTATCTGGCATCAGAATGACGACGTACTGGTCCTGTCACTGAAAACCAAGATGCATGTGATTGGCCCAGGCGTGATCGAAGGCATGGAAAAAGCCATTGCTGAAGCCGAGAAGAACTTCAAGGGTCTGGTTATCTGGAGTGCAGATGCAGCGGATGGCGGTGCCTTCTCTGCCGGCGCTGACTTGCAAGCCATGCTGCCTTTGTTCATGTCCGGTGGTGTCAAAGCAATCGAGCCAGCGATCTCCCGCCTGCAAAATGTGCATCAGGCTTTGAAATACGCGAACATTCCTGTGGTTGCGGCTGTTTCTGGCCTGGCACTGGGTGGTGGTTGCGAATTGATGATGCACACAGCCAAACGTGTGGCATCCATCGAGTCTTACATCGGTCTGGTAGAAGTTGGCGTAGGCCTGGTTCCTGGCGGTGGTGGTTTGAAAGAAGCAGCAGTACGTGCAGCGGCAGATGCCAAAGGCACAGATTTGCTGCAATTCCTGAAAAACTACTTCACCAATGCAGCCACAGCCGCGGTATCCAAGTCTGCGCTGGAAGCACAGAAGATGGGTTATTTGTCTGCGGATGATGTCATCGTCTTCAACCCTTATGAATTGTTGCACGTTGCCAAAGTTGAGGCACGCGCCATGTTTGATGCCGGTTACCGCGCACCGATGCGCAAACTGGTGCCAGTCACTGGCCGCCATGGGATCGCCACAATTGCGGCACAACTGATCAATATGCGTGATGGCGGGTTCATCTCTGCACATGATTTCAAACTGGGCAAAATGATTGCCGAAGTGGTCAGCGGTGGCGACATCGATAATGGCAGCCTGGTCAGCGAACAATGGTTGCTCGACATGGAGCGCAAAGCGTTTATGGAATTGCTGAATCATCCAAAAACACAAGAGCGCATTATGGGCATGATGCAAACTGGCAAGCCAGTCCGTAACTAAATAGAAAGGCTTACAGACCAAAAACCCTTGGACACCGAGACACGGAGACACAGAGATGGCACAGAGAACACCCTGTTGTTTTGAATTTCTCCGTTTTTCCTCTGTGTCTCTGTGCCTCTGTGGTGAGAGGTTTTTGAAGAGTGAGCCTGAGCTGACCTTAACGAATTGAGGTAATCAAAAATGACTAAACAACTCCAAGACGCCTACATCGTCTCTGCTACCCGTACCCCGATCGGCAAATCTGGTCGTGGCATGTTCCGTAACACCCGCCCTGATGACTTGCTGGTGCGCGTACTGCAATCTGCTTTTGCACAAGTGCCTAATCTTGATCCTAAACTGGCGGAAGATGCGATCATCGGTTGCTCTTTCCCTGAAGGCCCGCAAGGCCTGAACCTGGCGCGTATGGGCATCTTGCTGGCAGGTTTACCTAACAGCATCGGTGGCGTCACCATCAACCGCTATTGCGCATCCGGCATCACTGCTGTTGCGATGGCGGCAGACCGCATCCGCGTCGGCCAGGCTGACGTGATGATCGCTGGCGGTGTTGAATCCATGTCCATGGTCCCTATGATGGGTAATAATCCATCGATGAACATGGCTATCCTGAAAGACGAAAACGTAGGCATGGCCTACGGCATGGGCCTGACAGCAGAAAAAGTGGCCCAGCAATGGAAAGTATCCCGTGAAGCTCAAGATGCGTTTGCCCTGCAATCGCACCAACGTGCCATCGCTGCGCAAAACGCTGGTTATTTCGATGCTGAGACTACTTCTGTCGATATCATCGACCGTGTGCCTAACCTGGCAACGGGCGAAATCGAACTGAAAACCCGTACCGTTAGCCGTGATGAAGGTGCACGTCCAGATACCTCCATCGAAGGCCTGGCAAAACTGAAACCCGTATTCGCCGCCAAAGGCAGCGTTACTGCAGGTAACAGCTCACAAACTTCTGACGGTGCTGGTGCCCTGATCCTCGTCAGCGAAAAAATCCTGAAAGAATTCAACCTGACGCCACTGGCACGTTTTGCTTCTTTCGCAGTACGCGGCGTACCACCAGAAATCATGGGTATCGGTCCTAAAGAAGCCATCCCGGCAGCATGCCGTGCCGCTGGCATCACGCAAGACCAGATCGACTGGTTTGAATTGAATGAAGCCTTTGCAGCACAATCCCTGGCCGTGGTACAAGACCTGGGCCTGGACCCATCCAAGGTCAACCCTATGGGCGGCGCGATTGCCCTGGGCCATCCACTGGGTGCAACTGGCGCGATCCGTTCTGCAACGACTATCCATGCCCTGCATCGCAACAACCTCAAATACGGCATGGTCACCATGTGCGTAGGTACAGGTATGGGCGCTGCCGGTATTTTTGAACGCATGTAATTCTTCGTGTTTGCCTGAATAAAATTAAACCGCGCAGACTGAAACTGCGCGGCTTTTTTTTAAGGAGCTGTGATGGAGACGATACAAATTATTACCGCTGACGATACCTCGCTGACAGCAAAAAAATTTACACCCACAAGCGCAATAAAATCAGTGGTCGTCATGCCAGCGGCCATGGGCGTGAAGCAGAATTTCTATGAACCCTTTGCCGAATTTTTGGCAGAGAATGGCATTGCCGTACTGAGTTTTGATTACCGCGGCATGGGTGAATCCATCCCCGTGCAATACCGCAATTCTTTACGTGGCTTCGATGCAGACATCCTGGTCTGGGCAGAGCGTGACTACAATGCCGCCCTGAAAACTGCCAAGGAATGGCAACCCGATGTCCCCCTGCTCATCGTCGGCCACTCGCTCGGCGGGCAACTGCCTGGCCTGGTACCTGATAACCATCTCATCGATGGTATGCTGACCGTAGGTTGCGGCAGCGGCTACTGGCGCGACAATTCGCCGCAGTTGAAACGCTTTGTCTGGCTCATGTGGTATTTTCTCGTGCCTTTATATACCCGTATCTGGGGTTACTTCCCCGGTAAAAAAATGCGCAAGGTCGGCGATTTGCCCAAGGGCGTGATTTACCAATGGTCACGCTGGTGCCGCAGCCCTGAATATTTCGTGGAGAAAGATGGCAGCCCCATGCAAACCGGCCACCATAAGATCCACAAGCCCATACTCTGCATGAGCTTTACCGATGATGAAATGATGAGCCGCCGCAGCATAGATAGCATGCATGACTACTACAGCAATGCCACGGTTGAGCGGCGTTACATCAATCCAAAGGAAGTGGATGCCAAGCGCATCGGGCATTTCGGCTTTTTCCGCCCACAGTTCCGCAACACACTTTGGCAGCAAGCCTTACAATGGCTGAACACTGCGCCACAATCTACCTGATCAATCCCTGATAATGAAGAGACTATAACAATGGATATCCTGACCCACAAAGAAAATGGAATTTTGACGATCAACTTCAATCGTCCAGAAAAGAAAAACGCCATCACCCAGGCCATGTACCAGGCCATGGCGGATGCACTGCGCGATGCGGAAACAGATGTGGCAGTACGCGCCATCCTCATCACCGGCAAGCCAGAAATTTTCACTGCCGGTAATGATCTTGAAGACTTCATGAAAAACGCACGCAGTCTGGCTGAGCCAGACGCCGTGCCACCCGTCTATCAATTCATGCAGGCACTGAACGAGTCTGGCAAGCCGGTGATTGCCGCCGTCTCCGGCGCAGCAGTCGGCATAGGCACCACGCTACTCATGCATTGCGACATGATTTACCTGGCCGAGAACGCCAAATTGTCGATGCCGTTCACCCAGCTTGGCCTGTGCCCTGAATTTGCCTCCAGCATGATATTCCAGCAAATCGTCGGCTATCAACGCGCCGCAGAAAAACTCATGCTGGGCGAAGCCTTCACCGCTGCAGAAGCTTTTGAAATCGGCTTCGTCAATAAAGTCTTGCCACTGGAAGCATTATTGCCTTACTCCCAGCAACAGGCAGCCAAACTGGCAGCACTGCCAGCCGCATCCATACGCGCCACCAAACGGCTGATGAAAGGCAACCAACCCGCTGCCATCAGTGCCAAGATGACAGAAGAGAACAAATACTTCTCGGCGATGTTGAATGCGCCAGAAGCGAAAGAGGCATTTACAGCCTTCTTCCAGAAGCGGAAACCAGACTTTAGTCAGTTTAATTGAGCTGCTTATGTCATCTTGATGTCTCACGTAAAGTGCCACAGAAGTTGAGATTCTTGCCGCAGAAGCTGAGATTTCTGCCTTGAAAAGTGAGATGGTATTTCGATGATCACCTACTACGTGAATCGCGTAATGTATGTTGTTTTTTCAGAGGGAGTCAACGTTGACGACTTAGCGATGATGGCGCGACAAGGTTTCGATTTATTTGAGTGAGTCACGGAGTATTGTATTTTCTCCTCCGCTCATTAAAAGCCTGCATGCACTGCAGGCCTTTTTTATTTCACTCGCTCAGTACTTGGGCGTTTACATATTCATAGAAATCGCAAGGCAACTGAGTTTTTTTGTATATCTTCAATACTACTTCCTACCCGCTCAAATAGTTATTTTATTAAAAGGAAGTGTATTGCAAACGTTATCCATCTGCTATTTAGGCGCTTCGATTGATGCAGCATCAAGTATGCCCACAATTGCACTAAACAAAAATGGAGCTGTGCGTTTGCTAGCTGAATTGACCCTGTCAGTTTGATCCACCTTCCACTTCCTGGCGAAGGCGGCCACCCTGTATACGACCCTTTAAATCCCGGTTCTTTCAAATCGAGATGAAGCTGCTTTAAGCTTCGTCGCTGTTTACGATTTTTACCCGCTGCGGTTTTAAGCCAGCTTGAAAGCTGTATTGCATATTTGTCGATGTCACTGGCTGTTTTTCGCTCCGCATAGGCAGGCTCTGTGACTTCAGAGCGCAGATAGCGTCGGACAGTGTTGCGAGAGATGCCCAGCCGCCTGGTGATCTCCTGTAATGGAATCTGGTCACGAATGTGCCAGCGTCGACTACTACCTAGTAATGCCACGTCAATCACTCCTGCTCCCTACTCATCAAGATAAGTAGGATTGTGTGCTAAACGTGGGTCAATTTTCAGTGCAAATCAGCATGGTGAACTTGAAACAAAGTGTCTTACATAGTGAACGAATCGGCCAGAATTAAAGAGACACCCCGCTTCTTACCGCACCAAACAGGGGCTAAACGAGTACAGCATCACACTAATAATGTACGGTGTTGATCACCCAAAGTGTCCAGTATCTCAGAGCACATTGATGAAACCTGTATGTGCTTGATCAAAATTTGTCCTATGCTGTATAAAGGATGATGAATGACGAGTATAAATAGAAGATAACGGGAGCCGGGCATGCAAAGACGAACTGTATTGCAACTCGCTTTCTTGTCATGCTTGGCATCTTTCAATGCCCTGGCGCAAGAAAGCAAGACCCTGCAAATTTCTACCCTGATTGAAAAAGATCCCGCTACGCTCATCGTTGAGAAAATTATTGACACTGCTTACCGTAAATTGGGTTTGCATTTGAGTGTCCATTATCTACCCGGCGAGCGTTCCTTGCGCAGTGCAAACAATGCAGAAATGGACGGCGAGTTGTACCGCAAGCTAGGAATGGAAAGAGATTATCCTAATCTGGTCATTGTGCCAGTCCCATTGCTGACCTATGAAATTGTTATTTTTACCAATGGTACGCATTTTCTTGTCAACAGCTGGGAGAGCTTGCGCCCCTATACGATAGGTTTTGTCCGGGGCATTAAAATTATCGAACAGAACACGGTGGGAATGAAGCTGGAAGCAGCACCTACGGTACGCCAGGCATTTCAAAAAATGTTACTGGGCCGCTCAGATATTGTCGTGGCAAATCGCATATCTGGCCTGGCGGCCTTGGCTGAAATGAAACAAACGGATGTCACCATATTGATGCCGCCATTGGCTACGTTTCCGGTATTTCACTATCTCAACAAGAAACACGAAGCGCTGGTGCCGATGTTGACTGCCATCCTGCAAAAAATGCAAAAAGACAAAACTATGGAAAGCATACAAAATGCGGTGATGGCTGAGCTGCAGCGGATTGACTAAATGCGCTGTACCTTAAATTTTATATATTGAGATACTTTTATCCACCGGAACTTGTGTGTGCGTTTATTTGAGTTCTGGTAAATGGATATTCTTAAACTTCTTCCAGGCTGACCGCAGTTTCTGCTGTTGCAGTTGATCTTGAGACATCAGGTAGCCCAAGGCAAAATTGCTGCCCGCTCTATGATCACTCTGGCGCTCATTTATAACTTGCAGTAATTGCCCCGCAACTGCACCATCATTGATACTTCCCAGAATATCCTGCAGGTTACTTAAAGAATTTATATATGCATTGATATCTTTTTCAACAAATAAATTCTCAAAAAAATTGCATGGGTAACGCGCATTCTTGATGGCAATTCTAAATTGATGACTTGTACGCGGATCTGCGTCAGCTTCTGCTTTAAATAATTTTTTGCCACGCTTGAGTAAATTCTTTTGCTGATGAAATAAAATTTCCTGTGCAAATGAAATTAATGCCGTAGTGGGATTTTTATTCTTGAGAGATTTAGCTGTTTCAATTAATGTAGGCTGCTCAAGCCAGGCGGATAATGCAGATATCAGGCACTCTGAGCGACGGCTTTTCAGTGCGGTATAAATTTTTGTTTGCTTTTTGTTTGCTATCAACAAAGCTGCCTGTTGCAAGCCAGATAGCTTTGCCTCTGCCGGGGCGATGGTTTGGATTGTGACAAGGGTACAACTAGAAAACACCTGCCAATCGCGCGCCTCGCCTAATTTTTTCGATAGATAATCCAACTCTGCTTGCAGTGTGTCAGGTACGCGAACCGAATGATCAAATACTTTTAATGCTGAGTGTAAACGACGCAGGCCGACATGCATTTGGCGAACGCAATCAGGATCTGCTCCAGCTTTGATTGCTGAATGATTGTCCTGAATTTGTTCAAGACAATTTTCCAGTATCGCCCGGGCAGCAGGCTCTAGTTTCATATGGGGGCGCAACTTCATTTTGTGCGCCTTCACTGCAACTGTTTGCTGTAGTGGTGATGACATCTTATCCTCTCAATTCCTGCGTCCGCCAAGACCGCCAATTTCAGTCAGTCCAGACATGAGTATGTGAAACTCAGCAACTGCTCAATGATTAAAGCCGTATTCAACAATCGCTTGCTTGATCTATATCAATATCTTTAACTGGCGAATGTCTATAGATGGTGTGTGCATTCTCCAGATATGGCGATACTCTTGAATACAGTGCGCTTATAGCATCGGGTGGTCTGTGTGGCAGCGAACCTAGCTCATTTGCAGCTATGCGCGGTACCGAACAGTTAAATGCTTGCTCCCTCGTGATGATGGGGGGCGCATTAAAGCGCTATGTTCCTTTGTCCGACTACGGCGTGACTCGCTTTCCAATCGTCATCCACTCATTCACTGTCTCTACCATTGAAAGTAGCTCATGAAAGCTTTTATTTATCAAGGCCCAGGGCAAAAAACCCTCGAAAACCGGGCAAAGCCAGAAATCATGGCGCCGACAGATGCGATAGTAAGACTAAGCAAAACAACCATCTGCGGTACCGATTTGCATATATTAAAAGGCGATGTCCCCAGTTGCCAACCTGGACGCATCCTCGGTCATGAAGGCGTAGGCATCATTGAATCAACAGGCGTGGCTGTCAGCAATTTTAAAGTTGGTGACCATGTGCTGATATCCTGTATCAGCGCCTGCGGGAAATGTGAATTTTGCCGGAAACAGATGTTCTCGCACTGTACTACTGGCGGCTGGATACTTGGAAACACGATAGACGGTACACAGGCTGAATTTGTCCGCATTCCATACGCCGATACCAGCCTTTATCCCATACCAGCGGGAGCAGATGAAGAAGCACTGGTGATGCTCAGCGATATCTTGCCCACAGGATTTGAATGCGGTGTCTTGAATGGCAAAGTACAACCCGGCAGCACCATAGCCATAATCGGTGCGGGGCCGATTGGCCTCGCTGCATTGCTGACTGCCCAGTTTTATTCTCCTGCTGAAATCATCGTACTTGACCTTGACGATAATCGTCTTGCTGTCGCACGCAAATTTGGAGCGACAAACACTTTTAACAGTGCCAACGGCAAGGCGGCAGAAGCCGTCATGACACTGACCCAGGGTCGGGGAGTGGATACTGCTATTGAAGCCGTGGGTATTCCTGCGACCTTTGAGCTGTGCGAGCAGATTATTGGCGCGGGCGGAACGATTGCCAATATCGGTGTACACGGGACAAAAGTTGATTTACATCTGGAAAACCTGTGGGATCGTAATATTACGATTACCACCCGCCTGGTCGATGCAGTCAGCACGCCAATGTTACTTAAATCAGTGGCGTCCAAAAAAATCGACCCGCAGTTATTGATCACACATCGCTTCAGTCTCGACCATATCCTGGACGCCTATGACACGTTTTCACATGCTGCAGACACCCACGCACTGAAAGTGATTATTGAAGTTTAGGTTTTAAATGTAGTCCGGGCATCAATAAATCTGCCAACATACCGACTTTATCTGGCTGTAGATGTAGCAGATTTTTGTTCAAGTTTTAAGCCTATGGCACTGCGCGCAGGAAAGCCCTTCCAGTAAGTGTGGTCTGGTTTTGGTTCTCCACTTTCTTCTGTACTCCATTTTCCATCGCGGGCATTTTCTGTCAGGTTCAGGTAGGCATCCATGCTGCTATCGTTTTTAAGATATCTGGCGAGGAAGGCAGTCAGGAAATGTTGTGAGATATTGTTCATCCTGGTGTTGTCCCAAACGGCATCTATATAGCTTTCTGCGGGTATTTTTTTCAGGCCTGCGATGGCTGACCAGGATTCTTTTGGTGCTGGTATCGGGGCACCTGCGTTGTGATTGGCATTTTCAAAAGTCAGTAAATAGCGCTGGGTGTTGATGCTGTTTTCATAGATATTGCGTACTCCAGGCGTATAGCCTGAGACATCGTCAGCACTGCCTGCGATAAAGAAGATGGGTGTTCGTATAGTAGTTAACGCTGCTGCGTCCCACAAGCCTGCATTCCAACCCCAGGGTGCAAATGCAACTGCTGCCTTGATGCGTTTGTCCTGGGACGCAAGATAGCTGGCATTGCCTGCCTGCCGTATCGCCAGCGCCTTGTCTGGGACGAAGGCGGCATTCACACTGGCTTCGTTCAGGCCAGCGCCTATGGAATTGACAACGCCATAGCCACCCATAGAATAACCAATCAGGCCGGTATTGTCGGCATTGATGAGGCCGGTGAACCTGCCTGTGGCATCGCGTTTGTTCAACGCTGCCATCTGCTTCAGCACAAATAACTGATCGAGTGAGCGGTTCAACAAGGTGCTGGAAAAAGCCTTGAGATCACTGTAAGTGCTGTCAGTATGATCAATCGCCACCACGACATAGCCTTTGCTGGCCAGGTTTTCTGTCAGATGGCTGAGCAGGAAGCGGTTGCCGGGATAACCGTGTGAGACGATCAGTAGCGGGTATGGGCCGTGTTGTGTATCTGGCGCCGCATCGCGCACTGCCTGGCCAATGAGGCTGATCTCAGTCTTGCCATCGCGCAGGTAAGTCTGGTATTTGCCACCCGCCGCTTGTTGCGCTTTCAATGTGGCCGGATACCAGACCTCTACCGTCAATGGCCTGTCGTAGTACACAGGATCAGCGCCAACCTTGCTACTGATAATATCCAGCTGTTTTGGGTTACTAAGGTTCAGGCTGGTGGTGCCGACATTATACTGGCCATAGGCTGCCAGCTCTGGCGCATCTGGCCGTATCAGGTCAATGCGGTTGTCTTGCGCGCTTGCCCATAATGGGGACAACAGCGTGCAGGCAGCGAAGAGTACGTACATTTTTTTTGATGGCATCGCCGACTTTCACAAAGAATGTTTGATAAATCGGACTTACGCAAAATTGTCCCAACAAGGCGTAGCGACAAAGACAGTATTTTAGTACGGCTAGGAGCTGCAACGCAGTTGGGGCGGTTTTTCGTAAGTCCGAATAAAGAAAGATGCTGATTAAGTTGTCAGCATACTCCAATGATAATGAGGGATGAGGTCATTATCTGTTCTCTGGAAAAGCCAGGCCCAGGTTTTCACGCAAGGTAGTGCCTTCATAGCGGCTTCTGAATAAACCGCGCTTTTGCAATTCAGGTACCACCAGTTCAGCAAAATCATCGAAGCCACCTGGCAAATACGGTGGCATGATATTGAAGCCATCAGCAGCTTCCTTTTCAAACCATAGCTGGATCTGGTCGGCAATCGTCTCAGGTGTGCCTATCAACGTAAAGTGACCACGGCCACCTGCGATGCGCAAATATAGTTCGCGTATGCTGAGGTTTTCGCCTTGTGCCAGTTGGGTCAGTAATTTTTGCCGGCTTTGCTGGCCATTGTCCGTCAAGGGTAATTCTGGCAAAGGCTCATCAAGCGGATAGGCTGATAAGTCAACATTGCCTATCATGCGGCCCAATAGCGCCAGACCATCCTTGGGTACGACCAGGTCTTGCAATGTCTGGAACTTTTCCTGTGCCTCTTCCAGGGTTTTTCCGACGACAGGGAACAGGCCTGGCATGATCTTCAAGCTATCGGCATCGCGTCCTGCCTGAACTACCCGGCTTTTCAAATCACGGTAAAAAGCCTGGGCAGATGCCAGATTTGGGTGGGCGGTAAACACCACATCCGCAGTTTCTGCCGCCAGGTTTTTACCCGCTTCCGAGCCACCTGCCTGCACGATGATGGGGTGGCCTTGCGGACTGCGGCTGACATTCAGCGGACCAGCCACCGAGAAGTAATCGCCCTTGTGATTCAGCGCATGCAGTTTTTCCCTGTCGAACTGTATGCCTTTTTCTTTATCGTTAACGATGGCATCGTCTTCCCAGCTATTCCACAGGCCTTGTACTACCTGATGAAATTCTCTGGCCCTGGCATAGCGCTCGCTGTGTGCTACATGCGCGCTGCGGCCAAAATTAGCGGCTTCGCTGGCATTGTCCGAGGTCACGAGGTTCCAGCCTGCACGACCTCCAGAGATGCGGTCCAGCGAGGCAAATTTGCGGGCGATGTGATAAGGCTCGTTATAGGTAGTGGTGGCCGTGCCTATGAGGCCGATATGCTCAGTCACGGCGGCAAGCGCTGACAGCAGCGTCAATGGCTCCAGGCCACCGACGCCGCTGTTCAGGGCAACACTATCGGCAAAGAATACTGTGTCGAAGCAGGCACGCTCGGCAATCTGCACCACTTTTTTGTACAGCGCAAACGGTTGGCTGCCATTGTCGGCCTGCGGATGCCGCCAGGCCGCCACATGATGGCCATTATGCAGCAGGAATGCGCCCAGTTTTAATTGACGTGTCGCCATGAGCTCAGAAGTCCTTCCTGAGATTGACACCAAAATAGCGCTGGTCATCACGCGGTACTGCGCGCGTGACTGTATTGGTGCCATTCACCAGATTGGTCGCATAAGATTTGTCACCCAGGTTCTTCGCGATCAAAGCAAGCCGCCAGCCATTGTCTGGTGCCGACAATGCCACGCTGGCATTCCATAAACCGACGCTGCCCTGTATGGTCGTTGTCGATTGGAACAAGTCATACTGCACTTTGCTTTGCCAGCTAAAGTCGCTTGCCACATCCACCTGCAAACCATTACTGAGCGGTATGGCGTAGCTGGCGCGGGCAAAGGATTTCCACTTCGGTGAAAACGGCAAGGTCTGGCCATTCAGGTTGCAGGACGCTGCTGCAGCGGCGGGGCAATTGAACTGGTCTATGCGTGCATCGATATAAGCCAGTGATGCGCTCAGGTTCAGGCGCGGTATTGGCCTGACTTCCACTTCCAGTTCCACACCACGGGTAGATACTTCACCTGCATTGATGAGGCGGGTGACAACGGCACCTGCGACGGTGTCATAAAAATTGGTCTGGTAATTGGAATAATTGGTCTGGAAAGCCGCAACATTAAAGCTGAGTTTGCGGTCCAGCAGCAAGGCCTTGATGCCCACTTCAAATGAATCTGACAGTTCTGGCTTCAAGGCCAGTGTGTCGCGGCTGAGCATATTGAAAAATACGTTGTATGCTGGCCCCTTGTAGCCGCGTGATAAGGTCGCATAACTGCTGATATCTTTGCTTACATCAAATTGCACACCTATGCGGCCTGAAAATGCACTTTCTGTGGTGGAACCTGCATTGGCAGTCGCTGGTTGTACACCCGGGAAGGCAATAGTCTGGGTAGATATGCGCGCATGTTCATAGGCCACTTCATCCCGCGTCCAGCGCAGGCCAGCCAGAAGTTTCCAGTCCGGGCTGAATTTATAATTGCCTTCGCCAAACAGGGAATAACTGTCAGTTTTTACGCTGTAAGGCGCATAGCCGTAATTGATGGCGCTTGGTGAAGTAGTCACGATGCGCTGATAAGTTTCTTCATCCTTGCCATGCAGGTAGTAGGCACCAGCCACATATTCAAAGGCGGCATCTTTTGGTGAGGCCAGCCGCAATTCCTGTGAAAACTGGCTGAAGTGCAGCGTGCCTATATCGCGTGTGGCTGGAAAGGCAGCATTGATGCGCGTGATATCTGCACTGTTGCCTATCGCAGAGGTCGTGGTGTGCTGTTCATTGTCCCACTGTCTTGCAGCAGTAATCCATGTCCAGGTATAGCCCTGATTGCGCCAATCCACCTGTGCCGATAACCCTTTATTGAAATCAGTAATCGCATTTGGCAGATCATACACAACCTGTCGATTGTCCAGGCCCGGCCTGACCGGTGAAATTGCCTGTAGCAGTGGGGCATTGGTCGATTGCAGTACTACGTAGGTCGGTGAACTGGTCGAACGCAGGTAATCTGCAATTATACTGATGTCCAGGTCATTATTCGGCGTCAGCAGAAGCTTGGCGCGCGCACCCTGGCGGTCGTAGCCATTCACCTTCTTTTGCGTACTCAGGTTATCAACATTGCCTTCATAAGAACTATCCAGTGCAGTGAATGATGCACTCAATAAATTGGGAGCCAGTGTGCCGGAGATGCCGGCGCGCAGGCGTTTTTCATTGCCTTCAAAATAAGAGGCATCAATGAAACCCGTGGTTTCTTTAGAAGGTTTCCGGCTGAGGATATTGAACACACCTGAAGATGCATTTTTACCAAACAGCGTACCCTGCGGGCCGCGCAATACTTCTATGCGGTCTATATCGAGCAGGTCCAGCGTCGCCTGGCCGGGGCGGGCATATACCACGCCATCCACCACGGTAGAAACCGTAGGTTCAACACCCGGAGAAGTGGAGATGGTACCGATACCGCGTACAAAAATCGTCGAGTCTTTATTGCCACCCTGCTGGCGAAAATTCACACTCGGCAATTCAGCAACAATGCTGTCTATGCTGTTGCGGTTAGCCTGTTCTAGCAAGTCGCCATTCAAGACAGAAATGGCCACCGGTACTGAGCGTAGAGAAGCTTCGCGCCTGGTTGCCGTGACGGTGACTGATGATAGTGTCGCCTGTTCATCGGCCGAAGAACGCGGGCTGCTTTCTTCCGCAGCAACCGTACCCATGCTCAGCGCCGCACCCGCTAGTACGATGCCCAATTGCTGATAGCGTCGCTGTTGCGACAATTTGTTTTTTGCATTGACTTTCATACGCTTTCCTTTGATTGAAACTTTTTTGTAGTCACTTCGTTGGCTTAGTCGAATTGGTAATAAGCATCGAATTAAATGCAACTTTGTTCATGTAACAGCCGCTGTTAGAATTCGATGGTATCGATACCACTTATTTAGTTTCTGTGATGCCTGTGCATCTCGTCAAAGAATTAAAACAATCATCGATATGTCTTTTAAAAATATGCAGAGATGAATAAAGAAAATAAAGTACGCCAGGGTCGCGGTTCTGGCCGGGCAACTATTCATGATGTGGCGCGGGTTGCCGGAGTGGGTTCCATTACGGTGTCACGCTATTTCAAGCAGCCTGCGCTGGTGTCGGCTACGCTCAGCCAGCGCATCGCCGTTGCAGTGAAAAGCCTGAACTACCTGCCCAACCTGGCCGCAGGTGGGCTCAAGTCTGCGCATGCGCGCATTGTTGGCATGGTCATTCCCAATATCTCGGGGCCAATTTTTGCGCATACCATACAGAGCTTTAGCGATGTGCTGACTGCGCATGGCTATCAATTGTTGCTGGCATCGAGTTATTTTTCTGTTGAGCAGGAAGAAGCCGCAGTCCGCACTTTCCTGGGCTGGTCACCCGCTGCATTGGTGGTGACGGGGCAATACCATACAAAGGGCACTGTGCAATTGCTCAATGCCGCCAATATCCCGGTAGTAGAAACCTGGGATTACCAGCCACGCCGCAAATACATGCAGGTTGGTTTTTCACACGAAGAGGTCGGCAAGCAGGCTGCACGCTACTTGCTCAAGAAAGGCTATAAACGAATCGCCTTTGTACAAAACAGCGTTGCCGGTGATGAGAGTGCCATCGACAGACGCGATGGCTATGCCTGCATCATGCGCGAAGCGGGGCTGGAACCCTGGTTCTTTTTGCCTACTGCTGCCACACCTTTTGACGCAGGCAAACAAGCGATGGAAGCCCTGGCCACGCGCGAGCGCAATGCTGCCGAAGCCATCATTTTTGCGAATGACAATCTGGCAGCCTCGGCCATACTGGCCGGACAAAGAGCGGGCATACGCATGCCTGAGCAATGTGCGATTGTGGGTTTTGGTGACTACGCGATGTCATCGATGCTCTTGCCCAGTCTGACTACTATACGTCCGCCTGCAAAAGAGATAGGTGAAATTGCTGCCCTGCGCATTTTGCAAAGCCTGGGTGAAGTAGCGGCCAGTGACAAGGTACAAAGGCTGAATCTCTTGCAATGTGAAATGCTGGAACGCGAAAGCGCTTAGCCTGAATTCAAATGTATTTACATTTATCAAGTAGTGAACTCGAAAGTGATGTATGAAAAAACTGTCTCTTTTTATTTTGGTCAAAATTATTTTACTAACCAGCCTGCCTGCACTCGCTGCAGACGACAAGCTGATTGCCATCGGTTTTCAAAAAGGCAGTGGCTTGCTATCCATCCTGAAAGCCCAGGGCACGCTGGAAAAGACACTTGCTGCACAAAAGTTGCAGGTGAAGTGGATAGAGTTTCCGGCAGGACCGCAATTGCTGGAAGCCTTGAATGCAGGGAATGTCGATTTTGGTTTGACCGGTGCGCCACCTCCTATATTTGCTCAGGCTGCGGGCGTGGATTTGTTGTATGTCGGAGCAGAACCCTCTTCGCCAGCATGTGAGGCTATCCTGGTGCCTAAAGATTCACCGATCATGACGGTTGCTGAACTCAAGGGCAAGAAGGTGGCGTTTCAAAAAGGTTCCAGTTCCAACTTATTGATACTGGCAGCCTTGCGCAAAGCGGGCCTGGGTATGCAAGACATACAGCCCATCTACCTGTCACCGGCAGATGCGCGCGCTGCTTTTGTCAGTGGCAATATCGATGCATGGATAGTCTGGGACCCTTACCTGGCGTCGGTACAGCATAGTCTGCCTGTCAGGGTGCTGGCAGATCATCAGGGGCTGCTGCCTGCCAATAGTTTTTATGAGGCATCACGCCGCCTGGTGGAAAAAAATCCGCAAGCGTTGAATGCCATTCTTGCAGAGCTTGCCGCTACCGCCGTGTGGGCCAACCAGCATCCACAACAATTGGCCAGCACCATCGCTGGCCAGTTAGGCATGCCACTGGAAGTGATCACTACCTGGCAGCAGCGTAGCCGCTATGGCGTCATGCCTGTGAGTGCTGCGATTGTCAGCCGCCAGCAGGAAATTGCTGACCTGTTTTATCAAAATAAATTGATACCAAAAGCGGTCAGGATCAGTGACAAAGCCTGGCTATGGGTGCCCAAGGCGGGTAACTGACGGGCACCTGAAGTGACTGTCACATCTCAGTTCATGCATATCCGGTTTGTCTGTGGCAAATCGGATATGCATCAGGTGAAGAAATATTAAAAAATGATATCCTGTGCAAGTTACCATTTACGCAGGTCTTCGCCATGCACAGCGATCAAATTGCCGCCGTTCTTAAAGAGCATAAATTTCTCAGTGCCCCAGGTCAGTTAGGTAGCCTGATTGCCTCGCGTGACTGGTCAAAGACATCACTGGGTCCAATTTCTGGCTGGCCGCAGAGCCTTAAAACGGCTGTTAGCCTGATACTGAGTTCGCCCCAGCCTATGTGGATAGGTTGGGGGGAAGATATCGCTTTTCTCTACAATGATGCCTATATCGATGTACTTAGCCTGGCCAAGCATCCACAGGCATTGGGTCTGCCGGCGGCCGAGATTTGGTCAGAAATATGGGATATTTGCGGCCCGTTGGCCAATCGCGTGTTTGCTTTGGGTGAAGCCACCAATGCAGACAGTGTGCGCTTGTTCATGAACCGTGGGGATTTTCTGGAAGAGAATTTTTTCTCTTTTTCATATAGCCCCATCCGTGACGAGTCAGGCAATGTCGCTGGCCTTTTTTGCCCTAATCTTGATGTCACCGCAAAGCACTTGAATGCGCGCCGTTTGCGGACGTTGTCAGAAATGGCCGCTAGGTCCTTGTTGGAAAAAACCGTGCGCGCTGCTGCGGACAGCGTTATCGCGGTCCTGGCGGGCAATCCAGATGATGTCCCGTTTGCACTGTTGTACCTGAATTATCAAACGCCAGGGCAGCAAGCAGTGGCCACAGGGCCGCAACTCTGGCAGGCAACCGGGATCGCTGTTGAAGATGTTCCTGCCATTATTGCTCCTGACCCAGAGGAAGGTGACGATGCCGTTGTTGGCAAAGTCTCCCTTTCACTCATGCTTGAACGCGCCGTTTCGGCCAGTATGACCGAAGGAGCATCGCATAAGCTTGAGTTGCCTGTAGTGCAGGCTCTGCCAACTGGCCTTGCAGGACAGCCAGTATGTCAGGCATTGATATTGCCGTTGCTTGCTTCGGGTACGACAGTCGGTGTGCTGGTCGTGGGTATCAGTCCTGTGCGCAAACTGGATCATGATTACCGCAGTTTTTTTGACTTGGTTGCCACGCAATGCGGGAATGCTATCCAGAATGCCAGGTCGGCTGAGGAAGAGCGCTTTCGGCTGGATATGCTGGCTGAGATTGATCAGGCCAAGACACAGTTTTTCAGTAACGTCAGCCATGAATTCCGCACGCCACTGACCTTGATGCTCGCACCACTGGAAGAGGCACTGGAAGAGTCAGATCACTTGCCGCCAGCACAGCGCCAGCGTCTTGAACTGATGCAACGCAATGCGGTAAGGCTGCAAAAGCTGGTGAATACCCTGCTTGAATTTTCACGGGTGCAAGCAGGCCGTGCCCAGGCCGCTTTCGAACCTACTGATCTGGCAGCACTCACGACAGACCTGGCCAGCAGCTTTCGGTCGACGGTGGAGAGTACTGGCATGCAACTCGCTGTAGATTGTCCACCATTGCCGGCGCCAGTCTTTGTCGATGTCGCCATGTGGGAAAAAATTATTCTCAATTTGCTCTCGAACGCTTTCAAATTCACTTTTGAAGGTCAGATCACGGTGAGCATGCGGGCAGCGCCGGACCGGGGCACAGTCACCGTGACTATTGCCGATACTGGCATAGGCATTGCGGCTGATCAGTTACCCCGTTTGTTTGAACGTTTTCACAGGATAGAAAGCGCCCGTTCGCGCACGCATGAAGGTTCGGGCATAGGCCTGGCTCTGGTGCATGACCTGGTGGCACTGCAAGGCGGCGAGATATGGGTCGATAGTGAGCCTGGACGCGGTACCTGCTTCCACATCAACCTGCCTATCGGCAGTGCCCATCTTAATCCGTCGCAGATTCGTCAGTCGCCACAAGCCAGCACCAGTCATGCGACCACCAGGGCTTATGTGGACGAGGCAGCGGGGTGGATAGGCGTGCCCTTGTTGCCAGTATTACCTGAGCCAGAGGTACTGCCGGCTCCGGCATCGTCAGAGCGTGTGCTGATTGTTGACGATAATACTGACATGCGTGATTATTTGAGCCGTTTGCTGAAACCGCGCTGGCAAATCGAGGTTGTGGCCAACGGTGTAGAGGCATTGGCCGCTATAAAGCAGCAGATGCCAGACCTGATAGTCTCAGATGTCATGATGCCGCAACTGGATGGTTTTGGTTTGTTGGCAGCTTTGCGTGCAGGCGTAGCAACCCATGAATTGCCAGTATTGCTGCTGTCCGCCCGTGCTGGCGAAGAGGCGCGTCTGGAAGGTTTGCAGGCGGGAGCCAGTGATTATCTGGTCAAGCCATTTTCAGGCCGCGAATTGCTGGCACGGATAGATGCACTATTGCTGCGCCAGCGCGTGCGTACCATAGAAAAAAGCGCGACGCGGCGCATGCAGGCTATTTTCAGCCAGGCACCTGTCGCCATCGCTATTCTGAGAGGGCCGCTGCATGTGTTCGAGTTAGCGAATGAGCGCTATCTGGAACTGGTGGGCCACCGCGCGCTGATAGATTTACCGATACGTCAGGCATTTCCTGAACTTGAGGGGCAACAAATATTCGGGTTGCTGGATGAGGTGTATGCAACCGGTGTGCCCTATATGGGGCGCTCAGTGCGGGTTGATCTGGTGCGCGGTAGTCCGCCGCAGCAAGTCGAATGCTATTTTGATTTTGTCTATCAGCCGCTGTGCGCTGAAGATGGCAGCATAGAAGGTGTGGCAGCTGTGGTGTTCGAGGTCACCGAGTTAAGCAGTGCCAAGCGTGCGGCAGAAGCTGCCAGTCTTGCCAAGGATGAATTCCTTGCCATGCTCGGGCATGAGTTGCGTAATCCTTTGGCTCCCATTGTCACAGCCTTGCAACTGATGCGTCTGCGTGGTGTAGAAGCGGCTCAAAAAGAGCGCGCCGTAATAGAACGGCAGGTTCAACATCTGGTGGCGCTGGTGGACGATTTGCTGGATGTTTCGCGCGTTACCCAGGGCAAGATTGAATTACGCAAAAAAGTCATTGAGGTCGGCGAGGTGGTGGCAAATGCGATAGAGACGATCAGCCCTTTGATCGAAGGCAAGCTCCATCATCTGAGCGTTGATGTCGCTTCGGGCGGTTTGCTTGTGCAGGCAGATCCCGTCCGCCTGAGGCAGGTCATCGCCAATTTGCTCAGCAATGCGGCCAAATATACTGAGCAGGGAGGCCAGTTGCGCATTGCCGCACAGCGACAGGGCACTCAGGTGCTGCTGACTGTCAGTGATAATGGCATAGGCATCAGCGGCAGCACCTTGCCGACTATTTTTGATTTGTTTGTACAGGAACGTCAGGCCCTGAGCCGGTCGCAAGGCGGATTGGGGCTGGGGCTGGCGATTGCGCGCAGCATGATGGCACTCCATGGTGGCAGTGTCGAGGCGCATAGCGATGGCCTGGGCATGGGCAGCACGTTCACATTGCGTTTGCCTGCCTATGAGCAATTGGACGCAACGGTGCCTGAGGCTACATCGGCATCGGTACCCGAGACAGCAATCGTGAATCATAAGGCGCTGAGTATCCTGATTGTCGACGACAACGAAGACGCTGCCCATGTATTGCAGGATATGCTTGAAATTCAAGGGCACAGGGTGAAGGTGGTGCTTAACGGATTGGCTGCATTGCAACTAGTACCAGCATTTCAACCGCAGGTTTGCCTGCTCGATATCGGTCTGCCCGGCATGGATGGCTATGAACTTGCTGAGCGTTTGCGCCAACTGCCTGGCGGACCATCATTGCGTTTGTTTGCTGTTACCGGCTATGGTCAAAGTGAAGACCGCCGCCGTGCGGCTGAGCATGGTTTTGACGAACATTTTGTCAAGCCACTGGATATTGCCAAGCTTAATGCCTTGTTATAGCCATCGCAGGTAGATGTCACGTTGTTTAAATTCGTTACTATCGGCCTGTGATACGCCTTTGTTGACGCTGCAAAATAACAGCATCAGGAAACGCCGCCCCCTCTGCCGTATTATCGAACACGCACCAGATGTGCTTGCAATGTGCCGATAATGCGGCAATGCGTATCGATAGCTTGTCCAGAAAAGCCGGGTCATAACTTGAACGGTACATCTGTGGACTGCCATGCAACCTCAAATACGCATTGGATGAAGTCAGTGGGAAATCTTCCTGCAGCACTTCATAGCTGGCAATGCCCGGATCGGCCGCCACCAGGCAGATATCATTTTCAAACAACAGATCAAATGCTGCAGCCTGGAACCAGGTGGCATGACGTGGTTCCAGCGCAAGCGGGGCATGACTGAGTTGCTTCAGCAAGCCAAAAAACCTTTGCGCGATTTGATAATCAAAAGACAGGCTGGGAGGAAGTTGTATTAACAGGCATCCTAATTTCTCCTTCAGGTGTGCAGCTTCCATCACAAATTTCCGCAATTCCACATCGCAATTTCTTAAACGCAGAATATGCGTGATCGCTTTTGGGAGCTTGACAGAAAAACGAAATTCATCGGGAACACTCGCGCGCCAACGTGTATAGGTAGCAGCTTGATGCGGGCGGTAAAAAGAAGAGTTGATCTCAACGCCATCCAGGAATTGCGCATAGCGTTGCAAATGCGTTAGTGCAGGACCTTTACTCTTTGATGCATTCAACGCATCCTCCAGCTGGAGCAAAGACGGAAATTGTTGTACTAAGTCTGCATTTATCTGCCCAGGTACATTCCAACCTGCACAGGCGCAAATAAGACGGGATGCAATTGCCTGTTTCATAGAGATAAGCAAGAAAGCTAAAATTAAATCTTAATATGTTGCGCCCACTCTACATACCAGCTTTATCTGAAAATGATGTAAGAGAAAATGAGGTGCGTGGTATTGCTGAGATCCGCCTGCATGCAGGCGTAAAAAAACCGCTGTAAAAGTGGTTTCTGCTTCACCACTATTACCACGGCTTCTTCAAACTCTCAGTAAATTATCAATGCTTACTGCAAATTACGCATCCGCGCACGCATAGGTTTGAGCACAGCCAGCGCCATGATGGCGGCCAGGGCATTCAAGCCTGCGGCAATATAGAACACTTCGTGCCAGCCTTTATAGGCTTCTACTACATACACAGACAGTGGCACCAGCAGGGATGCAGTACCTTTGGCGGTGTACAGCAGACCAGCATTGGTTGCGGCAAATTTGCTGCCAAATGTGTCGCCACAAGTGGAAGGGAAGAGGCTGTAGATCTCACCCCAGCCAAAAAATACCAGGCCAGTCAGCAAGACGAAAAGGACAGGGTCTTTACCAAAGATGCTGAGTGCGAAGATACCCACTGCTTCCATCGCAAACGCGATAAACATGGTGTTTTCACGACCGATATTGTCGGACACCCAGCCAAAGAAGGGGCGGGTAATGCCGTTGAAAATACGGTCCAGTGACAGGGCAAAGGTCAGCGCAGGCAAGGTGAAGCCTATCAGCGATACCGGAATGTCAGCAATTTTGAAATCCTTGGCGATGGGGGCCAGTTGTGCTGTGGCGACCAGGCCTCCAGCAGCCATCATGACGAACATGAGGTACATGACCCAGAACACCGGCGTCTTGATCATTTGCTTCCAGGTGAAATCTACCTTGGTCTGGCTGATACGTGACGCTGGTGCTGCTCTGGTCGGGGCAGTCTTTGGTGTGCTCAACAAGAAGGATAGCAAGAATACAACCAGGCCCTGGCCCAGGCCAAAATACAGGAAGGCTGATTCATAGCCAGTGTTCTTGATCATGGCTGAAATAGGAATGATGGTCAGCGCCGACCCCATGCCAAATCCGGCGGCGGTCAGGCCTGCTGCCAGCCCGCGACGGTCAGGAAACCATTTAAGCGCATTGCCTACACAGGTGCCATATACCGCACCAGCGCCAATACCGCCGATTGCTGCAGCGAGATATAGTATCGTCAGAGAATCCGCATAGGAGTTCATGATCCAGGCCAGACCAATCAGCAATCCACCGACCATCACGACAGGCCGGGGGCCGAATTTATCAACCAGATAGCCTTCTACCGGCACCAGCCAGGTCTCGGTCAGCACGAAGATGAAAAATGCAACCTGTATGGCTTTGCGACCCCAATGGTATTTTTGATCGAGGGGATCAACAAACAAGGTCCAGCCGTATTGCAAATTGGCGATCATTGCCATGCAGATGATGCCTAGCAATAATTGTAGCCAGCGGTACTGCGAGGCGGTTTCTACCAGAGGAAGTTCTGGCTTGAGGGATATTTCCGGAGTCATGCGCCTGTCCTTTAATCAAATTCTGAGAGGTGAATAGAAGCAATGCTGAGCCATACTGGAGATACAGAATCATATGCAAAAAATTTTGTCGAATTTGCTAGCCGATTCGACTAGACTATCATAAGGCATTTAAAGCTATTTAACAAAAATACCTTTAGCATATGCTTATCTGTTAAGAATTTAATTCCGCTCTCTACCTTATCGATATGACACATTGGTTACGCTTTGAACATGAAAATCAGTCTGGCTTTGGTAGCCTTGAGGCTGGCATCATCACTGTTTGCGAAGGAGATTTATTCACGAACCCCATACCCACAGGCCAGACACTGGCACTGAATGAAGTGCGCCTGCTCACGCCCAGCCAGGCTTCAAAAATGATAGGCCTGTGGAATAATTACCACGAGCTGGCTGACAAGCTGGGCCAGGCGATTCCTGCCGAACCTTTGTATTTCATCAAGACCTCCAACGCTTACCTCCCGCACGATGGCATCATCAAACGTCCACCCGCATACGAAGGCAAAATCCTGTACGAGGGCGAGCTGGGTATCGTCATAGGCAAGACCTGTAGCAATGTCAGCGAAGACGAGGCCGCTGCCAGTATTTTCGGTTATACCTGTGTCAACGATGTGACAGCATTGGAATTATTACAACGTGATACCAGCTTCGCCCAGTGGTGCAGGGCCAAGAGTTGCGACAGTTTTGGTGTGTTCGGCCCCGTGATCGCCACGGGGCTGGACGTACAAACGCTGACGGTCAAAACATTGTTAAACGGCAAGGAGCGGCAAAATTATTCCTGCCGCGATATGATCTTTAATCCGGCACAGATCGTCAGCATGATTTCACGCGAGATGACATTGTTTGCGGGCGATGTCATTGCCTGCGGCACATCAACTGGCGCTGGCCCCATGCGTAGCGGCCAGGTGGTAGAAATTGTGATAAACGGCATAGGCAGTTTGCGGAATAGTTTTGACAGTCTTGAGGATAAAAATATATGAAGATAGCGGTAGTAGGTGCAGGTGCGATTGGCGGCTTCCTGGCAGTCAAACTTGCGCTGGCAGGGCATGAGGTCAGTGTGGTGATACGCGGCGGCAACTTGCAGGCCGTGCGTGAAAACGGCATGAAACTGATCATGGATGATGGCAGCGAACATGTGGCAAACATCTTCGCTACAGACCGCATTGCCGATTTGCCGGTGCAGGATGTCGTCATCCTTGGCATGAAGGCACATCAGGTCGCGGTAGTGGCTGCCGACATACCCGCCTTACTGGGGCCAGAATCCATCGTCGTAACAGCGCAGAACGGTGTGCCCTGGTGGTATTTCCAAAAGCATGGCGGTGACTATGAAGGGCGCAGGGTAGAAGCCGTTGATCCTGGTGGTGTGGTAACTGCCAATATCGATGTGAATAAAGTCATAGGCTGTATCATCTATCCAGCCTGCGAGATCATCGCACCTGGCGTCATCAAGCACATAGAAGGTAACCGCTTTTCACTGGGCGAGATTGATGGCAGCGATACGCCACGCATACGGGCGCTGGCGGATGCCTTGCGAGTGGCGGGTTTCAAGACCCCGATCTCGTCTGACATCCGTTCAGAAATCTGGCTCAAGCTGTGGGGTAACCTGAGCTTCAATCCCATCAGTGCACTGACCCATGCAACACTAGTGGATATTTGCGAATTTGCACCAGTGCGTGAACTGGTCGCGCGCATGATGCGTGAAGGGCAGGCGATAGGTGAAAAGCTGGGCGTGAATTTCAAGGTCAGCATAGACAAGCGTATCGCTGGCGCTGCCGCTGTTGGCAAACACAAGACTTCCATGTTGCAGGATATTGAAGCTGGCCGCCCCATAGAACTTGAGGCGCTGGTGGGTACCGTCATAGAAATGGGCAGTATCACTAATACGCCTACGCCGAATATAGAAGCGGTGTATGCAATGACAGCGCTGCTGGCACGTACGGTACATGAGCAGAATGGCAAACTGCGTATACAGCAATGAGTGATTTAATGCCTGAAAATGATCTATCAGGTTTCGTGCTTTATTTTAATCATAGAAAGCAATCATGCAAAGATTTTCCACACTCGTTGAATTACTCGCCGTTGGCGCTGACGACGCCATTGCATTGCAGGCGCCTGGTGCCAAGCCGCTGACTTATCGCGGCCTGCGCGCCAACCAGCAAAAGACCCTGGCCGCCCTGAACAGCTTTGGTATAGGCCGCCAGGACAGGGTGGCTATCGTCCTGCCGAATGGCCCGGAAATGGCCAGCGCCTTTGTCAGCATCGCTGCGGCTGCCACTGCGGCACCGCTGAACCCGGTGTACCGTGCGGATGAATTTGAATTTTATCTCTCTGACCTGCATGCCAAAGCGCTGGTGGTGGAGAAGGGTAGTACTTCACCTGCGCTGGCTATCGCCGACAAGCTAAAGATACAGGTACTGGAACTCACACCCAGTGAAGAGGGCATAGGTGCATTCACCCTGACCCAGGTCAATCCTCAGCCTGCCGGTGCATCCTTTACCCCTGGCCCTGCTGCGCCTGAAGATATAGGCCTGATACTGCATACCTCGGGCACCACGTCACGCCCCAAGATCGTGCCACTGTCGAACATCAATATCTGCGCTTCGGGTTGCAATGTACGCGACAACCTGCAATTAACTGCGGCTGACCGTGGCCTCAATATCATGCCGCTGTTTCATATCCATGGCTTGATCGCAGGCTTGCTGGCTCCCTTGTCAGCGGGCAGCAGCATCTTTTGTACGCCAGGTTTTAATGCCCTGAAATTCTTTGGCTGGATGACTGAGGCCAAGCCAACCTGGTACACCGCCGTACCGACCATGCACCAGACCATCGTTGCGCGGGCAGCGCAAAATCATGAAGTGATTGCGGCCAATCCCTTGCGCTTCATACGCTCGTCATCATCAGCCATGCCACCCCAAGTCATCAGTGAGCTCGAAGCTGCTTTCAAGACCCCTTTGATAGAAGCCTATGGCATGACAGAGGCAGCACACCAGATGGCCAGTAACCCGTTGCCACCCGCCAGGCGCATACCTGGCTCCGTTGGCATTGCCGCCGGCCCTGAAGTCGCTATCATGGATGTGGACGGCAATTTGCTGGAGCGTGGCCTGACAGGTGAAATCGTTATCCGTGGCCCGAATGTGACGGCAGGCTATGAAAATAACCCCAAAGCCAATGCAGAGGCGTATACCAATGGCTGGTTCCGCACTGGTGATCAGGGCATTATGGATGTCGATGGCTACCTCAGCATCACTGGCCGCCTGAAGGAAATCATCAGCCGTGGCGGTGAGAAAATTTCCCCGCGTGAAGTTGATGAAATCCTCATGGATCATCCTGCGGTACAGCAGGTTGTTACCTTTGGCATTCCTCACGAGAAGTTGGGTGAAGAAGTCGGTGCTGCCGTGGTTCTGCGTGAAGGCACAACAGCCACAGAAAAAGAATTGCGCGAATTTGCCGCTGTACGCCTGGCAGACTTCAAGATACCACGCAAGATTTTATTTCTGGATGAAATACCCAAGGGCGCTACCGGAAAGCTGCAGCGCATAGGCCTTGCTGCCAAGCTGGGTTTGTAAAAAGTAGTTTGGCTGCACAAGCAAAAGGGGCACAGATCTGATCTGCGCCCCTTTTGTTTGCGTCCAATTATTTACAGGCCAAGTCGTTTGGTGGCATCTGCCATCACTGCACTGTCCCAAGGTACAAAGCCCTTCATGTTGATGCCTTTCAAGGCTGCTTTACCAGCATCATTTTCACTAAGCTTGAGCAACAGGTTTTGTACTTTTTCACGCTGCTCACTCGTCAACCTTCTGGATGCCAGGAATTGCTTGATAGGGACAGGCTTGGTTTCGCCTATTACACGACCACCCTTGGCAACCCAGTCTTTGGCAACTGCGCCTGAACCAGTGACACCAGCTTCAACGAAGCCATTTTCCACCATGAAGGGTACGGCATCCTGAAAGCGTGTAGCGCTAAAACGCGAAGCAGGGTCGCGAAAACCAAGCTCAGTCAGGTTGGCCGTGAACATGACGGTAGTGATGGACTCCAACGATGGCACCCCAATTTTTTTATCGCGCAGGTCAGCAATGGTTTTTACTGAAGAATCCTTCTTGACGAACACGCGGGCACGATAGTCAGTATAGTCCTTGGCGCTGACCAGACCGACATACTTACCGCTCTTGACTGCGCGCAGGCTTATATGGGCAGGGTGAATGAATACCAGGTCATAGCGTTCAGCGTCCAGACCTGCTTCAAAATTGCTGTATCTGTCCACGGCTTGTACCTTGACCGCATGCTTGAGTTCTTTTTCCAGTAAATCTACTAGTGGCTTAAAACGCTCAGAGATGGGGCTGCCATCCTGATAGGTCACACCTTCGTTGACCGCGAGTACCCAGTCCTGCGCACTGCTTGCCTGTGCTGTGAGGGTAAGAGAAATCAGGAGAAAAACACGTAGGGAAAGCATGGATGAAATCCAGATAAAGAGCATTGAGGGTAAGTAATTGCTAGTATTGTAATTGAATTTAATAAACACGCAACTTTTTCTGGAATTTCGTCAGAAGATCGAAGACTATCGAAATGATCTCAACCATTTGAATTGGCGAGCGTTTTCTTGCGAAAGAAATGGAGTGCGGTTTCATCGCTGGCCGCATTTGCCAATGACAGGCGTTCTGCCGTGTAAAGTTTGATCTTGGCGCTTTGTGAGTTCACTTGGCATATTGCTAAAAATGAGCTTGAAGTGGCTATACAATATCCAGCAATGGAAAAGATGCCGATGCGTCGATGTGAAATCAGTAATATGATGCAAAGGCTTTAGCGACTGTCAGCATAGTCATGTCAGGTTCTGACTGCCATGTCTGTTGCCCCTATTCAAGTAAGCCCGACAAACTTAATATCACTCAGGAGAATGAGATGCCCCATCAAAGCTCAGATGATTTCAAGCCAGAAGTATTGCAACTGTTTGACCAGTATGTCCATGGACAAATCGACAGACGTGGGTTTTTGCAGTCGGCCAGTAAGTTTGCCGTCGGTGCGGTAACGGCAGAGGTATTGCTGCAGCAGTTAAGTCCTAATTTTGCCCAAGCACAACAAGTGCCCAAGACGGATGTGCGCATACAGGCGCGCTATGTTGAATATCCATCGCCACAGGGTTATGGCACTTTGCGCGGTTATCTGGTCACGCCAGCAGATGCGAAAGGCAAATTGCCTACGGTGCTGGTCGTGCATGAAAACCGGGGCTTGAACCCGCACATAGAAGACATCACCCGCCGTCTGGCACTGGAAGGCTTTATCGCCTTTGCGCCAGATGCTTTGGCACCCTTGGGCGGTTACCCCGGTGATGAAGAAAAAGCCCGCGAACTCTTCCCCAAACTTGATCAGACCAAGACGCGTGCTGATTTTATAGAGGCCGCAGCGATCTTGAAAAAACTGCCAGAAGGGAATGGCAAGGTTGGTGTCGTTGGTTTCTGCTATGGAGGTAGTATTTCCAATTTCCTCGCGACCAAAATCCCCGATCTTGCTGGCGCTGTCCCTTTCTATGGTGGACAACCGACAGAGGAGGATACCGCAAAAATCAAAGCCCCTCTACTCATCCATTACGCCGGCTTGGATGAACGTGTCAACGCTGGATGGCCAAAATATGAGGCCGCACTAAATAAGGCTGGCGTCAAATACCAGGCTTTTGTTTATGCCGGTGCCCAGCATGGCTTTAATAATGATACGACGCCACGTTATGACCAGGCCGCGGCAACACTGGCATGGCAGCGTACGCTTGATTTTCTCAAGACCAATTTAAGAGCCTGACTCATGATTTTTGCCAGCGTCCGCCGATATTTTTCAACAAGATATTAGTAGCTGCAAGCTGGCGGTTGCGTATCGACAGCAAATTGGATTCACTAGCCAAGGCGGCATTCTGTGAGGTCACTACATTCAAGTAACTGACGGTGCCTGCCTTGTATTGTTCTTGCGTGATTTCCAGGTTACGCTGGGCGGCTTGCAAGGCTTCTGTCTGTAACTGCAGCTCTGCATCGAGTTGTTCCATCACCACCAGATTGTCTTCCACTTCCTGCAATGAGGTCAGGACTGTCTGGCGATAAGTAGAGGCGGCGATATCTGCCGTTGCGCGTGCCTGGTCACTAGCCAGTTGACGTGCACCACCATCAAAAATAGACAGTAATATGGAAGGGCCAAGCGACCACACCAGGTTGGGTGCATCAATCAATTTACTCAGGGAAGAACTGCGGTAACCCGCATTGGCCGACAAGCTGATGTCAGGGAAAAAGGCGGCATCCTTGACACCTATCTGGGCATACGCGGCGACCAGCTTGCGTTCAGCCGCTGCGATATCTGGCCTGCGTTCCAGCAAGGTTGCCGGGATCAGTACCGGCACAGCAGGTGCTGTCGGCAGTGTAGCGGTGCTGCTGATATTCAAGGCTGCGGGAGTCACACCCAACAGTACGGCAATCGCATGCTCCAGTTGTGCCCGCTGTGCCACTGCATCTTTTAATTGCACCTGGCCGGTGGTCACTTGTATTTTGGCTTGCAAAACATCGCTTTGTCCTGCCACCCCGGACTGATATCTGGCCTCGGTCAATTCCAGGCTGCGTTGATTGGAGGTGGTAGTTCTTTGCAATATGGCTTGCTGCGCCTCGGCCACACGCATGGCGAAATAGGTTTGTGCGAGTGTCGCCTCGGCAGACAAGCGGGCAGCATCATAGTCATCACGGCTGGCCTGCAGGCTGGCGTTGGCGACATCGGTGGCTTTTGACAGCCTGCCCCATAAATCAATTTCCCACGAAGTATCGACAGCCAGTGAATAACTATTGCTGGTAGTACGGCCATTCTGACCTGAGCCTGGGTTACCGCTGCGCGTGCCGCCTGCATTCAATGAGACTGTTGGCCACAATGCTGACTGGCTGGCTTTGAGCACCGCCTTGGCATTGGCGATCTGGGCGGCGGCTGACTTCAGGTTTTCATTGCCCAGCAATAGCTTTTGTTGCAGTTCATTGAGCACAGGGTCATTGAACATTTCCCACCAGGATTCTGCAACTAAAGCGTCCGAACCAGCGCGCGTGGCTTGCGCTGATTTCCAGTAACTGGCTTCCTTGAATTCTGCGGTCAGCGGGACCGTAGCCGGTGGCGGTGCCTTGGTCTGGGCACAGGCAGATAACAGCACGACCAAAGTCAGCACGGATAAGCGTGGCAAAGTTACAGGGCACAAGTTAATATTTTTTTTCATAATCGCTCTCATGCAATATCCAAAGCGCCAGCGCTCGCTACTGCTTTTACGGGTTTTTTCTTACGGCGTAATCTGTCCATGCACACAAAGACGACAGGCGTGGTGTACAGGGTCAGCAACTGGCTTAACAACAGGCCGCCGACGATGGCTATGCCCAGCGGCTGGCGCAATTCTGCACCATCGCCGGTACCCAGTGCCAGTGGCACAGCACCAAAGATTGCTGCCAGGGTAGTCATCAGGATAGGGCGCAGGCGCAGCAGGCTGGCGCGGTAAATTGCTGCACCGGCAGTTACGCTGCTGCCACGGCTGTTTGCTTCATGTTGCGCAGAAATTGCAAAATCGATCATCATGATGGCGTTCTTCTTGACGATGCCTATCAGCAGTACCACGCCGATCAGGGCGATGATGGAAAAATCAGTCTTGAACAGCATGAGTGCCAGCAAGGCACCTATGCCTGCCGAAGGTAAAGTTGAAAGTATGGTCAGTGGATGGATCAGGCTTTCATACAGTATACCCAGCACCAGGTAGATGGTAATAATGGCCGCCAGCACGAGTAGTGGCTGGCTGCTCAGGGAAGACTGGAAAGCCTGCGCCGTCCCCTGGAAACTGCCATGCACGGATATCGGTACCCCTAGTTTGGCGATGGTGTCATTAATCGCGTCCACCGCCTGCGACAAGGCGACATCCGGTGCCAGGTTGAAGCTGATGGTGCTGGCGGGCGAGCCACTTTGGTGATTGACAGCCAAGGGCGTATTGGTGGTCTCCACCTTTGCCACGCTGGCCAGGGGTATGCGCACACCTTTGGAGGTAGTGACATACAGGCTCTTCAAACTTTCAGGGCTTTGCAGATAGGCCGGTGCCAGTTCCATTACGACCCGGTACTGATTCAGCGGGTTATAGATGACACCGATCTGGCGCTGCCCAAAGGCATCGTTAAGCGTGCTGTCGATGGCGCTGACGGTCAAACCCAGTCTGGCCACGGCATCGCGGTCTATTACCAGCGAAGTCTGTATGCCCTTGTCTTGCTGGTCACTGTTCAGATCAGCCAGTTCAGGCAATTGCGACAAGGCCTTGCGTATGCGTGGTTCCCAGGTACGCAGATCAACCAGGTCATCTGCCTGCAAGGCATATTGCCAGGCGGCGTTACTTTGCCGGCCTCCGATGCGGATATCCTGTACCGGTGACAAAAACAGATTGGCACCCGGCAAATGCGCAAGCTTGCCGCGCAGGCGGTTGATAACCTGGTCTACACTCTCTTCGCGCTCAGTCCTGGATTTGAGCGAGATGAACATGTTCGCACTATTGCGCTGGCCGCCACCGGTAAAGCCAGTGGCATTGGCGACCGCAGGGTCGGCCAGCACAATTTTGCTGAAGGCATTGAGTTTCTCTTGCATGGACGTGAAAGAGCTGGCCTGGTCTGCCTGCACGCCACCCATCATCAAGCCGGTATCCTGCTGCGGGAAAAATCCTTTGGAGATCGTGATGTACAGCGATACATTCAGGGCAATCACGCCAGCCAGCACCAGTAGTGTCAAAGGCTGATGCCGCAAGGTCCAGCGCAGGCTGCGACGGTAGCCGCGCATCAGGCCACGCTGGAAACGGGAAAGCGCGCGCGAGAATTTACCCGGTGCCTTGGCTTTTTCCACGGGCCGCAACAAGGCCGCTGCCATCATGGGCGTAGTCGTCAGCGATACCAGCATGGATACCAGGATGGACACCGATAACACCACCGCAAACTCGCGGAACAAACGCCCGACTATGCCGCCCATCGCCAGGATGGGGATGAAGGCGGCAATCAGTGACAAGCTGATCGATACTACTGTGAAACCAATTTCGCGCGCACCCTGTAATGCTGCTTCCATCGGCGTCTTGCCGCGCTCTATATGGCGCGAAATATTTTCCAGCACGACAATCGCATCATCCACCACAAAACCGGTAGCTACCGTCATCGCCATGAGTGAGAGATTATCGATACTATAGCCAAGCAAATACATGACACCGAAGGTGCCAGCCAGTGAAACTGGCACCGCCACCGCAGGTAACAAGGCAGCGCGGAAATTGCGCAAGAAAGCGAAGACCACGACGATGACCAGGCCAAAGGCAATCGCCAGGGTGCGCTGCACTTCAGTGATGGATGCGCGTATGGTGGGCGTCCTGTCCATGACCACATTGACATCGATGGCTGGCGCAATGGAGGCGCGCAATTGGGGCATCAGGGCGCGGATGGTATCTACCGTCTTGATGATGTTGGCACCTGGTGCCTTGTTCAGTATCAGCAAGATCGCAGGTGTACCATTTGCCATGCCGTAATTGCGCACATCCTGCACGCTGTCTACCACTTCAGCCACATCGCGCAGGCGCAGTGCGGCACCATTGGCATAGCTGATGATCAGCGGCGCATATTGTTCTGCCTTATAGGACTGGTCATTGGCGCTGAGCTGCCAGTAATGTTGCTGGTCTTCGACCGAACCCTTGGGGCGGTTGGCATTGCTGGCGACAACGGTAGCGCGTACATTTTCCAGCGAAATGCCATTCGCTGCCAGCTTGTTGGGATCCACCTCTATGCGCACCGCAGGCAATGCACCTCCACCTATGGTGACCTGACCTATGCCATCGACCTGGGACAGGCGCTGTGCCAGCACGGTGGAGGCAGCGTCATACATCTGGCCGCGTGTCAGTGTCTTGGATGTCAGCGCAATGATCATCACCGGCGCATCAGCAGGATTAACTTTACGGTAAGTCGGGTTGCTGGGCATGCCGGATGGCAGCATGGCGCGCGCCGCATTGATGCCAGCCTGCACATCCCGCGCTGCGCCATCAATATCCCGGCTCATATCAAATTGCAGGGTAATGCGTGAACTTCCCAATGATGAAGAGGAAGTGATTTCATTGACACCGGCAATGCTGCCCAGCGCACGTTCCAGCGGTGTGGCCACCGTGGCTGCCATGGTATCCGGGCTGGCACCCGGCAATGAGGCATTGACGGAGATGGTAGGAAACTCAACCTGCGGCAAGGGCGCAATCGGCAGCAAAAAGTACGCGATGATCCCCGCCAGCGCCACACCCAGGGTAATGAGTGCAGTGCCGACCGGACGTTCTATGAAGGGGCGGGAAAGATTCATCTGCTTACGCCGCAGTTTCTGTTGCAGTTTCTGAACCTGGCTTTCGGGCAAACCTGCTGGCCAGCGCCGTGAAGCCAAGATAAATTACTGGCGTTGTGAACAGCGTCAGCATCTGGCTGACAATCAGCCCACCCACCATGACCACACCAAGCGGATGACGCAATTCACTGCCCACGCCCGAACCCAGCATCAGTGGCAGCGCACCCAGCAAGGCTGCCATGGTGGTCATCAGGATAGGGCGGAAGCGCAGCAGACAAGCCTTGTGGATGGCTTCGCGCGGGTTCAGGCCTTCTTCGCGTTGTGCATACAGGGCAAAATCGATCATCATGATGGCATTCTTCTTGACGATACCAATGAGCAGCACAATACCGATGATGGCGATGATACCCAGGTCCAGCCTGAATGCCAGCAAGGCCAGCAAGGCTCCCAGACCTGCCGACGGCAAGGTGGAAAGTATCGTCAGCGGATGTATATAGCTTTCATACAAGACACCCAGCACGATATACATGGTGACTATCGCTGCCAGTATCAGTAACAGTGTGCTGGACAAGGATGCCTGGAAAGCCAGCGCCGCACCCTGGAAGCTGGTTTCCACACTGACTGGCAAATGCAAGGCTGCTTCTTCTGCCTTGATGGCGTTGACCGCATCACCTAGCGCCGCGCCCTGGGCGAGATTGAAGGAAACAGTCGCAGCAGGGAATTGCGCTGCATGGTTGACTGCCAGTGGCGCTATCCTCTCCACCACTTTGGCGATTGAAGACAGCGGCACCTGTACGCCATTCGTGCCTGGCACATACAGATTGTTCAAGGCTTCCATGCCCACTTTGTATTGCGGTGCCACTTCAAGGACCACACGGTACTGATTGCTTTGCGTAAAAATCGTCGAGATCAGGCGCTGGCCAAAGGCGTTGTACAGCGAGTTGTCGATCGCTGCGACACTGACGCCAAAGCGGCCTGCGGCATCCCTGTCTATATCCACATAGGCTTGCAGGCCCAGCTCTTGCTGGTCACTGGCGACATCAGCCAGTTGTGGCAATTTGCGCAAACGTTCGAGCAGGGAAGAGGTAGCGCGCGACAGTTCAGCAATATCGGGGGAACTGAGCATGAACTGATATTGTGTTTTGGCTATCCTGTCTTCTATGGTCAGATCCTGCACTGCCTGCATATAGATGGCGATGCCAGGCACCTTGCGCGTCAGATCACCCAGGCGTCTGGCGATCAGGGTGGCCGAGATACCCCGTACCTTCAGGGGTTTCAGCACGATCAGCATGCGCCCGGCATTCAGAGTGGCATTTGCACCATCCACACCAATGAAAGAGGACACGCTTTCCACTGCCGGGTCTGTCAGGATCACGCTGGCCAGTTCTTGCTGATGTTCAGCCATGGCGGCGAATGAAGTAGATTGCGCTGCCTCGGTAATTGCCTGTATCTGGCCCGTATCCTGCACCGGAAAGAATCCCTTGGGGACAAAGATATACAGCAAACCGGTCAGAGCCAGGGTCGCTACAAATACCAGCATGGTGGTTTTTTGCCTGTCCAGCACCCAGGTCAGCATGCGGCCATAACCCGCAATGGTTCGTTCAAACATGCGGCCTATGGCGCGTTTGACCGGGCCAAAGTCCTCTTCTTTTTCGTGGTGTAAAAGACGGGCGCACATCATCGGTGTCAGGGTCAGGGACACGAAGGCAGAAATCAATATCGAGACAGCCAGGGTAATCGCAAATTCATGAAACAGGCGGCCCACCACGTCTCCCATGAACAGCAGCGGTATCAATACCGCAATCAGGGAAACGGTAAGCGAAATAATGGTGAAGCCGATTTGCTGCGATCCCTTTAGCGCTGCTGCCATCGGGGTTTCGCCTTCTTCGACATAACGGGCGATGTTTTCTATCATGACTATCGCATCATCGACGACAAAGCCTGTCGATATCACCAGCGCCATCAGGGTCAGGTTATTCAGGGAAAAACCTACCATATACATGACACCAAATGTGCCTACCAGTGACAAAGGTACGGCAACACTGGGGATGATGGTGGCAGGCACGCTGCGCAAGAAAACAAAGATCACGAATACCACCAGGCCTATGGCCAGTAGTAATTCGATTTGCACATCATCGACAGAGGCGCGTATGGTGGTGGTTCTGTCGCTCAGTACCCGCACATCGACAGACCCAGGCATGGCGGCTTGCAAGCTCGGCAGCAAGGCTTTCACGCGGTCTACCGTCTGTATCACATTCGCGCCAGGCTGACGTTGTACATTGAGGATGACAGCCGGGGCCTTGTCTGCCCAGGCCGCAAGGCGCATGTTCTCTGCATCATCGACCATGGTGGCAACATCACGCAGGCGTATGGGGTTGCCGTTCTTGTAGGCAAAGATCAGGTTGGCATATTCTGCCGCGCTTTTCATCTGGTCATTCGCATCAATCGTCGAGGCACGCAGGGGACCATCAAAACTGCCCTTGGCCTGGTTGACATTGGCGCTGCCTATGGCAGTGCGCAAATCATCCAGTGAGAGGCCAAGATTGGCCAGTGCCGTAGGGTTGGCCTGTATCCTGACAGCAGGTCTGCGCCCACCCGCAATGCTGACCAGGCCCACGCCACGCACTTGCGAGATTTTTTGCGCTAGACGGCTCTCGACCAGATCATGTATGCGTATCACTGGCAGGGTGGTCGATGAAACCGCAATCGTCAACACGGGTGCATCCGCAGGATTGACCTTGCTATACACCGGCGGCATCGGTAAATCACTGGGCAACAAATTACTGCCAGCATTGATGGCAGCCTGCACTTCTTGCTCGGCAACGTCGAGTGACAGGCTCAACTCGAACCGCAGCGTGATCACAGAGGCACCGCCAGAACTGGTCGACGACATTTGCGCCAGGCCAGGCATTTGTCCAAACTGGCGTTCCAGCGGTGCCGTGACAGAAGATGTCATGACATCCGGGCTGGCACCGGGATAAAGCGTGGTCACCTGTATGGTGGGGTAATCCACTTCCGGCAATGCCGCGATAGGCAGCAGGCGGTAAGCCAGCAAACCGGCCAGCAAAATCGCCAGCATCATCAGCGAAGTTGCGACCGGTCTTTCAATAAACAGACGTGAGGGATTCAGGGTAGCCATGGTGTGATGATAATGAGCTGAGCGCCCTTATTTCCTGGTTTCTGCTGCGGAGGCAGGGACAGGAACTGATGCCGCTGCTGGTGTTGATGCTGACGCTGAAGCAGGCACCGATGCTAACGCAGATGCAGACCCTGAAGCAGAAGCGCCGCCTCCTTTACGTCGTTTGCCACCGCCACCGCGAGGCTCATCAGCGCCTCCAGGTCTGGCGGATGCTGCAATGACTTCCACCTTGCCGCCATCACGCAAACGGTCTGCGCCATCGGTCACCAACTGGTCACCTGGCCTGAGTTCAGCCTTGACGGCCACCCAGTCACCATCGGTCGCCAACGTAGTGACAGGCTTCAAGGTAACCACACCGCCTTCACCGACGACATACACAAAATTGCCTACCGTGCCGCGTTGCACGGATGCCACTGGGACTGCCAACGCATCTTTCATGGTATCGAGTTGCAAGCGTACATTCACAAACTGGTTGGGAAACAGGCCATTGTCCTTGTTAGGGAACAGAGCCTTGACCTTGATGGTTCCTGTCGTCAAATCTATGCTGTTATCGGTATTGGCGACACTGCCTTCTGCCAGGATATTTTTTTGTTCCCGATCCCATGCTTCTACCCGCAAAGGCACATCATTTTTCATTTGCTGGCGCAATTTATCGAGGCGTACATCGGGGATGGCAAATACAATGGCAACCGGCTGGGTTTGGGTGATTGACACCAGGCCATTGGTGTCCGAGCTATGCACGATATTGCCCAGGTCAGCCTGCTTCAAGCCAGCCAGGCCAGAGATAGGAGCAGTTACGCGGGTATAACTCAACTGCAGTTTGGCATTATCTACTGAGGCCTGGTCAGACAAGATGGTGCCGTGCAGTTGCTGCACCAGTGCTTCTTGCGTATCCATTTGCTGCTTGGGGGCTGCCTGTTTTTCGACCAGGTCTTTATAACGTTGGTAATCCAGCTCGGCATTTTTTAACTGTGCCTGGTCACGCGCCAAGGTGCCCTGCGCCAGTGACAAGGCGATCTGGAAAGGCTTGGGGTCTATCTGCGCCAGCAACTGTCCTGCCTGCACAGCCTGGCCTTCCTTGAAATAAATCGCTTTGAGTTCGCCATCCGCCTTGGTGCGCACAACAGCAGTATTGGCAGCAGCGATATTGCCTATTGCGGTGACGATCAGACGTATGTCACGCTTTTGCGCAGGTACGACGGACACCGGCTGTGCTTTATTGCCGCCATCACGCCCGCCGCCTCGTTTACCTGAATTCCCTGGAGGGCCATTGCCTGCCTCTGCTGGTGCGCTGGCATCAGTGCGGTGGTAATACCACCAGCCACCTGCCGCTACTACAATAAGCACCAGTACGGCAGTTGCCGATTTCCAATTGACGATTCTTGATGTCATCTTAATGCCTTCACACTGTCAGTACTAAAACGAATAGCAAATTAATGGGGTATCCATGTGTATCATGCGGAGAACTTTTGGCGCCCAGCGACATTCATCAAAGGTGAAAAGCTGAGCTGCACAGTTTATTTTATGAGTTTGAATAGCGCAAAACAGACGCGTACAGCAGGAGCAATACAGCAGCAGCGGTGTGGCTATATCAATAGTTGCCTATGCGCGCAGCAATGTCAACGATAGTCTTGCGGCGCAAAGATATATACATCTCCATGCACTCCGCAAGTAAAGAACCGTGTGTCGCCGACAATGGCGGTCATTCCCTCAAGAAATAAGTTCTAGTTGAAACTATACTATCGGAAAACAGCTGGTCTATTCAAGGCGGAATTCAATTCGTTACGAAAGTGAGAGAATACGTTACTTGCGCGGACATGCATTGGGTTAATAATATTTCCTTGACAAAGTAAGCGCTTGCTCAGTCAGCCGTTTTAAGGGTGTATGGATGGAAAACACGATATTTTCAGAATTGAAGTTTTGGCTCATGATGATAGCCTCGATTGTCATGCCTTTTGGCATCTACAGCTACCTGATATTGAAAAAAGCCATATCCCAAAAAACCACCCTGGCGTTTGGTTTTGCACTGGTCGCCATTGCTGGTATGGACGTGTATTTTCTCAAGGTACTCTCAGCCGCCGCAAAACTGTCCCCCTCACCTGCGGACGATACGATATTTGTCTCTGAAATTTCGCTTGCTCTGTACCTGGTGCCTGCCATGTTCGGTGGTATTGGGGTCAATATCATTTCACATGTGCTGATCAAGCATCTGGACCAGGCGAATCAGCGCTTCAAGAAAGAACATCCCGAGTCATGAGCTTTGTGGCTGTTGAAGAACAATTTTTGCGATGCAAGACAGCCCTCTTTGTGGAGGACTGTCTTGCTTTTAAAATCGGCTTTTTTATTTAAACGCCTTGACCAGTGCTTCAAACTTAGTCCCTAGGGATTTGTCATGGGCCGTAATTGGCGGTACTTCACGCTTCACATCCAGTAACTGATACACCGCCATCTGCGCGGCACGTACTGAATATTCCACCGTAAAGACCACGTCATCTGGTACTTCGACAAACTGGCTGATGAAAGCAAAGTTTTTTGTACCGGGCGGCACAGGCAAAGGCCGGTCGCCAATGGCGCGGGGCATGAACATGCTGGTGATGTAAGGCATGCGGCAAGGGATGCAATTGGCATTGTCAAAGACTTCAGCATCAAAGCGCAGGTGACCCAGTAATTCTTCCAGGATTTCGGCACCACTGCATTCGCTCATTGGCTTCGCTACGTAGTCACCGATGCGGTCAGGGTAGAGCGCATAACCCCAAAACACCTGGATACCAGCAGGCTGGTTGATGAAATGAGGCTGGTGCGCCAGCACGATGGACATCAGCCAGTTGGAATCCTTGAAAGTCACCAGCCCGCCAGTACCAGCCTCGTTGCCACTGAATTTTTGCATCAGGTCAAAGAAGCGCGGATCTTTCAGCGTAACCGTGAACGACTCCCACCATGACTGGGCGATGCAGGTATTGAATGCCGCCGGATTACCCATGTTGGGTCTTTCAGCTGCAAGCTGCTCCCACAAACGCCAGCCGCAGCTATCTATCTTGCTGTGTTTTTCCGGAGCACTGCTCATCGAACCCAGGCTGGATGCATCGGTCATGGAACCATTTTGCAGGAATACGAGGTCACCGTCAGCAACGGCGATGCTTTCTGCTACGCCGTCACGCAGGCATTCCAGGCCAGTGACCTGGAATTGCTCATTGATCACAGTGTGCGTCAGTTTTTGCACCTCGCAATTCGTGATGAATTGCACGCCATTTTGTTTCAGCCAGGTTTGCAGCGGCAAGACCAGTGAATCATATTGGTTGTAAATAGTGCGTTTGACGCCGGCCAGGGTTTCGATGCGAGAAAATTCCATCATGAATCTGTGCAGATAGCGCTTGAACTCGACAGCGCTATGCCATGGCTGGAAGGCGAAAGTGGTGGCCCACATGAACCAGAATTCGGTCTCAAAGAAAGAGGGTGAGAGCCAGTCAGTAATGGTGCTGTTGCCCATCTCTGCCTCATCCGCCTGGCTCAGCTTGAGTAATTCCATACGGTCTTGCATGGAGAAACCCATGGACGATACCGGCACCTTGGCGCGTCGCTTGTCTACCAGCCTGGCCTTGGAGTTGGACTTGTAGTGTTCATTGAATTCGACCGTTTCTTCCAATACCGATCTTCCCGGATTATGCAGTGAGGGGATGGATTTGAACAAATCCCAGGTGCATTCATAATTGTCGGTCGTGAGCATGCGGCCACCTCGCAGTGAGTAGCCTTGATCTGGGCTACCTGCACCGTCAAGACTGCCGCCCAAGAGGGATGTAGCTTCAAGGATGAAAATATTGTCGCCCTTGATTTTTCCGTCACGTATCATAAAGGCGGCAGCCGCCAGGGAACCGATGCCACCACCGATCAGATATGCTTTTGTATTCATAGTCATAATTTCCTTAAACTGTATTAACGTGTTTCGTTTTGATTCATGCAGATGTATTGCCATGTTGACACGCAAGCAGGGATATGTTTTGCGCTATGACAAACAAGTGAAACAGATGAAGTTTTTAAGCGCGTAAGCGCTATGCATATCCTGCCGGAACGGATAAGCCGCAGCAGGATTGTTGACCTTGACCCAAGCACTTGCAGACAGCAATGCCAGTTCAGTTATCTCTCTGTAAAGCCAAGACTACATGGCAGTGCAACTATCCGCGCAAGTGCGGCAGGCTTTTGCACACTCACTCATCATGCCGTCGGCATCGTTATGGGCCTCACAAAAGGTGGCGCAAGACAGGCAAATTTCTGCACATTCGCGGGCCAGGTGCATGTGGTGTGGTGAGCGGCGTGCCATGAAATCTGCATGGACCAGGCAAATCTGGGCGCAGTCCAGCAGGCTGACCAGGTGTAATACTTCACTATGATTGCTGTCACCATGCATGACATGGGCGGCAGCAGTGGTACAAATGCGATGACATGCCAGACAGTTGGCCAGACATTGTTCCATTTTTTCATTGAGGGGTGTGAGTTTCATTTTTAATTCTCCTGAATGACTGAGTGAGTTCAAGTTAACAATGGCACGAAGCCAGCGACATGAGAATTTATACGCCGCATTGCCGAAAATGAATGTGCGCTGTCGTACATGGCGAGTTGTAGCAGTACTCAATAGAATAATTCCACTAAGAAATTCGAGAACGTTGTGGTCATAAAACTTGCTCCTGATAAATCTATTTGAATCTTATTTCAATCTGTTTGAGTCTGACCCATAAAGTGCTGTAAATTTATGTGTGGCAGCGTACAGAGGGCATTTGCAAAAAATGTGATGCTACGTCCCATGGTGCCTCGGTATGAATATGTTGTTCATGCTGGCTCTCTTGCTAAGTCTGAATGGCGGGATAGAACTAGTCCCCATAGCTTTGTTCAGATTTCAACCTTGGAGAAATAAATGAAACAACAATTAAAATTCATCATCGGTGTGTCAAGCTTGTTACTGGTTGCTCATGCGAGTGCACAAATCGTCTTCTATGAAGGCGAGGGCTTCCGTGGCCGCACCTTCAGTGCCAATGGCACACAAAGCAATTTCCGCAACAGCGGTTTCAATGACCTTGCTTCGTCAGTGGTGGTAACCAATGGCCGTTGGGAAGTCTGTGACGATGCCAATTTCGGTGGCCGTTGCATGATCCTGAGCAAAGGTAGCTACGATACGCTGTCCGGCATGGGCATGAATAACCGCATATCTTCCGTTCGTCCAGTCAGTGGCAGGGGACGTTATGATAATGAGATGCAGGCACCTTTGAGCTCGCCAAATTATGATTACCGCCGTCGTCCAAACGAAGGTGTGTATGACGCGCCTGTGACATCTGTCCGCGCCGTTGTCGGCCCACCAAATGAGCGCTGCTGGATAGAACGTCAGCAAGTTCAAACTGAACGCAGTGAGCCTAATGTTGGTGGTGCCATTGCTGGTGCACTGATCGGCGGTATCCTGGGCCATCAAGTCGGTGGCGGCACTGGCCGTGACCTGGCAACTGCTGGTGGCGCAGTCGCTGGTGGTGCACTTGGCGCAAATGCCGGACGTGGTAATGGTGGTACCTATGATCGCGATGTACGCCGTTGCCAGACAACTGCCAGCACAACACCGCAATACTGGGATGTAACCTATAACTATCGTGGCGTAGAACATCACGTACAGATGAGTTCTCCTCCAGGATCTACTATTGCTGTGAACCGTAATGGCGAACCAAGGCAGTAAGTAGCTTCTCAGTAGATTTAATTAAGGAAGGCCAGATACTGAAAAGTATCTGGCCTTTTTTTGCCTGCGCTCAGTAACTTTATCTGCATCCATAGGCGCATGAGTGCCAGCTAGTAATCCATCCCTGGCCATCAAAATCCTTGCCCTGAATCAGAGATTGTCATTTCCTCGCTTACTGCTTCAATGGTTGAATTACTTTAACTTGGAGGAGCGGCTTTAGCCACGAATGCACGACCACGGTCAAATGTTCCCGGCTGAAACCGCTCGTACGAAATCAAGCAAGTGTTGAAATGGCTGCCCACATCCAATCACCAGTGCCATAAATCCTTTAGCAAGATCATATGCACTTTCATCCATGTAAAAACCCGCCATCGCAAGAGCAAGGGCGGGTTTTTAACCTCGTGATCAGCTTTTGAAACAGCTAAGCTGCTGAGTGAACAATTCTCTCAAGTCCAGGACAGATTATTTCTGAACCGGCTGCACATAATTCAACTCTACAGTATGTTCACGCTGATCATCCATCAAAGGTATCAGCAAATTTCCCATGGCGACGTCATCAACAAAGAGCAGGCTCTTCCCGTACGCGATATCCCTGAGCTTGACGGTGATCAGGTAGGTGCTGCTCAGATGTTGATAGCGCAGGCTGAAGTTGGTCCATCCATCCGGTACGCATGGTGTCAGGCTTAGCTGTTTGCCTTCACGTTTCAATCCCAACAAAGATTCCATCATGAAGGTATACATCCAGCCCGCCGAACCTGTGTACCAGCTCCAGCCACCACGGCCTGTATGCGGCGCTACTGCATACACGTCGGCGCAAATGACATAGGGCTCCACCTTGTAACGCGCCACCGTCTCTGGTGAATTGCCATGGTGGATAGGATTGATCATGTCGAACGCTTCCCAGGCACGGGCGGCATCTCCCATTTTTGCAAAGGCCATACCAGTCCAGATGGCTGCATGGGTGTACTGTCCGCCGTTTTCGCGGACTCCAGGTACATAACCACGGATATAGCCAGGATTTTGTCCGGAGCTGTCAAAGGCAGGGTCGAGCAACTGTATGATTTGCTTGTCCCGCCGCATGAGGCGTTTGTCCAGGGACTGCATGGCCTGCGTCGCTCTTTGCGGATCTGCTGCACCGGACAATATAGCCCAGCTTTGCGAGATCGAGTCTATTTGGCATTCTGCATTTTGTGCCGAACCCAATGCTCCACCGTCATCAAAATAAGCGCGTCTGTACCAGGCACCATCCCAGGCATTGTCGTCAATATTTTTCGCCAACTGACGTGCCTGCTCCAGGCAACGGGTGGAGAATTCATTGTCGTTGCGTGTCAGAGCAATAGCAGAGAATTTTGTCAGCACCTGATGCAGGAAGAAAGCCAGCCAGACGCTTTCGCCCTTGCCCAGATGGCCGACTTTATCCATGCCGTCATTCCAGTCGCAGGAACCAATCAAAGGTAAGCCGTGGCTGCCAAAGCGCAAGCCATTTTCAATGGCCTTGACGCAATGCTGATACAGGCTGCCAGTGTGTGGCGATCTGCCAGGCAGGTCGTAATAGGAGTCTTCTTCGTGGTTGACGAGGCGGCCTTCCAGATAGTGCAACTCTTCATCGAGAATACCAAAATCACCGCTGCTATTGACATAACGTGCCACTGCCAAAGGCAACCAAAGGTAATCATCAGAACAATGGGTGCGCACGCCGCGCCCTATCGGTGGATGCCACCAGTGCTGTACATCGCCCTCGACGAATTGATGGGCAGCAGACAACAGCAATTGCTCGCGCGCCAGAGTTTGCCTCGTGTGTACCAGTGCCATACTGTCCTGCAACTGGTCACGGAAGCCAAATGCGCCGCCAGATTGATAATAGCCGCTACGTGCCCACAGACGGCAGGCGATGGTTTGATACAGCAACCAGCCATTGGCAAGCAGGTTCAGCTCCTGGTCAGGCGTATTCACCTGTACTACACCCAGGGTATCGCGCCAGTAATCATACACTTTATTGAGTGCATGTTCTGCGGCAGCAATACCACGGTGTTGTAGTATGAATTGCGTGACATTGGTGTGATCGGTCATGACCGTACCCAGCACAAATACCAGTCGCTTTTCCTGCCCCGGGCCTAATTCAAATTCCTGCTGGATTGCTGCACAAGGGTCAAGGCCGGCCCCCGTTTTGCCAGACAATCTTTGTCTTTCCAGCGCAGCCGGTTTTTGCAGGCTGCCATTGCGCCCGATAAATTCATTTCGGTCGCCAGTGACACTGCGGTTGGTGCCATCCAGGTCAAAAAATGCCCTGCGCCCCGGGAACTCGGTATTGTAGGGATTGCGAGCCAACAAGCAGCCGCTGGCAGGATCGACTTCGGTAGCGATATGCATCAGAGATTTAGGACGCAGATCGCCAAGCACCCATTCCACATAACCTGTAGCTGACAATTTCCTTTGCTCTTCAGAGACATTGGTGACGCGTAGTATGGAATATTTGGCTGCCGTATCCATGGAGACAAAGACCGTCAATTCGCTACGTATGCCCTGTTCCTCGTGAGTAAAGACGCTATAGCCAAATCCATGGCGGGTGACATAGTCACCGCTACCGCGGCAAGGCAGGGCGGTAGGTGACCAGTAAGCACCGGTGTCTTCATCGCGGATATAGAAAGCTTCACCGCTGCTGTCGCTGACCGGATCATTATTCCATGGCGTAAGGCGGAATTCATGGGCATTTTCGCCCCAGGTGTAAGCTTGCCCACTTTCAGAAATGACTGTGCCAAATTGTGGATTCGCCAGTACGTTGACCCATGGTGCAGGTGTGACTTGACCCTCCCGCGTGGTGATGACGTATTCACGGCCATCCTCAGAAAAACCACCTATGCCATTAAAGCTTTGCAGTTTTTCTGGTAGGTTCCCGCTATTCCTGTTCTCGCCTGACTTGTTGGCCAGAGGCTGATATCCGGATTGTGAATATACCTGGCGCGAAGGCAAGAGCTTAGGCACGCGCAAATCCAGCACATCACGCCGGCTCAGTTGCTCCATCAGGCTGCCGCGGTGATCATTCAGTATCACCCTGGCAACTGCCTGGAACAGGATTTTGTCTTCGACTGAAATCTGTTCAGCCATGCGGACAAAGATGCCACCCGGCCTTTCTATGGCGTGGGTACCAATGACAGAAGAAATCATGCCCATGATCTGTTCCTGAAGGGCTTGCCGGTAAGTGGCATGATCTTCATTCCAGATCACCAGGTCCACAGCAAGACCTTTAGAGCGCCAGTAGGCATGGGCCTGCACCAGTTGCCGCACCAGTTCTATATGTTCTTGCTGATTGATCTGCAACAGCACAATAGGCAAGTCTCCGGAAATCGCATAGCCCCATAAGCCCGACTGACCGCGGTGGTTGCGGCTCAGCACACTGGCGTCGGCACGCAGCAGCGGGTTCATGTAGATGACGGAGTTCGCCATGCGGCCATACAGCTGTGCGTCGGCTTCGCTGATATTCAACTGGCGCAAGACGATCTGGCTATGCGTCCATGACAATCCTATCACGCGGTCTGCCAGATGCTGATCCTGGTATTTATCGATCATGGCCAGACACATATCACGGTTTTCTGCGACGCCGGTGACAACATCGAAAGTGGCAATCTGTTCCGGTTCCAGCGTAATTTGATAACGTATCGCCACTATCGGATCGAGTACCGAGCCATGGCTGTCAGACAGGCGATCAACACGCATGGCTGCAGGTGCTTCCAGCGTATTTCCGCGACCTATGAACTGCGCCCGGTCGGTTTCGTAAGAGACATTGTCTGCCGTGGCACCATGGAGCGATATCAGGTGGAACATGCTGGGTATCTTCTCGTCCATGGAACGCGGACGGCGTGTACACAAAAGTGCGTGCTGGTCATGCAGGATTTCAGTCTGCACAAACAATTTGCTGAATGCCGGGTGCATGGCGTCTGCTGCTGCTGGCGCGAGCACGACCTCGGCATAACTTGTGAAGTCTATCGTGCGGCGGTGGCGTGAGCGGTTGGTAATGCGGGTACGGCGCAATTCAATATCATCTTCTGGCGAGACCACAATCTCGGTATGCATATCAAGATTATTGTCACTACGGCGGAATTCTGCCCGGCCTTCGGAAAAGATTACCTCATAGGTAGGTGAAAGCACCAGGCAAGGCTGGAATGCGGTAGACCAATATTTGCCGTTGCTGGTATCGCGGACATAACAGAACGTACCCCAATGATCGCGCGTGCTGTCTTCATTCCAGCGGGTGATGGCTAGATCGTTCCAGCGACTATAACTGCCACCTACGCTGCTGATCATGACGTGATAACGGCCATTCGACAGCAACTGTACTTCCGGTGTGCGTGTATTGACATGGTGTAGTACGCGCAACGGTGTTTCCTGGCCAGCACTGGCGCTGCGTATGTCTGCCAGCTCAGTCGTGTTGGAATACACAGCGGTCGCCTTGGGCACACGTTCATGCAGCAACGACATGGTGGCCTGGAACAAGGGGTCGGACTCAAAGCGTTTTTGCAAAGGCTTGTCGAGCAACAGATAGGCCAGTGACAAGAAGCCCATCCCCTGGTGATGTACCATGAATGAACGTATCAAGGCATGTGTCTGCCCGCGTGGCAGGCGTGAAGGTGTATAGTCTATCGCTTCAAAGAAACCATACACACCTTCAAAGCCCAGTGAAGCCAGCTGTTCGAGATTGCTGCAGGCTTTCTCTGGTTCTACCATCAGTGCCATCATCGACGCATACGGTGCAATCACGAGATCGTCGCCCAGCCCGCGTTTAAAGCCAAGACCAGGAACACCAAAGGCCCGGTATTGGTAATTCAAATGCGCATCAAAGGTGTTGTAACCTGATTCTGAAATTCCCCATGGCACATTGCGCTGTTCGCCATATTCTATCTGGCGCTGTACTACTGATCGGTAAGTTTGCTCAAGCAGGGTATTCTGGAAGTTTGGCATGACCAGCAAGGGCATCAGGTACTCAAACATTGAGCCGCTCCAAGACAGCAGAATAGGTTCTCCGCCTGCGATGGTTAATTGGCGCCCCAGTGCAAACCAGCTCTCTTGAGGAATCTGACCCTGGGCAATGGCAACAAAAGTGGCCAAGCGTGCTTCTGATGCGAGTAAATCGTAACAGGCAACATCGCGCCGGCGTTCATTGACGTTATAGCCTATGGTCAGCAAGTGAGTGTTGGCATCGTACAGGAATTCATATTCCATTCTGGCAAATTCGCCAGTCTGCTGTATCAGTTGCCCGATTTGCTGTATGCGGTCGGTGGCGCGTTTGCTGGCCGTTGTCAGCATTGCTGGTAAAGTAGGGTTTTTGCTTACAGCCAGACTAGGTTGATCCAGCGACAAGCTGTCGTCCCTTGGTGAGTTGTATGCATAACTCAATTGCGCGAGTGCTTTTAAAGTTGGAATCGCATCAAGCTGCGGAAAAGCTTGCAGCCAACTGCCTGGCTCTGGCAATGTCAGCCAAGGTGCCAGATAGACCAGCTCATCAAGTTGTGCATGTGTTTGCCTGCTCAGCGCAGTTGCCCATACGTGGGATAGATTATCTGCCTCCACGGTCTGGCTGGCCAGATAACTGTCAGCATGGTGTGTCAGGCGTTTCAGGCAGTCATAGATCACGATCAGTGAAGTTGGTGCGCTAAGACACAGCACATCGAGATCAGTTTTAAATTCCGCCAGCCTGCCTGCAACCTGCTCACCTACGGTGCTGCGCAATATCAGGTAAGTATCATGCAAGCCGCCAAACAAACGCGGCTGGCAGATTGGTGCATCTGTCAGACCTGCCAGGCCAGGGCGCAGGGTCAGCAAGTGACCAGCCAGGTTGCCGCTATCTACGGTTGAAATATACAGAGGTTGCAAAGGTTGCAATGTCTTGGTGTCGTACCAGTTATAAAAATGATCCTGGTGGCGTTCCATCTTGCTCAAGCTGGCAAACGTGTCTTGCGTGCGTTGCAAGAGCTGCCCGGCAGGGATATAGCCAAAATCATAGGCGACCAGATTGGCCAGCAGTGACAATCCTATATTGGTGGGCGAAGTACGGTGCGCCGTTACGCTAACAGGCTGGAATTGCACATTGTCAGGTGGCAACCAGTTGTCTTCAGGCCCGACATAGGTTTCAAAAAACAGCCAGGTTTTGCGGGCGGTTGCCTGCAAAAACTCTGTTTGTTCCGTGCTTAATTGAGACACGCGCTGCTGCTTTTCACGGCTCATCAGGTAAGCAATGACAGGCGAAATAAACCACAGCAACAAGATCGGTGCTGCTGCGTGCAAGGAAGCTGGATTGATATAGTCCAGGAAGAAAAATACGGCAATAGAAAATACCGGCGCGATCCACATGCTGCGGAAATTATTCCACACGGTATTGTTGAACTGATGATTGCTGATGATAGAAGGGTTCCATTCCAGCAAACGCCTGTGCGAAATCAATACACGCCATTGCGTACGCAAGATGGCATCCAGATTAATCCATGCTTCATACGGCAGAAATACCAGACTCAGTGAGGCATGGATAAAATGCTGGGTACTTGACCGCAGCAATGACAGCAGATGCTGACGGAAAAAAACATCGTCGGGCTTTTGGGTCAGGTTAAATAAAAATCCACTGGCAGCAGGTATCAGTAAAAAACCAAGGGCTGCCGCCGACCATAGCCAGGCATGTGGCAAACCGCTCCAGGCAATAACAAGGAAGGCGACAAGCGCCAGCGGCACCACGCTGCGTCGCAGATTGTCGAACAGTTTCCAGTGCGATAGTGAGGACAGGGAATTAGCGCGCTTGATGGGTTTGCCAGTAACTTCATCCTTAGGGCCTGGTACCTTGGGCAAGAGCCAGGAAGCAATCTGCCAGTCACCGCGTATCCAGCGATGGCGGCGGCGTATGTCAGCCAAATAACTGGATGGATATTCTTCATATAACTGCACATCGCTCAACAGGCCTGCGCGGGCATAGCAGCCTTCCAGCAAGTCATGGCTGAGGATACGGTTCTCCGGCATGCGGTCTTTCAGGGCATGCTCAAATACATCGATATCATAAATACCCTTGCCTATGAATGAGCCTTCGTCAAAGACATCCTGATATACATCTGACACGCTGCGTGTATAAGGGTCAATACCAGCTTCACCACCACACAGCAATTCATAATAAGAAGCGTCGCTGGCGGGCAGGCTGACTGCGACTCGCGGTTGCAAAATTCCATAACCGTCCGTCACCCTGTGCAGCTTGTCATCATAATAGGCACGGTTGAGCGGGTGGGCCATGGTTGCCACGAATTTACGTGCTGCATCTCGTGGTAATTCCGTATCGGTGTCGAGGGTAATTACATACTTCATGTTCTCCAACCCGGCGGTATTGCCGATGATACGCATGAAAGCATCGGCACCCGTGCCGCGCAGGTAGCTGTTCAGGGCGGCCAGTTTGCCGCGCTTGCGCTCATACGCCATCCAGATTTTCTCTTGCGCATTCCAGACCCGTGGCCTGTGCATGGTGATGAAATGGTCACCCTCTGGACGCGGATATTTCGTGTTAAGTGCCTCTGTGACATTGCTGATATGGTCCAGTAATTTTTCATCCGTTTCCAAGGTCTCGGTATCTGCATCAGGAAAATCGGTCAACAGGCAAAAACGTAAATTGGCATCGCTATTGGCCAGGAAGCGTACTTCCATCGCTTCTGACAATGCGTCAATATTCTCCGCATTGAACAACATGGTCGGCACTACTACCAAGGTGCTTGCTTCCAATGGTATGCCTTTAGAAAAATCCATGCGTGGCAAAGGCCGTGGCAGGGCAACGAAGGTGGCCAGCCAATTGACCATGGACAGCGCAAACTGACTGCTGGCAATCAGGCTGGCGGCGATAAATCCGGTCAGCAAATAGGGATTAACTTGGGTAGAACGAACCTGATTGAGCAGCAAACCCGTAGTCGCCAGGCTGATGATGACAATGCTGCCCAGATAAATACTCAGGGCAGAATCACGGATAGCGTGTTTGATCGATTCTGGCAGGGCATGTTGCATGGCAGTAGAGCGCTCAAGTTCTACCCGGCCTTTGCCGACCAGAAAATAGCCTATGTGGGCATTGCGAGCTGCCTGGCCATATTTGTTGGCTGCTTCCCGCGCGAAACGCAAGGCATTGTGGGCGACATCGGCTTCTGAAAACCCGCTGCCTTTGGCAATTTTCTCAACCGCATGGCGGTACAGATCGCGCGTGGAAAAATCCATGTGCATATAGGTGGCAGCAGGGTCTTCGCGCAGGCAGCGATCGACCACACTCATGCTTTCGACGAAATCACGCCAGTCCATCGATGTCAGCAAACGCAGGCTACCGATACTGTTGCTGATGGAAATCTGGTCAGCCGCCTGGTGTTGCGAATCCAGGTGTACCAGATGTTCTATGGTGTCGCCGGTTTCTGCCAGGCGTTGCGATAACCAGTTCAATGGCAATGCAAGAGCTGGCCCCTGACCTTGCAATCTGCGCATCATTTCTGCAACAAAAGAGCTGTCCAGAGGCGGCTTTGAACGTGACATGTCAGCCACCAGCAAGATCAGATTGCTGGGATCTTTTTCAGCAGTCTCTGTCATTTCCTCTGCCCATTTGGCGGCGAGGTTGCGGTTATTGTGCGTGGTTGTCAGATTCGTCGCAACCCGGCGCAAATTTTCTATCAACGCCAGACGCAGCATGATGGGAATGGCCCATAGCTCACCGAGCTTTAATACCGAGACCAGTTGATAAGCGCTGATGAAGCGGCTCAGGTTTTCTGGATCTACCCTGCCATCACCATGCGAAATGGTTTCCAGCGCAATGTCATACACACGCGGACGGCCCGCAGAACTGCCGCGCAACAGACGCGGCAGTTCCTTGCTGTAGTTCTTGGGCAAATGGCGTTTTGCCGTGCGTATCTGTTCTTCGATCAGATAGTAGTTATCCAGCAGCCATGCGGCGGCGGGGGTGACGGGCCTGCCTTCCTTGATGGCTTCTGTCAGCAAGGTACAGGCATTCATGATCACGTCCTGATTATCAGCCAGGCGGGCCAGGAGTTGATCTTTCCCAAAAACAGTGCTGAGCTTATGGCTGTTTGCCAGTATGCGGCCATGCTGTTCCATTTGCAGGGCACTGTACAAGTCTGCACGCAAGGGTAATTCTGCCCCGGACTGGGAGACATAGGTTTGCAAGCGCAACTGGCCGTGTTTCCAGACGTTTTTAAGCTGATGGAGGCTGGACGACAGCATATCTTTAGCTGATTTCAAATCGCACACTTCTTTCTGTTATTGGGATTTGCCAGTGACCGTGGTGAGTGATCATCTCTGCCACACCTTTGGTTATCTCTGCATTTCTGAATTGCGTATGCAAAAACGATGGTCTGACCTATGGGAGCGGCTGTGTTTTGATCATAAAACATCAGCGGGGGAATGTAAGTTCGTTAGCGTACATACAATATTGAGGTACACATCTCATAGTACTCTACATAGAGCGGTGGAAACAGGTATCTGTACCGCTCATTTGAAGTGTGCGGCAACGAACAGACCTGGTTTTATGCTGAGCGGTATAAAGGCGTCGAAGATCACAAAAAATGTGACTTAAATGGGGTTTGCAAGAGCACAGATACTTATCTACTGGAGAATAAAAATGAACAAAAACTTGAAAACTGGTCTTTTGGCAGTATGCAGCGCCAGCATGGTCATCATGATGGGTTGCGCCAGCAGTATGAAAACGCCTGCTACGGCAGAAGTTGCCGTCTCTAAAGAAGCAGTCGATAACGCTGCTGTCGCAGGTGGCAGTGAATTCGCACCAGCAGAAATGAATTCTGCACGTCAAAAAATGGCGTTGGCAAACAAAGCCATGCAAGACAAGGATTACAAGCTCGCCAGTGACTTGGCAACGCAGGCTCAGGCTGATGCCAAGCTGGCACAAGCCAAAGCGAACTCTGCAAAAGCAGAAAAAGCTGCCAACGCGCTGCAAGACGATATCCGCGTTTTGCGTGAAGAGCTGCAACGCGCAAATAACAAGCAATAAGAATAAGTAATAAAAATAAGCAAAACAAATTCGTCAGCAACTCTACTGCAGAGTCTGCCATTACATTTTTAAGGATACATCATGAATAAGAAAATATTTGCACCCGTCGTCCTGATGACAGCAATGCTGCTCTCCGCGTGCAGCACAGCACCAAAAACTACCAGTCTGCTAGACCAGACACGCATGGATTATCAAGCAGCGCAAAATAATCCAAATGTGCTTACTCTGGCTCCTTTAGAAATGCGCCAGGCCGATGTGGCAATGAACGATGCCAATAAAGCGGCTAAAGACAATGAAAGCTCAGAAAAAATTGATCGACTGGCTTATATTGCCAAACAAAAAATAGGCGTGGCTCAAGAGCTGACCAAGCAAAAACAGGCAGAGGCTGCCGTTGCTGATGCTGCTAAAGCGCGTGACCAGATCCGTCTGGAACAACGTACCAACGAGGCTGACAGAGCGAAAATGCAGGCTGACCAAGCCAAGGCACAAGCTGATCAGGCCCGCCTGGCTGCGCAGATAGCGCAAGGTGAAGCCAGTGAAGCCCAGCGCAAGGCGCAGGAAGAACAGGCAAAAGCACTGGAAATGCAAAACCGTAACGCTGCCCTGGAATCACAACTGGCTGACTTGCAAGCCAAAACGACAGTGCGCGGCATTGTGATCACTCTGGGCGATGTGTTGTTCGGTGTGGATCAAGCCAAATTGAACCCAGATGGTATGCGTACCGTACAAAAGTTGGCGACTGTATTGCAAAATAATATGCAAAGAACAGTGCTGGTCGAAGGACATACTGACAATACTGGCACACAGGCACACAACCAGGATTTGTCAGAGCGTCGCGCCAACGCGGTACGTAGTGCGCTGGTGTTGATGGGTGTATCGCGTGATCGTATCGAAACCAAGGGTTACGGCGAAGCCTTCCCTGTTGCTGAAAATAATACAGCGCAAAACCGCCAGTTCAACCGTCGTGTAGAGATCATTTTGTCTGATGTCAACGGCAAGGTCTTGCCACGCTAATTGCAGGAATCAAGAAAGAAAGGAATGATCATGAGCTACATAATGCACACTAAATTGCGTACCAAATATATCTTGCCCATGCTATCTGCTTCTTTGCTGATATTGGCGGGTTGCAATAAGGCGCCAGATGGCACGGCAGCAAGCGCCTCAACTACTATCGGTGTGGAAATTGATGACTCGGTCATTACCACAAAAGTCAAAGCGGCGTTGATGTCTGACGACATCATCAAAGGTGCAGACGTTAAAATTGAAACCCGCAAGGGCGAAGTTTTGCTAAGCGGCTTTGCCGACAACCAGGCTCAGATTGACCACAGTGCTGCTGTGGCGATGGCAGTACAGGGTGTCAAGAAGGTCGATAACAAACTGGCTTTGAAGCAGGGCACACAAACCGTTGGCAACAAGATAGACGACAGCGTCATTACTGCCGGTATCAAGACAGCCATGCTGCAGGACACGCAAATGAAAAGCATGGATGTTGCAGTAGTCACCCGCAAAGGTGAAGTGCAACTGAGCGGTTTTGTCGACAGCGAATTGCAGGCAACACATGCTATTGAAGTGGCAAAAAGCGTCTCTGGTGTGCAAAGCGTGGTTAATAATCTCAAGGTTAAAAACTAGTCAGATCAGCTGATACATTTTTGTCGTTTCGTACTTCCCCACATTATTCAATGATGTGGGGAAGTTTTACTTTATCACTGTGGGAAAATATCATGACGAATGAATTAAACGAAAAACCGGTGCCTGTTAAACCCGAACCAGAAGAAAAGAAGAAGGACATCAAGAAGAAAGAAGATGATCTGGATGAAGCGCTGGATGAAAGTTTCCCCGCCAGTGATCCGGTGGCTATCTCAATCACACCACAGAAAGTGGCAGAGATACCTGCAACTGAGAAGAAGAAATAATTATTGGCCTGCATAAGCCCTCTATGCCTCATAAACTTACAGGTGTGAACCCTAATAAGGACCACACCTGTGGTACTAGCAGACGTAACCAGATGGCAGTTAAAGCCAGTACTCAAGCCTTCTGGCCAGCCATTCTTTCAGCCTGTTCATTTGCGGGCGCTGTTGCCATGTTTCCAGAGTGACCTCGGTAGATAAACGCAAGTCTTCCTTGAAGGCGGTTTCCATTGCCACTGCAAACTCAGTATCAATGACAACCACATTCACTTCTTTATTGTGCAAAAAACTGCGCGTATCTATATTGGTGGAACCGACAGTTGACCATACCTGGTCGATGACTGCGGTTTTTGCATGCAGCACGGAAGTATTCAGTTGATACACCTTGATCCCGCCTGCCAGCATTTCATTGTAAAAGGATTGGCCGGCATGAAACACCAGGCCGCTATCAGTCACGCCAGGCATGATGATCTTCACGTCTACACCGCGCTGGGCTGCGGCAATCAACGCTTTCAATATTTGTGCATCCGGCACAAAATAAGCGGATGTGATGTGGATAGTGTCGCGTGCTTCCTGTATCGCTAGTAAGTAGGCTTTGTAGATAGCCGGGTTACTGTCAGGCTCACTGGCAAGTACACGCACCATCTTGTTGCCCTGGTTTTTCAAGGCCGGGAAATACAACTTGTCTGCTGGTGATTTATCATCGACACTGAGCCAGGTATCAAGAAATATCCACTGCAAAGCTGCAACGGCAGGACCTGTAACCTGTATATGGGTGTCGCGCCAACCTACTTTGTCTGGGTTTTGCGATTTGGAGCGGAATAGCGAGCTGTTTGCATAAGTGGCGCTGATATTGACACCGCCTGTGAAGGCGACTTCACCATCGACAATCAGGATTTTCCTGTGATCGCGCCGGTTAGGTGACCACGGACCTTGCAGTTTGGTCGGGTTGATGGGGTTAAACGCCAGCAGTTGTATGCCAGCGGCTTTCATTTCATCAAAGAATTTTTGTGGCGTACCTATGGTGCCCACGCTGTCATAGATGATATTGACCTGCACACCGGCTTGCTGTTTTTCTATCAATAGTCTGGCAAATTCCAGGCCAAGCTCATCCTGGTCAAAAATATAGGTTTCTAGATTGATGTGGTCTTTCGCCTGCCGTATCGCCGTCATCATGGCGCTCATGGTTTGCGGCCCATCGAACAGCAAAGTGACCTGATTACCTGCTATCAGCGGGCTGCCAGTGACAGCTTCTTCCAGTGCTGCCAGAGCCTGCATGTTCGCCAACCCTGTACCAGAATTTTTCCAGCGCTGGCGCATCAATGCCTGGGCTTTTGAGGTGCTGAGTTCACCCTTGGCATTATTAATGGTCGGTTTTACATCTGCCGTTTTCTGTGGATGGTCAAGTGCCGGATCGAGGTAATTGATTTCTGGCAGGGTACTGCAAGCATTAAACATAAGGACAGTAGCGATGCTTGCTGTGCCCGTCGCGAGGACGCGGGTGACCTTACGCTTGGCGTTCATAGTTAATCCTTACCAAATCTTGTTGCGTCAGCAGTAGCGTAGCCAGGGCTACAGTTTGCCGACTGTCAATTAACAAGACCTGGTGAAGATAATATATTTTCTTCGCCAGGTCAGCTTTTAAATAGAAACATAAAAACCGCGCTTAACGTTGGCGAATACCTGATTTTCTATAGGCATCAGCCATATCTTGTTGCATTGTCGATTTTGCTTCGCTAAGGCATGTGCTTTGCTGGTTGCGTGCCATGCGCCTGCATTCAACGACCGATAACTGATAAACAGCTTCAGCTTCTTTTTTCAAGGTCTTGAAATAAGCCATAGGCGTCATTTCTTCCTGATACCAGCGCTGCGGATCTCCATTCTGGGAGGTTGCGTTGGGATCCGTATCTGCAGCCTGCGCAGGACTTAGCATTGCAGCGCTGACGAGCGCAAATGCAAGGCCCGCCATTAACTGTTTTGTCGTTTTCATGATAACTCCTCTTGTAACGTGAGAAATTCAAAGATCAAGGAACTGCATGGAATATTTTTCAAGCCTGAAGACTTATAGGGCTTACAAGCGACCAGTCAGCAATAAGATAACGAGGATAATAACGATCAAACCGGTAACGCCACTTGGCGCATATCCCCATGAGCGGCTATGAGGCCAGGTTGGCAGAGCGCCTACAAGAGCCAGGATAAGTATGACGAGCAATATGGTGAACATGATGTAGCCTTTATTTTAGTAAGATTAAGCTAGTATTTAAAGCGTTTATTTAAGATCCTAAGATCCACTTTTTTGCGAATTATGTAGGGAACCCCAGGCGTTGGTTAATGTAGCATTCGCCAAGTTTTTGTCAGGCTTAAACTTAGATATTCGCACATTCGCCATGCTGCTCTTTCCATGCCTCTACCCGGTCTTTATCGGCGTCTTCCTGTATCGGGCAAAAGCTCGCATGAGATTCGACGTCGGTTTCTATTTGTTCGTTGCTTTGGCTGGAAACACCCCAGCCCAGCAAGGACCCGACAATGGCACCAAACAGTATGCCAAGAACAGCGCCTATGACGGCAGCTTCCAGTGGTTGTGTCACCAATAAATCCAGGCCAGGAATAAAGAACGGCGATATAACAACGGCCAGCGTCGCATTCACCATACCGAGTACACTGCCGACTACCATTCCGATAGTTGCACCGGTTGTGATGACTGAATTGATGTCATGATTCCAGCGTTGCAGGAATGGTTTTTTCCGTGGCTGCCCCGTGAAGTCACCTCGTCGTGTCAGAGGATGCTTGGGGTAATTGGGCTGTATTCCTGCGTTGCTCAGCGGCATATTGTCATTGCTGGTCATCATGATCTCTGGCTCCCTCGCTAAATCAGGCTCAACTCTGGCGCAAATCGTCCTTGCCAGAGTCGAACCTTACTATCATGGATTGGTAATTTTTTTGACTGTGTCTTCAATCACTTCGCGGGCGTCGCCCACTTTTTTCTCAAGCTGGCCTTCCACCTGTTTTTCAAGGCCTTTGGCTTGTTGCTCTTTGCTACCGATGATTTTTCCGGCGCCTTCTTGTACTTTACCGGCGATATCTTTAGCTACGCCTTCGATTTGTTCTTTGTTCATGATTTTTCCTTGGTTTCTAAGATTGAATTCAGATAAAAATTGATTTATCTGAGGCCTGTGTTTAATTTAAGCGCTTCTCAAAATAGGCTCTGTACGCTGGCACACTCTGCAAAAAAAATTTCAAAATAAAGGTCCACAGCACGATAAGAGCAGGTTGAAGAAGCTAAAAAATAGACATATAGACATGTAAATGAAATAAATATTCGCGAATGTTCGATACCGCACAGATATGTTATTGCCCAGATTGCAAAATCAGGCCATCGGAATTCTCCGACGCTGCAATTGTTGACGGTAGCTAGTTGAACTGCCGGACATTCACACCTAAGAGGGAAAAATATGAATAAAAAACTCGCCATGATGTTGGTTTGTACCGCCACGCTGAGTAGTGCTGTTTGGGCTGCCGCAGATGAAAAATCAGTTGCTTATACAGCTGCAAAAGAATCTGCAAGTACTGAGTTCAAACTGGCTAAAAGCAAATGCGACACTATCACTGGTAACCCAAAAGATGTCTGTCTTGCTGAAGCAAAAGCTGCCCGTGTACATACTGAAGCAAATGCCAAAGCGGAATATAAAAATACCGTAGCAGCACGCACAAGCGCAAGAAAAGATATTGCTGATGCTGACTATGATGTAGAGAAAGCCAAATGTGGCAGCATGACTGGCAATGATAAAGATGTCTGCATCAAGCAAGCCAAATCCAACAAAGTTGCCGCCGTAGCAAACGCCAAAGCAGATAAAAAAGTTGTTGAAGCCCGTGTTGATGCAAATGACGAAAAAGTCACTGCTGAATACAAAGTCGCATTAGAAAAATGTGATGCCTTGTCTGGTCAAGGTAAAGATAACTGCGTCGCTGCAGCAAAATCGAAATTCGGTAAATAAGTTCGCTTCGGGCACAAAATCTAATCGGATGCGCTATGCACTAAACGGTTTTGTGTCATATATAATTTTAATTAATCTCTGAAAGAAAAAAATGAAGATCGCTCAACGCATGATGGCTATGGTATTCGTCGGTTCCCTGATGGTAATTACTGGCTGCGCTTCTACATCAACTAAAGAAGGTACTGGCGAGTATGTCGATGACTCTGTCATCACAACTAAAGTGAAGGCTGAAATTTTCAATGAACCTACATTGAAATCAGCAGAAATCAATGTTGAAACATTTAAAGGTACAGTGCAACTTAGCGGCTTTGTATCTTCCAATGCCAATATTGAAAAAGCAGTCTCCATTGCACGTAACGTCAAAGGCGTACGTTCAGTGAAAAATGATATGCGTCTGAAATAAGACCCAGCTTGGTTGAAAAAGCGCTGTCAACTGACAGCGTTTTTTTTATGCCCGTAGTACGCCAGCAGTCAGTTTGCTGGCTTACTTCTTTGTACAAGGTGCTACCTGTCGTGGATTCAGCAAATTGAATCCCTTTGGGTGATCATATAGTCAATGCTATATGTTGATGCGTAATCTGGTTATTGCCGCTTGCAGATAAAGAAAAGCAATACAGAGCCTGCTCTTGCAGCCCGCCGCGATTCACTGTAAGTGCGGCTGTAGCCGAGAACATCCACATGAAACGAATAAGCAACACGGCAAAAGAATTCGCGGCTATAGCCGGCCGGATGAAACCCAATCAAGTTCTGCCTAATTCCTGATTTTAATATTCTTTGTTGACGCCATGCCAGGCTGACTACCAATACTCAAGCAGAGCTGCCTTAAATAAGTGCGCTATCATCTCTTTGGTTTTGCACAGCATGCACGGTGTTCACTTTAGAGAATTTGATCAGGCATAAAAAAACGGGAGCCGAGGTTCCCGTTTCTTCTTGTACATTGTTGCTTATTTTACGCGTTTTTCAACTGTAAATTGCTCAATTTCTACACGACGGTTTGGTTCCAGGCAAGCGATCAGGTCAGCACGTTTTTTATTGTTGCAAACAACGACTGGATTGCTTTCACCTTTGCCTACGGCATTCAATCTTTGTCCATCAACTCCTTTATCATTCAGATAGGTTTTGACGGAATTGGCACGCTTCTCAGACAATTTCAAGTTGTATTGATTTGAACCGATGCGGTCTGCATAGCCAGTGATCACGACCTGGTTGATTTGCGGATTGGCATTCAGCGCTGCAGCGATGTCATCGAGTTTTGGTTGAGGGAGGCTCAGCAATGAACTGTTGAAGGCAAACAGCTCGGTCGCAGACAGCGTGATTTTCTGATAGACCGGTGGCGGCGGGGTAACTGGCGCAGGTGGTGGTGTTTGCACAACGACTGGTTCTGGTGGAGGAGGCGGTGTGTAGCTAGCAGTTTTGACCGCGGCCCTTGGTTTGTCGAAAGCATAGTTCAGGCCAAATGACAGGTGGGAGTTGCTGGCCTGGCTAAAGCCAAAGTCATTGCCATGCAAATAGCCATGCACTTTGCGCCATTCTACCTGCGCAGACCATTGATCGTTCAGAGAAAACTGAGCACCTACACCGCCGCTGACTGCAGGGGCTGTGCTGTCACCAGCTTTCAGGCCGCCATTGCTTCTGTCTCGGTTTGCTGCAATGCCTAACACCAGATAAGGACGGAATGCTTCGCGGGAAAACAGATATAGCACGTCAACGCCGAGGGCATTTTGTTGATAACGCCTGCCGTTGTCTGAGGAGCGCGTGTAGTTGGTATTGATTTGCGCATCCCAGTTTTCCGCCAGTGGTTTGCCCAAACGCAGGCCAACACCATAGCCACGGTTACCCGCACCGAAGGTTTCATCTGTTTCTGCTGCGTGGACGCTGCCACCGACATACCAGGATGGATTGTAGTCTGCAGCCATTGCGCTGCCTGCGCAAAACAGTAAGGCCAATGCAGCGGGAAGTGCTTTTATTTTGCTCATGGATATTCTTTCTAAGTAATGTAAATTCAGTGGAAATTCTTTTGCTGTCTGGAAAATCACGAAAACACTTTTTTTCCTGAGGAGAAATGGGTTTTACGTAATTAAATCCTGATCGCCAGACTAAAGCCCAGGCGATATTCCATCGGTGCGCTGGCGCACAATGTGGTTTTTTTGTATAAAAAAAATAGGTTTATTTTTTGCAGCCAGTTTGACGCTGCAATTTGCTGAGGGAATCCGGAGTTTAAAAGCAGCAAGTTTCTTTGACGCGGGTATTGACTATGTGACCAAGTCACAAGCATCTTCCAACTGGAATAAGCCAAATTGACTACTGCTCAAATCAATACACAGAAGGGGGATAAAACCGGAGGAGCGAAACTGATAGTCGACGCCGTTGCTGCCGACTACCATTATATTGACAGATGCAGTTCAGCACTGATTCTGATGATACGTGCACTGTCTGGTTGCTTGATATGAAAACTTAACTTTCAGCCTTTTGCCTTATTGTTTCAGACCTTCGTTCTTCATCGCTTCCAGCTTGTCATAACCAACCGCCGCTGAGGCGGTTTTGATAGTTGCCATATCAACATTGTCGCCATGGGCTTCTACCATGAAGCGACCAGCGATCAACAGGCTGTATTCGCCCGATGGGCCATCCTTCTGGAATCTTTCATGGGTAGGGCGGCCATTGACCTTGCCCATCTTTTCATAGCCAGTGTCGGTTTCCTTATCCTGCTCTATCATGCCCCAGGCAAACATGGTGCCAAACATTTTGCTGCCACCAGTATCAGTGATCGTCATTCTGATCTGATGATTGTTTTCATCACCGTAGCGGGCTTCAGCCTTGGAGACCTTGAATTCGCCCATGGCAGATTTTTCACCCTCCAGGCTATTGCGCTTCAAACCGCCTATGGTTTCAGGGAACAGGGCTTTCAGCTTGTCCTTATCGACAACTTCTGCCTGGCTGCCTGCACCCAGTGCAACGCCTATGGCTTCAGTTGCGGCTTTCATTTCAGCCTGAGGGTCGCCAGATTTTTTAGCGGCTTCCATCTTCTTGTTGGCCTCTTCCATTTTCTGGCCCATTTTTTCGAGCTCACCCAGTGCACCACTAGTTGCAACAGAGGTGTGTGAGGCTTGCATGTTGGCTGCCCCATACATCGCGCTGCCACCAATTGCGCCAATGACCATGTTGAACACGACCATTAATACGATGGAACATACGATAGACACGGCAGTGTAGGGCCCAGCCTTTTCCTGTGGAGCTTTCATCAGCACAGGAAGACCCAGATACATCAGGTAAATGCCGTAGGCGCCAGCCAGCAAACTGAGCAAGCTCAGTGTTGGCAACAGCGAAAGTACGCCCGCCAGCCATGCAGGAGTGAAAGAATACGCCGCTACCTTCAATGCTTGTGCGGGATTTTTTTCTGCGCCGAATTGGGGTGCCAGGGCATCGATGATCAGCGATATCAGATAAACACCGACCAGGGCAAATACAAAGCTCATCACCATCGCTGTGATGCCGGCGAGGATGGGCAGCTTCATACTACCCAGCAAGGGGATGCTGAATCCGATAATACTCATGCCAATAAAACTGGAAACAGCAGGGATGGCAGCCAGAGGGGCGACGTAGTTCTTGAAGATGTCTGCCGTGCTGGTGGTTTCAGCAGCGATGACGGGCCATTCTGTTTTTGGCGTCAGGGTAATGTTTTTCGCGCGTTCTACGAGATTCATGGGTTTTTCCTTTAATAAAGGGCAGGGCCGGTATCTGCGACCCAAAACAGGAAAACTGAAGAAAACAGGCTACTTATCTTTTCATTAAGCGACAAAGTTTATTACAGTTTTTTGCAAGTAGGACAAAATAAAGCGCTTTTCTGCTGTTTTCCATACAATGAATCTCAGGACTTGCTAGCTGTCATCATTTCCAGGCAGCGACAGGAACTGTATCCCGGTTTTATCGACCAACTCCTTATAGCTTATGGGTTTGCTGGCATGTGCCTGGTCTGTATTTTCGACCCAATAGGCCCAGGCGCGACCAGTTGCGGGGTCATAAACCAGTTTGAACAGATACCTGGGCACCCAAATCTTATTGTTTCCAATTGTCGCTGGTCGCGAGTCGTAAACCGGGCCAGTAATCACATATACGTCACCTGATGCCCGCAACACATATTGGCGCGTGGTTTTTTCTATGGCAGCCCAGGTCTTGCGGTTGTTCACTGGTGCCTGTGGCACCATATTCGCCAGCGAAAAGCTTTGCGCCATCGCGGTGCTGTCTGCCATGTCGGCAGCCGGTGCCATATGCCCACGGTCATAGCCAGAGCCCTTGTAGTCATCCAGTTCGGCCCGTTCTGCACTCGGTAGTCTGGCATCTGCATAGAACTGGTCACTACGCTCGTTTTCCCTGGCTTTGTAGATGATCTGGCGATTCAGCCTTTCCGCTACATAGATGGGGGTATGGCTCTTGCCAGAATGCATGACTGCAAATGCCGAAAAACATAGCGCACGCGGGCGCATGTCGTTAGAAGTGCGCATGGCAGGGATGTGCCCTTTGGCAAAGAACTGGCGGCAAGCGGAGAAATCACCGGTACTCTGCGTTGGAAAAGGGAGAGAGTTGAAAAAAGGGTGGTCAAAAAAAGAAAGATCAACAAAGGAAAGGCTGACCAGTGCAAAAAAGAGCAGGGGACTGAGTTTGGCGAGTTTTTTTAACATGTATGTGCAAGCTGATGCCTGTTGCGGACTATCCTGATGTGAGCCGAATCAATTACTTCATACTCAAGCGTCCCAAGGCCGAGACAGTTGACACGGCAAAATACTGCATGTAAATACAGCGTTATGCGAAAGCGCTGGATTCTATAGGATTTTCCGCAAGGTATCTTGCTGAAATAAAAATACTTGTATTTTTGAGTAGACATATCTGGTAACAAATTGAGACTACTTTGACAATAAAATACTTGCTTATTTGATGCGCTTGACAGACTATCGCGCTGATTGAAAAATGGATATAGCATGATGTTTTCCTCTGTATTGTTTACTGCCGCGAGAAATAGACTGCTCAAGCTTGATGCACGCTGGGTTTTTTTGGGCCTGCTTTTGCTTGAATCACTGCTGTATTGTCTTGACGAGTTCACCGGGCCGTATAGTTTTTATGCGCCGTTTTACATTTTCCCGGTCGCGATGAGTGCTGCCTTGCTGTCGCGGCGTATGACGGTTTTTCTGGTGGTATTGTCCAGCCTGGCAAGAGCCCAGGTTTTTAGCCAGGTGTTTCAGTCTGGTAGCCTGATGCTGCTGGTATTCGATATTGCCCAGAGTATTTTGCTGTATGGTTTGATTGCGGTGTTGGTGATTACCGTCAATAGCATGCACCAGCGCTTGCTGAAATATGCCCACTACTTGCGCGCCAATATCAGGCAGTTGCGTCAGCAAAGACGCAACAGGGCGAGCATACGCCGCGCTTTGCCTGACGATGCGGACGGCATCGTACGGCTGGCCGTCAACGGTGCACAAAATGGCGATTTGTCCGAAGACATCTCAAATGCGGTGTTACAACGTACGCTGGCGACTGCCTTCAGGCAAGGCATAGTCGAGGGTCAGACGGTCAGGCATATCTGGGCTGGTGGGCAGCAAAAAGTACCGGTTGAATTCTGGGTGTCCATCATCAATGGTCGTATGGCTGGTTTTTTCATGCTGTACGGTGTCGATAATCAGCAAGGATCAGAACGCGAATTGCATGCCATGGTGGTGGCAGATGAATACCGTGGCTTGGGCATAGGTGCCGCCATGACAGATTTCTTTTGCATGCATTTTAAGAATCGCCGCCTGTTCGCTGCCTGCAAGTCAGGCTCAAAAATGATGAAGATGTTGAGCCGCCGTGGTTTCAGTTTTTTTTCCACCACGCAAAACGACTACGTCATCATAGAGCGGCATAACTGACACTTGCGTCTGCAATCAATTCTCGTGCAGGGCATCCCACTGCAAGCCAAACTTGTGGAGATATTTTTTGAGCCTGTCTGCATCATTGGGGTTGGCTTTATTGCTGCGTGAAGCGGCAAACAATTTACGGCCAGCTTCCGACATGTTTTTAGAGCGCACACATATTGCCAGTACGGCCTGCAATTGCACCGCATCGAATAAGTCCAGCTGTGAGACCTGCTCTGCATTCAGATAGTCATGCAAATCCAGTTCATGATTCCCACTATCGCCTTCATGCGCATATGACCACAGGCGTTGCAGGCGCTTGATTTCTTCACCAGCATTCTGATCATTAATGCGCCCGGCATCGGCCAGCGTGGCCATGCGCGTGACTGAAGCGGATAAATCACGGAAGTTGCCTGCCCACACTGCCTGGGCAGATGTGGCAAATGCCATATAGCTGTCTTTCGCCTCTTTGTTGAAGCGCACCATCTGTCCATTCTCAGCACTGTATTGCGATAGCAGATAATCGATATTCGGCGCAATGTCTTCTACCCTCCCACTCAAGCCGGGCAATTCATACGACCACAGATTGATACGCGCGTACAAGTCTTCACGGAAACGGCCTGCCGCCACTTCCTTGCCCAGATCACGGTTGGTACCCGCCACCAGCTGGAAATCACTTTGCACTTCGTGATCACTACCGACCGGGAAGAAACGTTTTTCTTCCACCGCCTTGAGCAGCATGGCTTGTTCATCCAGGCCCAGCTCACCAATTTCATCAAGAAACAGTAAGCCCTTGTGTGCTGTTCTCAGCAAGCCCGGGCGGTCAGACATGGCACCGGTAAATGAACCCTTGATATGGCCAAACAAGGTAGAACCCGCGCCATCACCACGCAGCGTAGCGCAATTGACTTCGACAAATTTTCCCTCCAGCCTGTGCCTGGCTTTTTTCAGTTCAAAGATACGCCGCGCCAGGAAAGATTTACCCGCGCCAGTGGGCCCCATCAGCAGGATGGCCGTCTTGGACTTGATGGCGACGCGTTCTATCTCATCGATCATGGTATTGAAGCGCGCATTGCGGGTGGCAATGCCAGACTTTAAAAAAGCCACGCCTTCTTCCTGCTCGCGGCTAAAGCGCTGGGCAATCTGGTCATAGCGCGACAGGTCCAGATCGATGATGGTCATCTCACCAAAATTGGTCTTGGTCTGCCGCCGTGGCGGCGAAGTCTGCAATAGCTTGCCAGGCAGGTAATTGGCTTCCGTCATCAGGAACAGGCAAATCTGTGCCACATGGGTGCCCGTGGTGATATGCACCCAGTATTCTTCTTTGTCGGTATCGAAGGGGTAGGACCTGGCAAAGTCAAACAGGCAGCCATACACCTCTTCAAAATCCCAGGGATCTTTTATTTCCAGCTGATGCGAACGTAGTTTGGTCTCGGGCGAAGTATCAGCGATGTCTTTTTCCAGTTGAGCGAGCAATAGCGCATGCTGACCGCTATGCAGCAAATCAATGCGGTCAATGACGATATCTTCATGCTGGGTCAGGGCTACCGTGGGCCGCCATTTTTCCCAGCGACCGCTGCCACGGCCACTATCGAGTTGCGTGCCTATAAAACCAATGACGACTTTTTTCTTCTTGACCATTTTTGGATAAAAATTTATCTATTTAGATAATTATATACGAATTTAGTTTTGGCGGTCATTTCGATGGTTTCCTTGTGGATTCTGTATTTATCTATTTAAATCAATTACTTAAGTCGTCTCGTTTGACGTTGATACAGAGCTGGCACGCCCATTGCAATAGAGATAGGCAAGAGCGAGTAAATAAACAGCTCTTCAAACATAAAAATAATAGATAGCGAGGAAATGAAATGGTTAACGCACAATTGTTCCAGAGTTTAAAAAACTCACTGACAAACAAATTTTTGCCAGTAACAGATACAACGAATTTTTCCGGTGTTGCCGCTTACAAGTTCACCGCCGAACACAAGCTGGCGCAATATGCAGGCACTGGTTGTTTGAACGCGACTTACTACGCCAGCGCAGAAGCGCAACTGGCAACCGTGCTGGATTTGACTAAAGAGGTAACGCCTCTGTTCGTAGCGCAAACAGCGATCTACTGCCGTGAGCGTGGCTATATGAAAGACATGCCAGCCTTGCTGGTGGCAGTACTGACTATGCGTAATGCAGTCGAATTGCCACGTACTTTCAAGCGTGTGATGAACAATGGCAAGATGCTGCGTAACTTTGTGCAGATAGTGCGTTCAGGTGCGATAGGCCGTAAGTCTCTGGGCTCACGTCCTAAAAAACTGGTACAGGCATGGTTGAATACTGCAAGTGAAAAAGAATTACTGTCCGCAGCGGTGGGTACTACACCATCACTGGCTGATGTTGTGAAAATGGTCCATCCCAAACCTGTTGAGGCGTGGCGTGAAGCCTTCTTCGCCTGGTTGATCGGCAAGCCATATAAGGCAGAAGCTTTGCCACCAGTCGTAGCGGCGTTTGAAGCCTTTAAGAAAGACCGCAGCCTGGCCTTGCCAGATGTGCCTTTCCAGATGCTGACAGCGATGGATTTGACGACAGAAGACTGGGCACAAATTGCCCGTCAGGCTGGCTGGCAGATGTTGCGTATGAACTTGAACACCTTTGGACGTCACGGTGTATATGCCTTGCCAGGCATGGTCGATTTGATTGCCGCTACATTGCGTAATGCTGAGGCAATTGCCAAAGCCAAGGTATTTCCTTACCAGTTGATGGCGGCTTACAAGGCAGCGAATGAAGAAGTGCCGTTGCCCATCAAGAATGCCTTGCAAGATGCGATGGAAATCGCCTTGAGCAATGTGCCGGAGATATTTGGCAAGGTCGTGGTGTGTGCTGACGTGTCTGGATCCATGTCATCTGCAGTCACAGGTTACCGTGGCTCTGCAACGACAGCAGTACGTTGCATAGACATCGCCGCCCTGGTTGCTGCTGCCATGTTGCGCAAGAATCCATCGACGCTGGTTTTGCCGTTTGAAAACCAGGTTGTGAAATGTGATTTGAACCCACGAGACAGCGTGATGACCAATGCGCAAAAGCTGTCAGCGATAGGTGGTGGTGGAACCAATTGCAGTGCACCACTGGTGAAATTGAACAAAGAGAAAGCGCAAGCTGACCTGGTGATCTTTGTCTCTGACAATGAATCCTGGATGGATGCAGGTCGTAGCCGTACTACTGCAACCATGGCGGAATGGAATGTGTTTAAACAACGCAATCCACAAGCCAAACTGGTGTGCATAGACATTGCACCCTATGGCACGACACAGGCAGCAGAAAGAGATGATATTTTGAATGTAGGTGGTTTTTCTGATGCCGTATTTAAAATCATCGCTGCCTTTGCTGCCGGTCAGCTAAGTGCAGAGCATTGGGTAGGTGAAATAAAGGCAATTGATATTTAGAGAGCCGCTGGCGGGGCAAATGCAGTAACAGCTTCGCCAGTCCAGGTAGTAAAAGTTTTTGAACGCAGCATGAATGCAAATGTGATTACACCTCTCACTGTAAAATCACCTTTAAATCTTGTCATGCAGTGCTTCAAAGACCATATGAATGTGGTCTTGAATTTGAAATGCAGTACGAATGCGCAGGCGATTACATCCCAAAAAAAATCGCAAGCAATCCTTGTCGTACGATATTTCTCAATACTGCAATCAGATGTCGCAGTGCAGGCTTTGAATATGGCATGAATGCTGACGTGATTACATTTGAAACGTAATATCACTTTCTGTTCTTGTCATGCCATATTCAATAAATATCATTGTGCTTGTTTTCTTGAATGCCCTATGAATGCTTATGTGACTACATTTGCAATGTTCACAGAAATTTTTGTCATAGAGTGGTTCAGGAAATGGATTTGTAAAGGTTTTGAATAAGCCAGGAATGCTGACGTGATTACATTTTGCGAAAATGAGACTTCACTTCAAATTTTTGTCCTGGCTTGTTCAATCAGGTTTTACCCGAATGCCATCAGGATTACATCGGTTACATTGGTTCGACTCCAGTCTGGTCTACACCGTAAGGATAGATCAGCAAATCCTGGTAAAACTTGTCGGGGTTTTATTTAAAGAGTATAGAAGTGATGAAAAGTGGAAAACAAAGACGGGTAGAAATCATGGAAAAGCGGCGTGCCCGCATACCAGTGAAAGAAAGTTTTGATGTCTATGCCCTACCAGTTTCAGCTGGAGCAGTTTTAGCTGATCGTGATGCATTAAGCCACAATAAGAATGCTATTTTTCTACCTTTGTTTTATGTGGACTATGCCTTTAACTGTCGTGATTGTGGAGCAGCGCAGATATGGACAGGCAAGCAGCAAAAGTGGTGGCATGAAATTATGCAGGGAAACATTAATAGCGTGGCTATCAGGTGTCGTCCTTGCCGCAAGATAGAGCAACAAAGAAAGAAGCAAGCCAGAGAAACTCATTTGCGTGGTCTGGCAGCAAAGCAAAAACAATAGAGTTTCCAGGCGAATGCCAGTGAACATTCAACGGTCCTAAGGTGGTTAACAGAGGAATGGAGATACATTCATGGTCTGGTGTAGCCTGGGTACTGACTCTAACAAGAGTCTCCCGGCCGTCCGTTTCACAAACCCTTGTCGCCGCAAGTAATTGGAAATGAAAGAGTTTGTGCAGTGAGTAAAAGTTTGGGCGAATGCTGGTGAAACTACATCTCTCATGCGGAAGTCGCGGGTTCAATCCCCGTCACGGTATCTCGGTATCGTGTAGCTCAGCTGGGAGAGCACCGAGTGGGCAACCACGATGCTTCACTTAACCTTGTCGCCACTGTGAATTTGAAAAAGAAAAAAGAGAAAAATATGAAACACGAAGATTATGATGTAGTGCAGTACAAAGATGGCCGTCCTATCAAAATGTGGACCAAAGGTGTTCCTGTTGAAGAAGAAGCCAAGCAGCAATTGGCGAATACATCCCGTTTGCCTTTCATCTACAAACATATTGCCGTGATGCCAGACGTGCATCTGGGTAAGGGTTCTACTATTGGTAGCGTGATACCTACCCTGGGTGCGGTGATTCCGGCGGCGGTTGGTGTGGATATCGGTTGCGGGATGATGGCTGCCAAGACCACCCTGTTCGCCCATGATTTGCCAGATAATCTGGGCCCTTTGCGTACAGCGATAGAAAAAGCCATACCACATGGTATGTCGCCTAAGACCCGTAGCTTCAAAGGCCGTGATAAGGGATCATGGGAATCGCCGCCAAACGCTGTGGATAATGCCTGGGCTGAATTGAAAGACGGTTTCGATGAAATCTGCCTGAAAACCCCGCGCTTGAGAAACACCAATAACTACCGTCACCTGGGGACTTTGGGTAGCGGTAACCACTTCGTTGAAGTATGCCTGGATGAAGCCAATGCCGTATGGTTCATGTTGCATTCCGGTTCCCGCGGTGTAGGTAATGCGATTGGTAGCCATTTCATTGAATTGGCCAAGCAGGATATGCGTACCCATTTCATTAACTTGCCTGATCAGGACCTGGCTTATTTGCCAGAAGGTACTCAGCATTACAAGGATTACATTGAGGCAGTAGGTTGGGCGCAGAAATTTGCGCGTATGAACCGTGAAGTGATGATGTTGAACTTGATTGCTGCTGTACGTACCGTGATCAGCAAACCGTTTGAGACCCATGTAGAAGCGGTAAACTGCCACCATAACTATGTACAGAAAGAGCATCACTTCGGTAAGGATGTCTTGGTAACCCGTAAAGGTGCGGTATCTGCGCGTGCTGGTGAATTGGGGATTATTCCTGGTTCCATGGGAGCGAAAAGCTTCATCGTGCGTGGAAAAGGGAATGAAGAAAGTTTCCATAGCTGCAGCCACGGCGCAGGCCGTACCATGAGCCGTACCGCCGCCAAGAAGCTATATACCGTTGCTGATCAGATTGCCGCAACCCAAGGTGTGGAATGCCGTAAAGATGCCAACGTGATTGATGAAATCCCTATGGCATATAAAGATATCGACGCCGTGATGCTGGCGCAAACTGCTCTGGTAGATGTAGTGCACGTATTGAAGCAGGTTGTGTGCGTTAAGGGGTGATTTACGTAAGACCATTAACCACAGAGACACAGAGACACAGAGAAGAGCAAGAGAAAACCAATGGAATGAAGATTCGCTCAAACTAGAAAGAGTTGAATTTCCTCATGTTTTTCTCTGTGTCTCTGTGCCTCTGTGTTGAGAGGTCTTGAACTTGATTTTAATAAAATAATGAATAAGAAAATGATAGAGCTGGATGGCTCTTTGGGTGAGGGTGGTGGGCAGATTTTGCGTACGTCTTTGAGCCTGTCCATGATTACCGGTCAGCCGTTTCGCATCATCAATATCCGTGCTGGCCGCGCCAAGCCGGGTTTGTTGCGCCAGCATCTAGTGGCAGTGCAATCGGCGGCGGCTGTCAGTGGCGCGCAGGTTGCTGGTGCAGAACTTGGTTCGACCATGCTGGAATTTATTCCATCGGGTATCTACGGCGGCACGTACCAGTTCGCTATCGGCAGTGCGGGTAGTTGTACCCTGGTATTGCAGACCCTGATACCGGCTTTGCTATATGCCGACAAACCATCGACTATCAAGATCACTGGTGGCACCCACAATGACATGGCGCCACCTGCACAGTTCTTGCAAAAGGCCTATGGCCGGGTATTGCAGCAAATGGGTGCAGACGTCAGCTTTGAATTGAAACGCTATGGCTTCGTGCCTGCCGGTGGCGGTGAAATCATTGCCCAGGTACAGCCATGCAAGCAGTTGAAGAAGATCGATTTGCTGGAGCGTGGCGAAAGAACCAAAGGCTATGCCGAAAGCTTTGTCGCTGGTGTACCTGTCGATGTCGCCAAACGGGAGCTTGAATGCGTAGGTGCCGGCATGGGCTGGAATGCCGATCAATTGCTGGTACGTGGCCTCAGCAATGACCAGGGGCCAGGCAATGTACTGCTGATTACACTGGAACATGAGCAGGTCACCGAAGTGTTTTGCGGGTTTGGTGAGAAAGCGGTCAAGGCAGAAAATGTCGCCAAGCGTACCGTGCAGGAGTTGCGTGAGTATGTCGCATCGGGTGCCGCTTTGGGTGAGCATCTGGCAGACCAGGTCATGTTGCCTTTTGCACTGGCGGGCGGCGGCAGTTTTACCTCCAGCGTTGTATCGCAACACGCCAAAACCAATGCAAATGTAATCGCCAGGTTCTTGCCTGTCAGTACAGAATTCAAACCACAAGATAAACGCTTTATTTGCACGATGAAGCACAATTAAAAAGGAGCGCAAGATGAAACTTGCAGAAGCCTTGTTACTGCGAGGCGATTTACAGAAGAAACTGGCATCCATGCGTGAACGTATAGTGCGCAATGGCCTGGTACAGGAAGGCAATGCGCCGCAGGAAGATCCTGAAGCCTTATTGCTGGAAGCCTATGCCGTAACTGCAGAGTTGGAAAAACTGGTCCTGGCAATTAATGCAGCGAACATGGCGAACAAACTGCCAGATGGCCGTAGCCTGACAGCCGCCATCGCTGAGCGCGATAGCTTGATACAGCGCCATGCCTTGTTGCAGGCAGCCATAGGATCAACGCATAAAGAACCAGACCGCTATAGCGCGCGTGAAATAAAATGGGTGTCCGTATTCGATGTGAAAAAATTGCAGAAGCAGTCGGAAGACCTGGCCAAAAATTTGCGCGAACTGAATGCGAAAATCCAGGAAAGCAACTGGCAGGTGGTATTGTAACTAAGCTTGTAAATGAGTTTGTAAATGATTTTTTAAATGAACTTGTAAAGTTTTCGGAACATAGGGCGAGCGTGGAACCCCGGCCCGATGACAGGGGGTGGAAAATATACTGGGATCGCTCACGGAGCGCGATGGGCAGCGCCAACAAATGACAACTCAGCCCATCACATCGCACTGTTGAATTTGCATACTGCAAACCTGACTACCACACGCTGACTATGTTCCAACCCGTTTAAAAAATTCACTTAGTCATTCGCGTTTTTTTGCGCGATGTTTTTTGTGAATTTTTCGTCGATAAAAATAATTTTTGTTGACACAGTAATTTATTTTCGTGCAGAATCAAGTTTCTTCGATATGCAGCATTTTTAAAATTCGCAGCAATTCGATTTTTCCGACTTTTTCATCAACACCCAATTCAAGAAAGGAACGGCCATGCCACGGAATACGGCTAGTAAGAACAATCAATACTTTTAGCCCCGTGCACGACGCTCGGGGTTAAGGCAAATCGCCAACCCGAGCCGGTCGTTTTTTTGAAAACCCCGGTGAGGAAACTCGTCGGGGTTTTTTACTTTTCAAAACGCTGATTTTTGTTGGAACGCCAGAACTTGCATAGCCTTGCGCCATGTAGGCAGGGACGGTGTTCGCCAAAAAAGATGCACAGCGCTATTGAAGAAGAAAGCAGCCAGATATTTCTCATGCAAGCAGCAGGATTTGCTGCGATAGCAGGAGCAACTAGCTGAAAAAACACCGGCATGACAAGAAGGAAAATTGTATGCCTATAGCTCAAAGTTTGCACAAGGCCAAAGTGCCTGTGCATATATTTACTGATGATGTTGATCACACCGCCATACAGCAGTTGCTCAATATCGCTAATTTAAACATCGTCCATCCTCATGTGGCGGCCATGCCTGATGTGCATGCGGGTGTGGGTGCCACGGTAGGCAGTGTGATACCTACCCGCTCCGCCATTATCCCTGGTGCTGTGGGTGTGGATATCGGTTGTGGCATGAATGCTGTGCGCACGACGCTGACAGCCAGCCAGTTGCCTGACAATCTGGCGAAGCTGCGCAGTGCCCTGGAAGCCGAGATACCAGTCGGCTTTCGCCAGCATGCATGGAACAGGATGCGTGGGTCAGCCCTGGTCAGGGTGGGCAAACCCTTGAATGACAGGCTGGACAAGATCGTCGCCAAACACAAGAGCATCATGAAAATGCTGCCAAAGTTTTATCAGACCTGGATATGCCAGTTGGGTACCCTGGGTGGTGGCAATCACTTCATTGAAGTGTGTATCGATGAAGAGCAGCGTGTCTGGATCATGCTGCATTCCGGTTCGCGTGGCGTGGGCAATGTCATAGGAAGGCATTTTATCTGGGCCGCGAGGAAAGAAATGTGGCGGCACCAGATACATTTGCCGGACAAGGACTTGTCTTATTTTACTGAAGGCTCGGAATTGTTTGATGACTATGTCGATGCAGTGCAATGGGCGCAGGATTATGCCTTGGCTAACCGCAGTGAAATGATGCGCAGGGCACTGGCTGTGCTGGAAAAAGAAGTCACCAGCTTCAAGCTTGATGGCGAGGCCATCAATTGCCATCACAATTATGTGTCGCAAGAAACGCATAATAATGAAAACCTGTTCATTACCCGCAAGGGAGCGATTTCGGCGCGCATGGGTGAGATGGGAATTATTCCTGGCAGCATGGGCGCACGTAGTTATATCGTCAGGGGCAAGGGTAATCCTGAATCATTCTGTTCCTGCTCGCACGGGGCAGGGCGCAGGATGAGTCGGGGTGAGGCCAGGGAGACGTTTGATGCTGATGACTTGGCCGCCCAGACTCAGGGTATAGAATGTCGCAAGGACAAGGGCGTGGTGGACGAAATTCCGGCTGCCTATAAAGATATCGATGCAGTCATGGCACATCAGCATGACCTGGTTGAAATAGTGCATACCTTGCGCCAGGTCGTTTGTGTAAAAGGATAGAGGATAAAGAATGAAGATCAATATCAAATTACCCAAACCGCGTAACCCGCTGGCTGTGCTGGTCAAGCAGCGCAATGCCGGTGTCCATGGTGCACTCAATCCGAAGCGTACTGAGCGCAGGCAAGAGAAGCAGCGCCTGCAACAACTCAAGGGCGGGCGGCTGAAGGATGAGGAGTAAGCCCGCTGCTTGTTTTGATTTTGTTTTATTTGGTTTTAATCAAGGCGCTCATTTGGCAACAAATGAGCGTTTTTTTTATTTGCCTGGCTTGAAATGTAGTGGTCAAGTAAATCAGGACAAAGAAATAGGAGAATTTACGGCGTAGTGACGTTCGAAGACAGAAGGAGATAAATATCCCAATGTGGAATGCAAACGTGTCGTGTTGTAGAAATTCGTAATATAAGCAACGATGTCCTGTCTTGCCTCCATTTTATTAGCGTAGCTACCTTGCCAGACGCGTTCCATCTTCAAATTAAGGAAGAAACGCTCTGCAACAGCATTGTCCCAACAATTTCCCTTGCGACTCATGCTGCAAATAAAACCGTGCTCTTGCAACAATGCCTGATACTGACGACTGGCATACTGAGAACCTCGGTCAGAATGAACAATTAAGCCAGGAGCCGGGTTTCGCTGGCCAATCGCCATGCGTAAGGCATCACAAACCAGATCTGCTGGCATATTGGGTGCCATCGCCCATCCCACCACTTTGCGGGAGAATAAATCCAGCAAGACTGCCAGATAAAGCCAGCCTGTTTCAGTACGAATATAGGTGATATCGGATACGTAAGCCAGGTTGGGGGCAACTGGATTGAATTGCCTGGACAGGATGTTTTCTGCTATTGGTAAGTTATGCCTGCTATTGGTGGTGTGCACGAATTTACGTCGCCAGACTGGCTGTAGTCTGGCCTGCCGCATCAGACTGCGAACCTGGTAACGACCAATACGAATGCCTTGTGCCTGCATTGCCACTACCAGGCGACGGCTGCCATAGGACTTGTGACTAGCACTAAAGGCCGCTTTCAAATGTACTTCCTTGCTGCAAATACGCGGTGTGGCATGGCGTTGCACCGAGGCGTAATACGCTGACCTGCTGACTTCCAGTACCCGGCAACTATGTGTGACTGGAATGGCCTTCTTTTGCAAGTGGGTGATGAGCCTGTAGCTCATTTCATTTCCCTGGCGAAGAAGGACGACGCATTTTTTAAGATGGTCACATCCATGCGCAGTTGACGGTTCTCTTGCTCCAGCTCCCGGATGCGCTGTTGTTCTGCTGTCAGCGGCTTACTTGCCAGTGGCTCTCCATCAAGTTCAGTTTCGTATTGCTTCATCCACCGGCGTATCGCCGTTTCTCCTATATGCATGCTTTGACTGACTCTCGATATACTCAGTCCTTGTTCTTTCACCATCTTCACCACTTCCAGTTTGAGCGGTGTGTCGAAGTGTTTCTTCATCATGTTGAGGCCTCTTTAAGATTGAGTTTCCTCTTATTTCACTGTCCTGGCAAATTAGACCACTACAAAATGCTTTGCTGCAAGCCGCGGAGGCTGGATAGAATTGCTGCATTAAAATAAAACTGCGCCTGGTCGCAGACGGGGGATACATCATGATGCGGCAAAACCGGCTACTAGCCATAGATCTCTTGCGCGGTCTGGTCATCGTGCTGATGGCACTGGATCATACGCGCGACTTTTTTGCGGTTACCCCATTTGATCCTCTTGATTTGCAACAAGGTTCGCCAGGCTGGTTCTGGACACGCTGGATTACCCATTTATGCGCGCCCATCTTCGTGACTCTGGCTGGCATGTCGGCCTTCCTGCGGGCGCAGCAGCGTGATAAAAAAGAGATGACACGCTATTTGCTGAGCCGGGGTGCCTTGCTGGTTTTGCTGGAATGCACCTGGGTCAGCTTCAGTTGGCAGTTCGATTTCAATGTGTTCATCTTGCAGGTGATCTGGGCGATAGGCATGGCGATGATGGCATTGGGCTTGCTGATTTGGTTGCCGCGCTGGGCGATTGCCCTGGTTGCTGCGGCATTGATACTGCCGCATAACCTGCTCGATGGCATGCATGCCAAAGGCAGCCATGTCTTGTTCATGGCCTGGCACCAGGGTGGTTTTTATCCCCTGACTGATAAACTGGGTATCGTCTTTGCCTATCCGCTCATGCCATGGATAGGTTTGATGGCGGCTGGTTATGCGCTGGGGCCGGTGATGTTGTGGGAAGCTGACAAGCGCCAGCGTTTCCTGCTATTAGCAGCGGCTATCCTGTTTGTCAGTTTTGTGATTTTGCGCAGCGGTAATTATTATGGTGACCCTGATTTCTGGTCAGCGCAAGGCAAGGGCTGGTTCTATGACTTCATGTCTTTTGTGAAGGTGCATAAATACCCACCTTCCTTGCTTTACCTGTGCATCACGCTCAGTATAGGCTTGGGCACGCTGGCCTTGATGGATAAGTTTGTGAAAAAACCTTTGCCATTGCTGATGCTGTTTGGCAAAACACCGATGTTCTTTTATCTGGTGCACATTGCACTCATCCATGCGCTGGGCTGGATTTATATGCAACTACGTTATGGGCAGATCGTTGATTTCCGCAAGACTGAGGCAACGCCAGAGTATGAAGCTTCGCTTCTGGTTTGCTATCTGGCCTGGTTGTTTGCCTTGGCAGTGATGTGGGGATTGACGAAACTGTGGTGGGCGCGCCGTGCCGGAGGCAAGTTGCAGGCGACCGCTTAGCTTTGCGTGATTTCGCCGCTATCCCTCGCAGGGAATAGCGGCGTTTTCTTAACTGATTGCTTACTTACCCGAATCCTTCGCTGCCTGGCGCAAAGTTTCCAGCGTCGCGCCTGGCGTGATCAGGTTGCCGTCATAACGCAGTTCTATAAGCGCAGGCAGATTGTGCTCGCGGCTATGGGCCAGTGCTTTTTCCAGCGCCGGGGCAAATTCTGCTGTGGTAGTGACGACTTCTCCACTGCCACCAAAGGCGCGGGCCAGTGCTGCAAAGTCCGGGTTGTGCAATTCCGTACCAGACACGCGCGCCGGGAATTCTTTTTCCTGGTGCATGCGTATGGTGCCATACATGCCGTTGTTAAAGACGATGATCACCACGCCTGCCTTGTATTGCACGGCAGTTGCCAGTTCCTGGCCATTCATCAGGTATTCGCCATCGCCGGCAAAGGTGATGACGGTACGTTGCGGGTCTATGATCTTGGCAGCCACGCCAGACGGTACGCTATAGCCCATGGCACCAGAGGTGGGGGCCAACTGCGTGCGCATGCCACCGTAAGGGAAGTAGCGATGCGCCCAGGTCGCATAGTTGCCAGCGCCATTGGTGATGATGGTGTCTTTTGGTGCAAGGCGTTTGATGTCCTGTACTACCTGCCACAGGTTCAGGGGGGCGTTTTCTTTGGTGAAAATCGCTGGTTCGGTTTGCCACGCCAGCAAGTCGGCCCGTGCCTCGCTGACTGTTGTCTTCCACTTCGTGGCGGCATCCAGGCCTTCCATCTCGGCCAATGCTTCGGCAATTTCCTTCATGCCACTGTTGATCATCAGGTCAGCCTGGTAGACGCGGCCCAGCTCCAGTGCGTCACTGTGGATGTGTACCAGTTTCTGTTTGGGTATCGGTGCTTCCAGCACGCTGTAACCGCTGGTGGTCATTTCACCCAGACGCGGGCCTATGGCAATGATCAGGTCAGCGTCTTTCAGTCTTTGTGCCAGCTTGGGGTTGATGCCTATGCCTACATCGCCTATGTAGTTGGGGTGGGCATTGTCCATCAGATCCTGGAAGCGGAAGGCGCAGGCCACAGGCAAGTGATTGCTGGTAGCGAATTCGCTGATGTGCTGGCAGGCTGCCTGGTCCCAGCCGCTGCCACCCAGCAACAGCACAGGGCGTTGCGACACAGTCAGCATATTGCGTAATTGTGCCAGTTGTTGAGGCGAGGCGGATGCCTGCACTGGTGTGTAATGGCGGGTATCTGCGACTTCTGCTACCTGGGCCAGCATATCTTCTGGCAATGCCAGCACGACTGGGCCGGGTCGGCCACTGGTGGCTACCTGGAAGGCGCGGGCGATGTACTCTGGTACCCGGTCAGCGCGGTCTATCTGGGCTACCCATTTCGCCATCTGGCCAAACATGCGGCGGTAATCTATCTCCTGGAAGGCTTCACGTTCGACAAAATCATGACCAACTTGGCCGATGAATAAAATCATCGGTGTTGAATCCTGATAAGCCGTATGTACACCGATGGATGCGTTGGTCGCCCCCGGCCCGCGGGTGACGAAGCAGATGCCGGGTTTGCCTGTCATCTTGCCATAGGCATCTGCCATGAAGGCTGCGCCGCCTTCCTGGCGGTTGATGATGAAGCGTATGGGGCTGTCATGCAGGGCGTCCAGCACTGGCAAATAACTCTCTCCAGGTACACCAAAGATGGTATCGACACCGTGGACTTGCAGGGCATCCACAATCAACTGACCGCCAGAACGTGATTTCAGCATGATAGACAATGATAAAAAGTAAAAGCAGTACGCTACCAGAAAGCCTGCTTAATTTGCATCGTATTTGCAGCTTGTGCACGGAATTATCGTTGAATAGGTTAGATAAACTAACCCTGGATAAGGTAGAATAGCGCCCGAAGCAGGCCAGACAATCGCTGGTTGCCTTGAGTAATCAAGGCGACGGGAGGAAGGTCCGGACTCCATAGAGCAGGGTGACGGCTAACGGCCGTACGTTGAAAGCCAGGGCGCAAGTTTTGGTATAAGACGAGGAATAGGGCCACAGAGACGAGCGTATTAAGTTACGGTGAAACGCGGTAACCTCCACCCGGAGCAATTTCAAATAGGCACGCGTTGATGTTGCTCGCGGAGCGTGCGGGTAGAAAGCTTGAGCGGCGGAGCAATCCGTCGCCTAGAGGAATGATTGTCATAGCAGACGACAGCAATGTCTATGCCGTAACAAAATCCGGCCTATCGGCCTGCTTCATTTATTTTGTATCTTCCATCGGCAAGTAGCTTGCCGCCTTCACAATGCGCCATAGTCCGTTCAAGATTGTCGCCATCAAGCATCATTCCTTGCAAGCAAGTCCTTGTTCTCAAAATACCAGTGGTACACTGGTGCAATAAGTTCTACTAGTTCTACTGACGCTGTATCTACAAAATTGCAAAACGCATGGAGACTGGCGGTCTAAAGAAAGAGCGTGATGTGCCTCTACTGGCATTCGCCATTTGCATCTGCCTGATTGCAGTCGCGATCATAGGGCAGAGCTGGTGGTCTATAGCCCAGGACAAGGTGCTGACCATCAATGCGGCGCAGGAACATAATTTCCTGGCAGTACGTATGCTTGAAGAGCATGTCAGCGAAGTCATGCGCGGCGCTGTCCGGGTGACGATGGTCGCCAGTGAAGAAATCCTCTCTGAAACCAGGGTAACTGCAAACGAATCCCGGCAATTGCAACAAATCCTGGCCATGCAGAGACAGGAATCTGAATCCATCCACGCACTTTCCGTATTTGATACGCAAGGACTATGGCTGGCGTCCAGCCAGATGGGGGCCGCCGCACCTGAAAAAGCCGAAGAGCAGCGTCATATAAAATTCTTGCTTGAGCATCCTGAAGAGAGCAAGGTAGTGCTCGGCGATGCTTATCAACTGCAACAGAGTGGCCAGTGGATTTTGCCCGTTCTCAAGAATTTTTTTGATAAGAGTGGCAAACGCGCCGGTCTGATACAGGCTGACATCCAGCTGCGCTATCTCTATGATTTTTATGAGCGTATTGCTCTGGGCAGTGGTGCCAGCATTGTTCTCTACGATGAATCTGGCCGGAAACTGGCTGCCGCCGGTCTCAAGGACCGTGATTACTCCAGGCTGGTGCTGAATAATGTCATCCGCGACAAGTCGCCGGAAGGTGCATTGCGGGATGTCGATGAAGAAGGCAAGGTCTGGCTCATCAGTTATAGAAGAATTAACGATTTCCCTTTAATACTGGTGTATGCGCGAGAAAGCAGCATTATCCTGACGGACTGGAATACCAGGGTCACACAAAAGATCATGGTCACGGCGATAACGGCAGGCTTTATTTTTATGCTGGCATTGCTGCTGTTATGGCAGATACGCCATCTGCGTGACTCCAGAAACCGTCTGGAGGCCAGCGAGAGCCGCTACCGGCTGATTTATCAGGGTGCGCAGGATGCTATCCTACTCATTAGCCGTGACTATATCTATGTTGATTGCAATCCGGCTGCCGTTACCTTCTTTGGCGTCAATACCCAGGAAGAGGTCATAGGGCGCAAGGTTGGCAGTTTCTCGCCCAGCGTCCAGTCCGTGGCTGGTTACGTCACCCAGGACAAGGATGTGCTGGTCGCCACCCTGATAGATCAGGCTTTTAACGGTGTGCCGCAGCGCTTTGAATGGGTGACCGTCAGGAATGACCAGATACAGCACACAGAAATTTCATTGAGCCGGGTAGAAGTCGATGGCGAAATGCTCTTGTTTTGCGTGGAGCGCGATATCAATGCGCGCAAATACAGCGAGTTATTGATCGCAGGACAAAATCGCTTGCTGAAACTCATCGGCGGTGAAGAAGAGCTGACGTCGATACTCGAAGCCGTCAGCCAGTTTGTTGAAAAACTATGCCCCCACTGGCGCTGCGGCATACAACTGCTGGCCGACGACAGGCGCAGTTTTGCCCATGCGACTGGCAGCCGTTTTCCAGAAGTTTTGCTGGCGCAGATACCTGGTATGACACTAAGCCACGGCAGCGGTATCTGGTCTGAGAGTGCCTTGACCAGTGAAGCTGTCTGGCTACGTGAGTTTTTGCAGGCACCTGCCATGCAGTTCGTCAATGACTTGGAAACCCTGGTTGAATTTTCTTCTTGCGCGGCATGGCCCATCTTTGGCAAGAATGGCCAGTTGCTCGGCAGTTTCAGCCTGTTTTCTTATAGTCGCGAACCTTTGAGCGAAAAAGACCTGGGCCTGGTCAGGGTCACAGTAGATATTGCCGGTATTGCCATAGAAGGCCGCCGTTCAGAAAAGAAAATCATGCAGCTCGCTCATTATGATGAGCTGACGGGTTTGCCTAACCGCTTTTTGTACAACCAGCATCTGGCCCGTTCACTGGCAATTGCCGAGCGTAACCGCAGCCAGCTGGCAGTGTTATTTCTTGATCTGGATCGCTTTAAAAACATCAATGACACCTTTGGTCATGATGAAGGTGACAATGTCTTGCGTACCATCGCGCACAGCTTCAGGCAGTGCCTGCGTGAATCCGACATCATTGCCCGCATAGGCGGGGACGAATTCATTCTTCTGATCGACCAGTTCAGCGAGGCACGGGACCTTGGTGACGTGGCTGACAAGCTCTTGTATGCTGCTGCACAGCCTTTCGAGATAGATGGGCAGGAATGCCAGCTCAGCGCCAGTATAGGCATAGCTACCTTTCCTGCCGATGGCAGGGACGCGCAGACCCTGCTCAAAAATGCCGACATTGCCATGTACAAGGCAAAAAACAAGGGCAAGGATAATTACCAGTTCTATGCCTCGGAAATGAATACCCACACCGTGGAGAGGCTGGCCTTTGAGGCGCGCCTGCGCAAGGCGCTGGAGAGACGTGAGTTTGTCGTCTATTACCAGCCCAAGCTTGATGTCAAAACCGAGCGTATTGTCGGTGCCGAAGCACTGGTGCGTTGGAACCATCCAGAGCGTGGAGTATTGTCTCCTGTCGAATTCATCAGTCTGGCAGAAGAAGCTGGCCTGATCTCCCGCCTCGGCATGCTGGTACTGGACATTGCCTGCCGCGATATTTTAAGTTTCCGCAATGTAGACAAGGACTTTGGCAGGGTGGCCATCAACCTGTCTGGCGCACAATTCAATGATGCCCACATGCTCGAAGAGGTCAAAAGCGTGGTCGATTTCTGGCGCGTGCCCTCCAACTCCATCGAGTTTGAGATTACAGAAAGCATGGTCATGCATAACCGTGAACAAGCCATCTTGCTTATGGATGGCCTCAAAGACGCAGGGTTTACGCTGTCCATAGATGATTTTGGCACGGGTTACTCGTCACTTGCTTACCTGAAGCGTTTCCCTGTCGATAGCGTCAAGGTTGACCGTTCCTTCATCAAGGACATCCCGGATGACCCGAATGACACTGCCATCGTGCTAGCCATCGTCGCTATGGCACATACCCTGGGCATCAAGGTCATCGCCGAGGGCGTCGATTCGGCTATACAGCTGGAAACCTTGCGTGACTGCAAATGCGATGAATTCCAGGGTTTCTATTTCAGCAAGGCTGTGCCAGACAAGGAATTTTTGCAATTATTGCAGCGGCAAAGAAGGGAAACTTAATAGCTATACATCGCCAGTCTGCTCACCTGGCAGGCAACATTGAATTGCCTCACTAATTCACCTGCTTTTGGCGTGAAAACCTGCCTATGCAAGCCGGTTTTCAGCGATAATCTGCCCCCTTGTTCATCTTCCTCTGTTTATCAACGTTTATAAATTATCACTTCAGCGGCTAAAAAGCAGCGATCTCCTCTTTCCTGCAGGCATTTTCCTTAAGTTTCCCATCCCAAAACGCAACAGTCCGGGATAAACACATGGTTATATGTAAGGCGCTACTTTCACTATGCTGTGTAAGTACCTAATTTATCAGGGTAAATTGTCTGGGGTTGGCTGGGTCTCACCTCAACTGTTAGCGCTAAGTCATTGACTTCATTAGAAATTTTCCCAAATTACCTGACAAATACGCTTGACCGGGCTCAAGTCATCCTCTAAAGTGGGCAATAGTGTGAAAAAGTGTAATTTTGTGGCATAGAATTCCTAATTTCGCTTACATTCCATGCGTGGTCAGACATACAGATTTTCAGGAAAAAGGTAGATAGCGTGTTTCAGGGGGCGTCCTCACTCAATCTCGATGCAAAAGGCAGGATGTCCATCCCTGCCCGGCACCGTGACGCGCTTAATGTGCAATGCGAAGGCCGGATTACCCTGACCCGTCACCCGGATGGTTGTCTCCTGCTGTTCCCGCGCCCTACCTGGGAATCCCATAGGGAGCAAATCGCTGCATGGCCCATACAGGCGCGCGACTGGAAACGTATTTTTCTCGGCAATGCCTTTGATGTCGATATGGATGGTGCTGGCCGCATCCTTGTTGCACCTGAGCTGCGTAGTGCCGTAGGCATGCAGCGCGATGTCATGCTGCTCGGCATGGGCAGTCATTTTGAGATTTGGGATGCTGCCAAGCTGGCAGAAAACGAAGCGAAGGCCATTGCTGGCGGCGCCCCTGATGTATTAAACAATTTTTCTTTCTGATCGCAGGCAATGAGTATTCAGCAAGCGGCAGATTTTACGCACCAGACTGTGCTGTTGCATGAGGCTGTAGACGCCCTCGGCATCACAGAGCAGCGTGCCAGCGGGATTTATGTCGATGGCACCTTTGGCCGTGGTGGGCACAGCCGCCTGATCTTGTCGCACCTGGGCAGCAATGGCCGCCTGATTGCTTTTGATAAAGATACCCAGGCGATTGCCAGTGCAAAAGAAATACTGGACCCGCGTTTTCATATCGTACATGACAGTTTTGCAGCCATTGCAGAGGCCTTGCCTGAACTTGGCGTTAGCAAGGTTGATGGCATCCTGATGGACTTGGGTATCTCATCGCCGCAAGTGGATGATGCCAGCCGGGGCTTTAGCTTCAGGTCAGATGGTCCGCTTGATATGCGTATGGATACTACTCGTGGCATTTCCGCAGCCGAATGGCTGGAGACTGCCGAAGAGCAACAAATTACGGAGGTTATAAAAAATTATGGGGAAGAACGGTTTGCTTTTCAGATTGCAAAGGCGATTGTTGCTCGCAGGAAGACAGACGCCATTCGTGGAACACGACAGCTCGCAGAAATCGTCGCACACGCCGTCAAAACTCGCGAGAAGGGTAAAGACCCGGCAACTCGCACCTTTCAGGCTATACGGATTTTCATCAATAAGGAGCTTGAAGATCTCGAAATAGGTCTGGCGGCAGCGTACCAGTCATTAGCGCCTTATGGCCGCATGTCGGTGATCAGTTTTCACTCCCTCGAAGACCGTATCGTGAAGCAGTTTTTTGCTTCCAAGGTCAAGGTGGAACAGCCAGATCGTCGCCTGCCCATACGTCATATCGATTTGCCCAAACCACAAATGCGCTTGCTGAACCGCATCAAGCCTACTGAAGCCGAGGTCAGCGCCAATCCGCGTGCGCGTTCGGCAATTTTGCGCGTGGCAGAGCGTTTGCCTGAGGGGGATGCATGAGCACCCGTCTCAACATTGTTCTGGCAGTGGCCTTGATCGCCTGCGCCTTGTCGCTGATTAACTCCCAGTACCAGGCACGCCGCCTGTTTATAGAGCTCGAGCGCGAACAAAGTTTAAGCAAGCAGTATGAATTGCAGTGGACGCAACTGAAACTTGATCAATCTACTTTTGGCAAGCATGCCCGCATAGAAACAACAGCGGTCCGTGAATTGGATATGGTGGCAGTGACACCTGAGCGTACGCAATACCTCAAAGCGGTGGAGACAAAATGAGCAGATCAGCCAGTACAGCCCGCACAGCCGCTGCGCGCGGTGTCGCCTTTTCTTCCAGCCCTGTGCTGGACGTGAAGCTGCCTGCCTGGCGTTCGCGTTTTGTGCTGTTTTTGTTGTTCGCCGCCTTTGTCGCGTTGATTGTCAAGGCGTTGTATCTGCAAGGATTTACCAAGGATTTTTTGCAGAAGGAGGGCGCCAATCGCTACGCCCGCACGCTTGAATTGCCTGCGACCCGCGGTAAGATCACTGACCGCAATGGCCAGGTATTGGCGTCATCCGTGCCTGTAAAAGCCATCTGGGCCATTCCGGATGATGTTTTGGAAGCGCCAAAAGAAAAAATACAACAACTGGCCAAATTGCTGGACATGACAGAAGCAGAATTGCGCAAGAAGCTTGATTCTGACCGTCAGTTTGTTTATCTGAAACGTCAGGTGGAACCTGCAATCTCAGACAAGATAGTGGCTCTGGCCATACCCGGTATAGAAACCCGCAAAGAATACAAACGCTTTTATCCAGAAGGTGAAGTCATGGCCCATGTGGTCGGCTTCACCAATGTGGAGGATATAGGACAAGAAGGTATAGAGCTGGCATCGGAAAAAAACCTGGCAGGTAAGACCGGGAGTCGCCGTGTCATCAAAGACAGACTGGGACATATCGTCGAAGATATACAAGCCGTGCGCGAACCGCATGATGGCAAGGACTTAACACTGTCGATAGATAGCAAGATCCAGTACATCGCTTTCACTCACCTGAAAGAGGCACTGGAAAAACACAAGGCCAAGGCTGGCGGCGCAGTAGTGCTGGATGTGCAAACTGGTGAAGTGTTGGCACTGGTGAATCTGCCTACCTACAATCCGAATGACCGCTCTGTGCTAACTGGTGCGCAATTACGTAACCGTGTCATGACCGATACTTTTGAGCCAGGTTCGACCATGAAGCCAGTGACCGTTGCCCTGGCGCTGGAAACTGGACGAGTGACACCGGATACCGTATTCCAGACGGCACCTGGTGTCATGGCTATCGGCCCGGCATTGATACATGATGCGCATAAACAAGGTTCTCTGACAGTCGCGCAAGTCATACAAAAATCATCGAATATCGGCACAGCAAAAATGGCTTTGCAGATGCGGCCGCAAGAGATGTGGGAAATGTTCACTACCCTGGGTTTCGGCCAGCAGCCAAAGTTCGGCTTCCCTGGTGCGGTTGCCGGGCGTTTGCGTAATTACAAAAACTGGCGTCCTATTGAGCAGGCCACCATGAGCTATGGCCACGGTATTTCGGTATCGCTGATACAGATGGCGCGTGCCTATATGATTTTCGCCAGGAATGGTGACATGATACCGCTGACTTTCCAAAAGTCGGATGAAATGCCGCATGGCTCACGCGTGATTTCTGAAAAGACTTCAAAACAAGTGCGCCAGATGATGGAAACAGTGACCGAGCCTGGTGGTACTGCGCCACAGGCGCGTATTGCTGGTTACCGCGTTGCAGGCAAAACAGGTACTGCCCACAAGAATGAGGGTGGCCGTTACGTGAATAAATATCTGCTTGATTTTATTGGTTTTGCGCCAGTTTCAAATCCGCGTGTAATCGTGGCGGTGATGGTGGACGAACCAACTGCTGGTGGGCACTTCGCAGGCCCTGTTGCAGCACCGGTATTTGCAGCAATTATGGCGAATGTCTTGCGGTCACTGAATGTGCAGCCAGACTCTTCCGTCACTAGCATTATTCCTGAAGAAGGTGTACAGGAAAGCATGTAATGGCACAGAAAAATACAATGATAATAGCAATACTGGACTGGCTGAAGCAGCATGCGCCAAATGCGCAACTGCGTTCAGATTCCCGCTCCACACAAACAGGAGATGTCTTCTTTGCCTTGCGCACCCCTATTACTGATGGTCGTGCGCACATCGCCCATGCAATTGCCAATGGTGCAGTCGCCGTGGTGTATGAGGCTGATAATTTTGCTTGGGATGAGGCGTTAAATATCCCCCATCTGGCTGTAGATAATTTGCAGGACGTGGTTGGGCATGTCGCCCATACCTGGTATGGCGAGCCAGATAATGGCTGGTTCAATGTGGCCATCACTGGCACCAATGGCAAGACTTCCTGCTCACAATGGATAGCCAAGGCCCTGTCGCTGAGTGGTACACCTGCGGCTGTTATCGGCACTTTGGGAATAGGCCAATATCGCAATGGCATGCTGGGACAGTTGGCAGAGACTGGTTACACCACACCTGACGCCATAGGCTTGCAGCAAAAATTGGCAGAATTGCAGCGCGATGGTGCACAGGCACTGGCGATAGAAGCTTCTTCCATAGGCCTGGACCAGGGACGTTTGAACGGCCTGCATTTTGATGTCGCTGTGCTGACCAATCTGACGCGTGATCATCTTGATTATCATGGTGATATGCAAGGCTATGCTGCTGCGAAAACTAAACTGTTTGACTGGCAGGGTTTGGGTACGGCAGTCATCAATTTGGACGATGCCTATGGTCTGGAACTGGTTAAGCATTTGCAAGCCAGTCAGCGAGCAACCAAACTACTCTGCTATAGCCTGGAAAGAGATTTGGTGTCGGGCATAGATGTACTGGTCGCCAGTAATCTGAAAACCAGCCATGCTGGCACCAGCTTTCATCTTGAGTCGCCATTTGGCGCGGCACAAGTAAAGACCCAGCTCATCGGCAAGTTCAATGTCAGCAATATCCTTGCGGTACTCGCCGTGTTGCTGAGCAAGGGCATAGCCCTGAACAAGGCGGTTGGCATCATAGAAAAACTCACCCCTGTTCCTGGCCGCATGCAATTGCTGGGTACTGCCGGTCATGTCATGGTCGTCATTGATTATGCACACACACCAGATGCGCTGGAAAAAACCATAGAAGCCTTGCAGCAAGTTGCGCAAGAGAGAGCCGGGGCTTTGTGGTGCGTGTTTGGTTGCGGCGGTGACCGTGATCCGGGCAAGCGCCCACAGATGGGCAAGATTGCTGAACTGGCGCAGCATGTTGTCGTCACCAGTGATAATCCGCGCAGTGAAAATCCGTCGCAGATCATAGAAGATATCCTGAAAGGCATGACCGGTACGCCGCAAGTCATTGAGGACCGCGCGAATGCGATCTTGTATGCGATCAAGCATGCTGATCATCATGACGTGGTTTTGCTGGCGGGCAAAGGACATGAAACCTATCAGGATATCAATGGCAAGAAATGGCCATTTTCTGATGAAGAACATGCTGCACTCTCACTCGCTACCGTGGCAACCAGCGGTAATATGAAGAGGAGTAGTTGATGGAATTTACTCTTCAGCAATTGCAGGCTGCTCTGCCTGCGGCGAAACTAACAGGTGATGCCGGTGTCATCACTCGCATCACTGGCCTGACGACTGACAGCCGCAAAGTTGGCGCTGGTGATCTGTTCGTCGCCTTGCATGGTGAGCACTTTGATGCGCATGATTTTCTGCCGCAAGTCGCGGCTGCTGGCGCAGCAGCAGTGATTGCTGAACGCTTGCCTGATGACTTTAATCTGCCTGCAATAGTAGTAGCGGATAGTAAGCTCGCCCTGGTAAAAGTAGGGCGCTTCTGGCGTCAAAAATTTAAGCTGCCCGTCATAGGTGTGACCGGCAGCAATGGTAAGACCACCGTCAAGGAAATGATTTCTTCTATCCTGGCGGCCGCCTTTGGTGCAGATGGACGTCTGGCAACCGCAGGTAATCTGAATAATGAAATCGGTGTCCCTCTGACCATCATGCAATTGCATGCGGGGCATAAAGCAGCGGTCATAGAAATGGGCATGAACCATCCTGGCGAAATCGCCTTGCTGGCATCTGCCGCGATGCCCACCGTGGCACTGGTCAACAATGCCCAGCGCGAACATCAGGAATTCATGCAAAGCGTGGAAGCCGTGGCGCGCGAAAACGGCGTGGCGATACAGTGCCTGCCAGATGATGGCGTCGCTGTATTTCCTGCCAATGATACTTACACGGGCTTATGGCAATCCTTTGCGTCTGAACGAGGTCAGCGTAAATCCCTGACTTTTGGTTTGACAGCCGATGCTGATGTACATGCCACTTATCTGCCCAGCGTGTTTGGCAGTGACTTGCAAATCAACCTGGCAGGCCAGGTCTTGTCCGTACGCCTGAACGCCGCAGGCCAGCACAATGTCTTCAATGCACTTGCCGCCGCAGCTTGCTGCCTTGCGACAGGCGTCAGCAAAGAAGCCATCGTTGCCGGGCTGGAAAATTTCGCACCCGTCAATGGTCGCCTGCAACGCAAGCAAGCACTATGCGGCGCAACCGTCATTGATGACAGCTATAACGCCAATCCTGATTCAGTACGTGCCGCGATAGATGTGCTGGCACAAATCGGTGGTGACACCGCACTGGTGCTTGGTGACATGGGTGAGGTGGGTGAAAACGGCGCGCAATTTCATCATGAAATTGGCGAATATGCGCAACAGCGCGGCATCAAAAAATTGTTATTGCTGGGCGAGCTGGTTGCCCATGCAGCACAGGGCTATGGCGTGGGTGCCCAGCATTTTTCCAGTGTAGAAAACCTGTGCCAGAACCTTGATGCGCAAACTGCGGCTGACACGATCGTGCTGGTCAAGGGCTCCCGTTTCATGAAGATGGAAAGAGTCGTCGCCCATCTGTTGGCCGCAGACGATAAAGAAAAAAATACATTACAACAAAAAATAATAGGGAATCATTAGTATGTTGCTCTGGTTGGCTGAATTGTTAAAGCAGGATATAGGCTGGCTGCGCGTATTCGGGTTTATTACCTTCCGCGCAGTGTTTGCCACGATGACGGCCATCTCCATCGGTATTTTTGCAGGTCCAGCGGTTATCCGCATGCTGACCAGGCTTAAGGTAGGCCAAGCTGTGCGCAGCTATGGCATGGAAACACATCTTGTTAAATCAGGTACGCCAACCATGGGCGGCGTGCTGGTCTTGATTTCGATTGGCATCTCCACTTTGTTGTGGGGCGATTTGAGTAACCGTTTTATCTGGGTCGTGATGATAGTCACCCTGGGTTATGGCGCAGTCGGCTGGGTTGATGATTACCGCAAGGTGGTACATAAAGACCCTGAAGGCATGCGTTCCAGGGAAAAATATTTCTGGCAATCGCTGATCGGTCTGATTGCTGCTTTTTATCTGGCATTTTCAGTATCCGCACCAAGCAACTCAAAAGTACTGGAATTGTTTATCGCCTGGGTGCAATCCGGCTTCAATATGGACTTGCCACCCAAGGCAGATTTGATCGTGCCTTTCTTTAAGACTGTCAGCTATCCCCTGGGCGTCTGGGGTTTTATTGCGTTAACCTACTGCGTTATCGTCGGTACCAGCAATGCCGTGAATTTTACGGATGGTCTTGATGGCCTGGCCATCATGCCGACCATCATGGTCGGTTCTGCCTTGGGTCTGTTTGCTTACCTTACAGGTAACGTTGGTTATGCCAAATATTTGCTGATACCGCATATACCAGGCGCTGGTGAATTGCTGATTTTCTGTGGTGCGATGGCCGGTGCTGGCCTGGCTTTCCTCTGGTTCAATGCCCACCCTGCGCAAGTATTCATGGGCGATGTCGGTGCGCTGGCACTGGGCGGCGCGCTGGGTACGGTGGCTGTCATCGTCAGGCAAGAAATTGTGTTGTTCATCATGGGGGGTATTTTTGTGGCAGAGACTTTGTCTGTCATGCTGCAAGTCAGTTACTTCAAATACACCAAGAGAAAATATGGCGAAGGCCGCCGCCTGTTGTTGATGGCGCCTTTGCATCACCACTTTGAGAAAAAAGGCTGGAAAGAAACCCAGGTTGTCGTGCGTTTCTGGATCATCACCATGTTGCTCGTGCTGATAGGTTTGTCTTCCCTGAAGTTGCGTTAAAAAGTGAATAAGTAGTTTGATGTTTGTTTTGTTGGATAGAAATAGCAGATATGGATTTTTCGGGTAAACATGTACTGGTACTTGGCCTGGGTGAAACCGGGCTGGCGATGGCGCAATGGCTGCTGCGCGCCGGTGCGCGCCTGCGTGTTGCCGACACTCGTGAAGCACCGGACAGATGGCCGCAATTGCAGGCTTTGTCAGATCAGGTGGAATTTATTGGCGGTGCTTTTAGCCCTGCCATGCTGGATGATGTGGAGCTGGTAACAGTCAGTCCCGGTTTGTCACCTTTGCGTGAATTGCAGGAGTTGTTACCAGTAGCTACTGAAAAAAATATCCCGGTCTGGGGCGAGATAGAATTATTTGCACAAGCTTTGCTAGCTTTGAAAGCTGAGCGCGAATACCAGCCTAAAGTCATCGCCATCACTGGAACCAATGGCAAAACCACCGTCACCAGCCTGGTTGGTTTGCTGGTAGAGCGCGCTGGTTTGACAGTTAAAGTCGCAGGCAACATCAGCCCGGCCGTACTGGATGTCTTGCGGATATGTCTGGAGCAAGACAGCCTGCCGCAAGTCTGGGTGCTGGAATTGTCCAGCTTCCAGTTGCACACTACCCATAGTCTGCAAGCCAATGTAGCGACAGTATTGAATATTACCCAGGACCACCTGGACTGGCACGGCAGCTTGCAAGCATATTGCGCTGACAAGGCAAAGATTTTTGGCGAGCAGACTTTGCAAGTCCTGAACCGTGATGATGCATTGGTCATGTCCATGGCAAAGCCGCATGGCAATGCTGTCAGCTTTGGTATTGATGCACCGAAGCACCTGGCGGACATGGGCTTGTTGAATGAACATGGCATGGGCTGGCTGGTAGTGGCAAATCCGGCAGAAGATGCACCTGTTGTCACAAATAGCCGGCGCAAGAAAAAAGAAGTGGAAGAAATGCCGGTCATCATCAGCCGCCTGATGCCTACCGATGCCTTGCAAATCCGTGGCCAGCACAATGCGGCGAATGCCCTGGCTGCTTTGGCTTTGTGCCGCGGCATAGGTTTATCATTCGCGCCCTTGTTGCATGGTTTGCGTGATTACAAAGGTGAACCGCACAGGGTAGAACAGGTTGCCAATATAGCCGGTGTTGATTATATCGACGACAGCAAGGGCACCAATGTTGGTGCCACGGTCGCCGCTTTGAAGGGCCTGGGCCAGCAATCTGACGCATTGCATAAGCGGATTATTTTGATTGCCGGTGGTGAAGGTAAGGGCCAGGATTTCTCTCCTCTGGCTGATCCGGTCGAGCGTTATACCAAAGCGGTCGTCCTGATAGGCAAAGCCAAAGAAGAATTGCAACAGGCATTGGCAGTGACCGGCGTGTCTGTACACGATGTCGCAACGCTGGAAATGGCAGTGCAGGCTGCGGCTGAAATGGCGGCAGATGGCGACATCGTTTTGCTGTCACCAGCGTGCGCGAGTCTGGACATGTTCCGCAATTACGCGCATCGCGCTGACGTGTTTGTCGATGCCGTGCGTGAAATCGCACTGGCACGCGGGGAGGTCTGTTGATGCGTCAGCTTTTGCTCCCATTGCAAAGGTGGTCCCCGTTTGGCGCACCGCCAGCGAGTACCAATCTGGTCAGCCGGTCCAAGATGATGGACTATGACCAGCCTTTGGTGTGGGTGACAATTATCCTGATGCTGTTCGGCATGGTCATGGTGTATTCGGCTTCAATCTCTTTGCCTGATTCGCCCAAGTATGCCAATTACAAGAATTCGCATTTTCTGGTACGCCAGGCATTGTTTGTCGCGCTATCTTTGATTGCGGGTGCGCTGGTGTTCCGTATCCCGATTGCGACCTGGCAAAAATATGCGCCTTATTTATTTGTAGCGACCCTGGTATTGCTGGTGGCTGTGTTGATACCTGGTTTGGGTAAAGGCGTGAACGGTGCCAAGCGCTGGTTGTCTTTCAAGGTATTGAATTTGCAGCCATCTGAATTGATGAAGTTGTTCATGGTCTTGTATGCCGCTGACTATACCGTGCGCAAACAGGAATACATGCACAAACTGACCAAAGGTTTTGTGCCCATGCTGGCAGCGGTTGGTATCGTGGGTTTGCTGTTATTGCTGGAGCCTGATCTGGGTGCTTTTGGCGTTATTGTTTGTATCGCCATGGGTATCCTGTTTTTGGGTGGTATCAACGGTGTCTGGTTTGGCGGGATTGCAGCGACGCTAGTTGGTATCTTTACCGCGGTTATTTTGGCATCTCCCTGGAGGCGTGAACGTATTTTTGCCTACCTTAGCCCGTTTGAAGAAGATCATGCACTGGGCAAGGCTTACCAACTGACACATTCCCTGATCGCCTTTGGCCGTGGGGAATTGTTTGGTGTGGGCCTCGGTGCCAGTGTGCAAAAACTGCATTATCTGCCAGAAGCGCATACAGATTTTTTGCTCGCTGTCATCGGAGAAGAGCTGGGATTCGTTGGTGTCATGGCGGTGGTACTTTTATTTTACTGGTTGCTGAAACGCGCTTTTGAAATCGGCAGGCAAGCGATAGCGCTGGATCAAACTTTTGCTGGTTTGCTGGCCAAGGGTATCGGTATCTGGATAGGTGTGCAGACGTTTATTAATATGGGTGTCAACCTGGGCTTGTTGCCTACCAAGGGGTTGACCCTGCCTTTGATGAGTTACGGTGGTTCTGGTGTCATGATTAACTGTGTAGGTCTGGCGATTTTGTTGCGTGTCGATTATGAAAACCGCGTCTTGATGCGGGGAGGCCGCTCATGAACCAGGCAATTCAAAAAATGCCAAAAAAATTGCTGATCATGGCAGCAGGCACGGGTGGGCACATTTTTCCCGGCCTGGCGATAGCCGACATCATGCGCGAACGTGGCTGGCAAGTCAGCTGGCTGGGCACGCAAATTGGCATGGAAGGGCAGATCGTCCCCAAACACAATATCGCCATGGACAATATTGATTTCTCTGGCTTGCGTGGCAAGGGTTTATCGCATACGGTCAGCGGTGCTTTCAAGCTGGTCAAGAGTTTCTTTAGCTGCTTCAGCATCATTGGCCGCCGCCAGCCAGATGTGGTGTTGGGCATGGGCGGTTATGTGACCGTGCCAGGTGGCATCATGGCTGCTTTGCGCGGCAAGCCAGTTGTGCTGATGAATGCTGACGCTGCATTGCTCTTGTCGAACAAGGCCTTGCGTCCATTCGCCAGTAAATTATTGTTTGGCCTGCCATCAGCAACAGTAACTGCGGATAGCAAAACCAGTGTTATCGGCAACCCGATACGCAAAGAAATTTGCGAATTGCCAGTGCCAGCGACACGCTATGCAAACCGCACAGGTGCTTTGCGCATACTGGTAGTCGGCGGTAGCCTGGGCGCCAAAGTATTGAATGATGCAGTACCGAAGGCAGTGGCCTTGTTGCCAGAAGCACAGCGCCCGCTGATTACGCATCAGTCTGGCAAACAACATATAGAAGCTCTGCGCCAGAGTTATGCGCAGGCAGGCGTGCAGGCAGAAGTGCTGGATTTTATTGACGACATGCCACGCCGTTATGCCGAGGCTGATCTGGTGATTTGCCGCGCCGGTGCGATTACTGTGTCTGAACTGACTGCTGCCGGTGTGGCCAGCATACTCGTGCCTTTCATGGCGTCGAGTACTTCACACCAAAAAGAAAACGCCATCTGGATGGCAGGACAAAAAGCCGCCATCCATTTGCCACAAACTGAATTAAGCCCAGCCTTGCTGGCAGAGAAATTAAAAGTACTGGACAGAGCGCAATGCCTGGCGATGGCTGAAACAGCCTACGCCCTGGGGCAGCGTGAAGCCAGTGCCAACATTGCCCATATTCTGGAATCATTAGCATGAAACACAAAGTCAAACACATCCATTTTGTAGGTATAGGCGGCTCGGGCATGAGCGGTATCGCCGAAGTCTTGTTGAATCTCGGCTATACAATTTCCGGTTCCGATCTCGGCAGCAATGCTGCTTCAAAACGCCTGGCGCAACTGGGTGCCAATGTCATGCTGGGACATGCAGCAGAAAATATTGCAGGTGCTGATGCCGTTGTGACATCGACTGCCGTCAAGGGCGATAACCCTGAGGTCATCGCTGCCCGCGCCAAACATATTCCCATCGTGCCACGCGCAATGATGCTGGCAGAACTCATGCGTTTGAAAAGCGGTATCGCGATTGCCGGTACGCATGGTAAAACGACGACGACCAGTCTGGTTGCCAGTGTCTTGGCACAAGGCGGGCTGGACCCGACTTTTGTCATTGGCGGTTTGCTCAATAGTGCGGGTGCCAATGCCAAACTGGGTAGTGGCGATTTCATCGTGGCAGAAGCCGATGAGTCAGATGCTTCTTTCCTGAATCTTTTGCCGGTCATTGAAGTCATCACCAATATTGATGCCGACCATATGGAAACCTATGGCCATGACTTCGCCCGCTTGAAACAGGCTTTCATTGAATTTACCCAGCGTTTGCCATTTTATGGTGTGGCGGTACTGTGTCTGGATGATGCGAATGTGCGTGAAATCATGCCTTTCGTCTCCAAGCCCATCGTCACCTATGGCTTTCATGCAGATGCCGATGTGCGCGCAGTGGATGCCACAGCCGCCAACGGCAAGATGCATTTCACCGTCGTGCAGGATGGCTATGAGAATATGCAGGTCAGCCTGAACCAGCCTGGCATGCACAATGTACAAAATGCTTGCGCCGCGATTGCGATTGCGCGTGAAGTCGGTGTCAGTGATGAAGCAACTCAAAAAGCACTGAGCGAATTTAATGGTGTAGGCCGCCGTTTCACCCGTTATGGCGAAATTGTCCTGGCAAATGGCGGTACTTTTGCGCTGGTTGATGACTATGGTCATCATCCTGTAGAAATGGCGGCGACTTTGGCCGCAGCACGCGGGGCTTATCCAGGCCGCAGGCTGGTGCTGGCTTTCCAGCCGCATCGCTATACCCGTACCCGCGATTTGTTTGAAGATTTCGTCCGCGTGATTTCTGATGCAGATGCAGTAGTGCTGGCAGAAGTGTATGCCGCTGGCGAAGCACCGATACTGGCGGCAGATGGGCGTTCCCTGTCGCGCGCCCTGCGCGTCATGGGCAAGGTAGAGCCGGTATTTGTTGAAGATATTTTGGAAATGCCGGACAGTATTTTACGGGTATTGAAAGACGGTGATGTCGTCATCGTCATGGGCGCAGGTTCCATCAATGCTGTGCCAGCAAAACTGGCGCAGTCAGTGTAAATGTAGAAAACAAGTGATCAGATCATCATGAGCGAATTGAATTTGAAATCTCTGGGCAAAGTAGGTGTATTGTTTGGCGGGCGTTCGGCTGAACGTGAAATCTCCCTGATGTCCGGTAATGGCGTATTGCAGGCCCTGAAAAGCAAAGGCATAGATGCCCATGGCTTTGACACGGCAGAGCGCAGTATCGCCGAACTGGCGGCAGAGAATTTCGACCGTGTTTTCATTGCCCTGCATGGCCGCTATGGTGAAGATGGCAGCCTGCAAGGTGTGCTGGAGCAATTGAATATTCCTTACACTGGCAGCGGTGTCATGGCATCGGCGATTGCCATGGACAAGATTTTTACCAAACGCATCTGGCAAACCTATGGCTTGAGCACACCTGCTTATGCCGTGTTGACAGGTCAGACTGAATTGCGCCGTGTGCCGGATGAACTGGGTTTGCCACTCATCATCAAGCCGCCACATGAAGGTTCTACAATAGGTATTACCAAGGTGGTTGGTTATTCCGATATGCAGGAAGCCTATGCCCTGGCAGCTCAGTTTGATGAAGTCGTCCTGGCAGAAGAATTTGTCGAAGGCCGTGAATTGACAGTAGCGATTTTGGGTAAAGGCGAACAGGCATATGCCATGCCGATCACCGAGATCGTTGCACCCGATGGTAACTACGATTATCAAAACAAGTATTTTACTGATGACACGCACTACATTTGCCCGGCAGTACTGGAACAGGATCTGACGGATGCCATCCGCAAAATGGCTGTCGATGCCTACCGCGCGCTGGATTGCGAAGGCTGGGCCAGGGTCGATGTCTTATTGCGCAAGTCGGATAATAAGCCATTTTTGCTGGAGATTAATACATCACCAGGCATGACCGGGCATTCGCTGGTGCCCATGGCAGCCAAGGCAGTAGGTATCAGTTATGAAGACTTATGTGTCGAAATTTTGAAGGCAGCAAGTTTGAAAATTAAATCTGAACAAAAAAAGTAAACGAGTAAGAGTGAAAAATGTGGCATGACAGCAAGCTGATGAACAATACCGCAAATGCCCTGTTTGGGCTGGTGCTGTTCATCCTGGTGCTGTCCGGTGTGTGGTGGGTGATACAAAGACCGTTTTTTACTTTGCGTGTGATACGGGTAGAAGCCAGTAGCGCAAACGGCGACACCGATTTGCGGCATGTGAACACATTGACGATCAGGAACACTGCTTTACCAAAGATCAGGGGTAATTTTTTCACTGCAAATCTGGATGCAGTAAGGACCGCGTTTGAAGCAGTACCCTGGGTACGCAAGGCCAGTGTACAAAGGGAATGGCCGAATAAGCTCATCGTCACTTTGGAAGAACATGTGGCGCTCGGTACCTGGGGTGAAAACGGGCAGTTGATTTCTGCCAAGGGTGATGTGTTCACAGCAAACCTGGCCGAGGCAGAAGATGATGCAGATCTGATTGCCCTGAGCGGACCAGAGGGTAGTGAAAAAGAAGTACTCGCGCAGTATGTGGAATTTAAAAACTGGTTTGCCAAGATCAGTTTGGCACCGGATGAAGTGAATTACTCCAGTCGTTATGCCTGGAGTGTGAAGTTGAATAATGGTATGCAAGTGCAATTGGGCAGGGTGCAGGATGCAACAACGCTCAAAAGCCGGGTGGATAAATTGATGACAGTTTATCCGCAACTGCTGGCCAGTTTGCAAGACAGTATTGAAAGTGTGGACATGCGTTATCCGAATGGCCTGGCGCTCAAATCGAGCCACAGTAATATCGGATCAAAAAAGCAAACAAAAGCAAGTGGAAAGACATGACAAAAGACGCTAAAAATCTGATCGTTGGTCTCGATATCGGCACCTCAAAAATTGTGGCGGTCGTGGCAGAAGTCATGCCTGACGGAAGGCACGAAGTCATCGGCCTGGGCCAGCACGAATCCAAGGGGCTGAAAAAAGGTGTCGTCGTCAATATCGAGGCGACCGTCGAATCCATACAGCGCGCTTTGGAAGAAGCAGAGTTGATGGCAGACTGCAAAATACGCAATGTATATACCGGTATCGCTGGCAGCCATATCCGCAGCTTTAATTCCAGCGGTATGGTGGCGATCAAGGATAAGGAAGTTACCGCAGCCGACGTTTCGCGTGTGATAGAAACTGCCAAGGCCGTCAATATTCCGACTGACCAGCAATTACTGCATACCTTGCCGCAAGAATTTATCGTCGATAGCCAGGATGATGTGCGCGAACCGATAGGCATGAGCGGCATACGTCTCGAAGTCAAAGTGCATATCGTCACCGGTGCCGTGTCGGCGGTCCAGAACATCGTCAAGTGTGTACGCCGTTGCGGCCTCGAAGTATCCGACCTGATCTTGCAACCGATGGCGTCGGCAGAAGCAGTGTTGACCAAGGATGAAAAAGAGCTGGGCGTGGTTTTGATTGATATCGGTGGTGGCACGACGGACGTGGCGGTATTTAGCGAAGGTGCGATACGCCATACCGCAGTGATACCGATTGCCGGTGACCAGATCACCAATGATATCGCCATGGCTTTGCGCACGCCAACCTCGGAAGCAGAAGAAATCAAGGTGCGTTTTGGTGTCGCCAAGCAGGTATTGGCTGACCCTTCAGATACGCTGGAAGTGCCGGGTCTGGGTGACCGTGGCCCGCGTTCTTTATCACGCCAGGCTTTGGCGGCAGTGATAGAGCCGCGTGTGGAAGAATTGTTTGCGCTGGTGCACCAGGTGGTGCGCGAATCTGGCTATGAAGATGTGCTCTCGTCAGGCATCGTTTTGACTGGTGGTTCTGCTGCCATGCCGGGCATGGTCGAGATGGCAGAAGACATCTTTTTGAAGCCGACCAGATTAGGCATGCCGGCGTACAGCGGGCAGTTGGCAGATGTCGTGCGCAGCCTGCGTTATGCCACAGTTTTGGGGTTGTTGTTGGAAGCGAAGAAGCAGTATTTGCGCGGTCATCTGGTCACTCGGCAAGAAGGTTCAGCCAAAGCGGTCTGGCAACGCATGAAAGAGTGGTTTTTAGGGAATTTTTAGCTTGTATTTTGTATCTAATTTAGTGTAGTCATTTTATAATAGTTCGATATACAGTTATTAGTCGCTAGTCGTCACATCCCGGTGATGCCTAGCGACTGATAACTGCCTACCTGGAGGAGTCATGATGGAGTTCGATATGGTTGATAACGCCACACAAGGCACCGTAATCAAGGTTGTCGGCGTAGGTGGCGCAGGCGGCAATGCGGTTCAGCACATGATCAACAAAGGCGTGTCCGGCGTTGAGTTCATAGCAGCAAACACAGATGCGCAAGCACTGTTGCAGTCTAAAGCAAACAATGTGATACAGATCGGCGAGACTGGTCTGGGCGCAGGCATGAAACCGGAAGTCGGCCGCAAGCTGGCAGAAGAATCCCGTGCCCGCATCGAAGATGCATTGCGTGGCGCGCACATGGTATTTATCGCTGCAGGTATGGGCGGTGGTACTGGTACAGGTGCTGCTCCCGTAGTTGCGCAAGTCGCCAAAGAACTAGGCGCACTGACCGTGGCGGTGGTTTCCAAACCATTTTCTTACGAAGGTCAGAAATGCATGGACATCGCCGATGAAGGTCTGGAAGCCTTGTCCCAACACGTCGATTCACTGATCATCATTCTCAACGAAAAACTCGAAGAGATTTATGAAGACGACAGCATGATCGAATGGCTGCAACACGCAGATGATGTCCTCAATAATGCCGTCGCAGGTATTGCAGAGATCATCAATGTACCTGGCCATATCAATGTCGACTTCAATGACGTGAAAACCATCATGGGCGAGCAGGGCAAGGCCATGATGGGTACGGCAACTGCCTCCGGCGTTGACCGCGCACGCATCGCCGCTGAACAGGCAGTTGCATCACCACTGCTGGACGGTATCGATTTGTCCGGCGCCCGTGGCGTGCTGGTGAATGTCACAGCCAGCCGTGGTCTGAAAGGTAAAGAGATCAAGGAAGTCATGTCGACAGTGCGCGCTTTTGCTGCACCGGACGCATCGATTGCCCAGGGTATCGCTTACGACGACAACATGGGTGACGATATTCGTGTGACAGTCGTCGCAACTGGTCTTGGCCGTGGCAAGAAAAATATACAGCTGGTGCAAACACCGATGCTGCGTACCGGTACTCACAATGAAACAGTGATGGCCAGCCCTGTCATGACATCTGCCACCATCAGCACTGGTTCTGTAACAGGTTCCGCAGGTTTTGATGGCCTGAGTAAACCTGCAGTATGGCGCCGTGAATCGGCATCAGAAACAGTACGTGCCCTGGAAAAAAATGGAATGGAAACTTACGATATCCCAGCTTTCCTGCGCAAACAGGCTGACTGATTTATCCGGTTTTCTGCAAAACGCCAGCTTCGGAAGAGGCTGGCGTTTTTTATTTGGCGATCGAAAAGCTAGACCAAAAAGCTCACCACAGAGACACAGAGGCACAGAGAAGAGCAAGAGAAAAACAATAGAAATAAGTGCTCAAGATCGTGTCATGCTGAACCAATAGTTTTTTAAAGTATTGTTTTCACCAAAAATAGAATCTTTGCTACACGTCTTATACATAACTAAACACAGCATTTCTCTTGCCTTTCTCGGTGTCTCTGTGCCTCTGTGTTGAGAGGTCTTTCCTTTAACCTCTGCAAGAAAATTCTAGCTCAGGCATACTTGCGTCCTTCACTGTCGGTGTTGATATGGCTCAAACTTCCTGCTTTTGGCGGGGCGCGGCATACTACAAGGCGTTGAATATCCGAATACTTATCTAGGGAGCATAAAATGACAATCAAGATTGGCGATACCCTGCCTGAAGGCAGTTTGGCAGAATTTATTGAAGTGGAATCAGAAGGCTGTTCACTCGGACCAAATACCTTCAAAGTCGCGGACCTGACCAAAGGTAAAACCATTGCTATTTTTGGCTTGCCTGGCGCGTACACGCCAACTTGCTCAGCCAAGCATGTGCCTGGCTATGTTGCACTGGCAGCAGATTTGAAAGCCAAGGGCGTTGATGAAATCTGGTGTATCTCTGTGAATGACGCATTCGTCATGGGTGCGTGGGGTCGTGACCAAAAATCCACAGGCATCATCCGCATGATGGCTGACGGTAATGCTGATTTCAGCAAGGCCCTGGGTCTGAGTGATGACTTTAGTAAGTACGGCATGGGCACACGTTCCCAGCGTTATTCCTTGCTGGCAGTTGACGGTGTCGTCAAGCAACTGAATATCGAAGAAGGCGGCAAGTTTGAAGTGTCTAACGCAGAAACGTTGTTGGCACAACTGGGCTAATCAGGTCTTCTGACTTACCTTAAATGGCGCGCAGTTTTTGAACTGAGCGCCATTTTTTCTATACGATACTCTTATTCCAGCGACATGCCCATGATGTGTGACTGCACGCCATAACCCTGAGCCGTATAAAAATCCATGGCATTGCGGTTGAAGTCAAAGACTTCCAGCCTGATTTCCACCGCGTCATGCTGACGCCCCCAGCTCGCTGCGCCATCCATCAATAATTTCCCTATTCCCATTTTTTGATAGGCATCAGAAACCACGATCGTGCCTATGCGGCAGATACGGCGGCGGTACAAGAAGGGAATCGTGGTGTTTTCATGCCAGCTCATGGTAATGAAACCCAGGATTTGCTCACCATCACAAGCTAGCAATGCACAGCCCGCAGGATTTTCAAAAGTGCTGTGCCAGAACTGGCGGTCGAGTTCGCGATTTGGTTTTTGGACGAAAACCTTAGGAGCAGCGGCGTGGTGCTGGGCATTGATTTGATCGCTCAGATCGCAGATGGCATCCAGATCATTGGCGGTCGCGGGGCGGATTTGAATTGTTGTTTTTGTATTCATTTTTAAGATATGAAAAGGCTAATTTCCCTCACTCCTGCATGGGAAATTGCCTGAAACGCTATAATAGCGCGATGTTAAAGCAAAGAACCATCAAACAATTAGTGAAAACTGTTGGCGTCGGTCTGCATTCCGGCACCAAAGTTGAACTCGTCATGCGCCCGGCACCGGTGGATACCGGCATTATTTTCACGCGTACAGACCTGACGCCGCCGGTGGTCTTGCCTGCCCAAGCGCTGGGCGTGGGAGATACCCGCATGGCATCGACCTTGTCGAATGAGCATGGCAAGGTGTCAACGGTGGAGCATTTGCTGTCTGCCTGCGCAGGTCTGGGTATTGATAATCTGTACATCGATGTCAGCGCAGAAGAAATCCCTATCATGGATGGTTCGGCTTCATCTTTCGTCTATTTATTGCAGCAGGCTGGCATGCAGGAACAAGACGCGGCCAAGAAATTTATTCGTGTCTTGAAACCCGTAGAAATCCGCGAAGGTACGGGCAAGTCAGAGAAATGGGCCAGGCTGGAACCTTTCAATGGTTTCAAGCTGCACTTCTTTATTGAGTTCAATCATCCGGCAGTTGATGGCACGGTGCAAACGGCAGAAGTTGATTTTGCCAGTTCCACCTTTGTGCAGGATGTCGCCAGGGCACGGACTTTCGGTTTCATGCAGGATGTGGAAATGCTCAGGGGTATAGGCCTGGCGCGTGGCGGTTCCATGGAAAACGCGATTGTCATGGATGAATACCGCATCCTGAATTCAGATGGCCTGCGCTTTGATGATGAGTTTGTCCGTCACAAAATCCTGGATGCGATTGGTGATCTATACCTGATCGGCCATCCCTTCCTCGCCAGTTATACCGCTCACAAGTCTGGTCATGGCTTGAATAATCAATTATTGCGTGCCTTGCTGGCGCAGCCCGATGCTTATGAAATCGTCAGTTTTGATGATATGGATTTGGCTCCACCAACCTATGCCACGCAGGTGGACAGGGAGTGGGCACTCGCTTAACGGGATGGGTTTCAGCTTATCTGCAGCCTAAAATCAGCTTCCCGAACGGTGGCGCTCTATCAAACGCCCCAGCGCGGCACGTAAATCTGCATTCTGTGGCGTATCTTCCAGCGCATGTTCCAGCTGTCCAAATGCCTGTAAAGCCTTGCCCGAAAAAGCTATTTGCTTTACGGCAACAGGTTTCTCGACGACACGCCTGACTTGTACTTTAATCCGGATTGCGTTAATCTGCCATCCCCGTTCTTGCAAAAATGCTTGCAGTTTCGGGCATTGTTGTTTCAATTTGGTCGCCAGTGCGGCATTCGGCGCAGAAAGCGTCAACTGTCCCTCCGTTACTTGCATAACCTCACAAGAGGCAAATATCGGCGGCAGTATGAGTCCACAGTCTTTTTGCAGCTTCAGATTGCGCTGCACCGTGGGTAGCAGTTGGGAGATTCTCTCATTACTGCGCAAAAAGTCACCGGCTTCGCTGGCACCAGGCACTTTGCGACCGCGTTTAATGTTAACCGGATAGGTAGGGCGTGAGAATGTTGACATGCGCATTACCTTACCACAAACAGGACGGGCCAGCTCTCACAAGGGGCGCCAGGCTTTCCATCGTTTTCAGAGGAGCATATTGATGCAAATCATTTTGATGCACTCCCGCTTTACCCAGGCAAAGTCAGTGACATTGTCTTCTCGCCATGTAATTCTTGCTTTATTTGCATTTTTGCTCGTGACCACCTTCTGTGCCGCATTGATGGCCGCGCTGACTTTGAAGCTGGCAAGTGCCGACCTGCCGGTTTTGCGCGATTTGGTACCAATGGCTGCAAGTGATAATGGCACTGTCGGTAACAAAGACAAATACATGAAAGAAAACCTGGCAGCCATGGCCGCCAAGCTAGGTGAAATGCAGGCACAACTGATACGCCTGGATGCACTCGGTGAACGGGTGCAGGGCCTGGCGGGTGTCAAGCCAGAAGAATTCAATTTCAAGGAAATGCCAGGTCGTGGTGGCCCTGAAGTCTCTACACAGCCAGCGCAGGAATTGAACCTGGCCGAGTTTCAGGCGGCTCTCGCAGCCATGTCGGTGGATATCGAACACCGTTCGGATTACATGAACGTGGTGGAGACCAAGCTCATGGGCTTCAAGGTGCAATCCAAGCTCTTGCCTACTATCCAGCCTGTCAATGTTGCCTATAATGCATCTGGCTTCGGCTGGAGGCTGGATCCATTTTCTGGTCGCAGCGCTTTTCATGAAGGTATCGATTTCTCTAGCCCCAGCGGTACACCGATTGTCGCGGCTGCTGGCGGGGTGGTCGTTGCTGCGGAATATCATCCGCAATTTGGAAATATGGTGGAAATCGATCATGGTGGCGAAATCATGACCCGTTATGCCCATTCATCCAAAATCTACGTCAAGCTCGGTGATATCGTGAAGCGCGGCCAGCATATTGCTGACATTGGCTCCACCGGCCGGTCTACTGGTTCGCATTTGCATTTTGAAGTGCATGTCAAAGGTGTGCCACAAAATCCCCATAAATTCTTGTCTGCAGGGGCTAATCAGGCCAATCTTGCCGCCGTGAATCAGAAATAACTTGAGTTTGCCGATTCAGTCTCCAACTGCTAACGCATGTCTGGGAATTGTTTGCCAGGAACTCACCTGGTAATTGCTAAAAAAGTTTATTTTCTTGCTTAGTTGTCAGGAGAATTGCGCATTTACTGGTTAATTGAGTGTCACATGGTAAAATCACAGGTTATCCTAATGTTGTTGTCAAATTAAGCACTATTTCAACAATTTTTTTAAGAATTTAACTTTCCGTTCATAGCATGTCATTCCTGACCAAGATATTCGGCAGCCGCAATCAGCGGCTTTTGAAGCAATACCAAAAGACGGTGCGTGAGATCAACGCATTGGAACCCAAGCTGGAAGCCTTGTCAGACGAGGCTTTGCAAGCCAAGACTGCAGAGTTCAAAGCACGTGTTGCGAACGGAGAGACACTTGATGCCATCCTCCCTGAAGCTTTCGCGGTCTGTCGCGAGGCCAGCAAACGCGTCTTGAAAATGCGTCACTTTGACGTGCAGATGATAGGCGGCATGGTTTTGCATTACGGCAAAATCGCTGAAATGGGCACCGGCGAGGGTAAAACCCTGATGGCGACCCTGCCAATTTACCTGAATGCCTTGTCAGGCAAGGGCGTGCACGTTGTGACCGTCAATGATTACCTGGCGCAGCGCGATGCTGAATGGATGGGCCAATTGTATGGCTGGCTGGGTCTGAGTACAGGTATCAACCTGTCGCAACTTGATCATGATGCCAAGCAGGCAGCCTATGGCTCTGACATCACTTACGGCACGAATAACGAATATGGTTTCGATTATCTGCGCGATAACATGGTCTATGAAGCCAAAGACCGTGTACAGCGCAGCCTGAATTTTGCAGTTGTCGATGAAGTCGATTCTATCCTTATTGATGAGGCACGTACGCCTTTGATCATTTCTGGTCAGGCTGAGAATCACACCGAGCTGTATTACAAAATCAATGAAGTACCAAAACTACTGACCCTGCAAATCGGTGAAGAAACACCGGATGGCAAAGGTAAGATTGAGGTACCTGGTGATTACACCAAGGATGAAAAAGCCCATCAGGTCTTGCTGACCGAAGCGGGTCATGACAAGGCAGAAAACATTCTCACGCAAATGGGTTTGCTGCCTGAAGGTGCCTCCCTGTATGACGCTGCTCACATCACGCTGATCCATCACTTGTATGCCGCCTTGCGTGCGCATGCCCTGTATTTCAAGGATCAGCACTATGTAGTGCAGAATGATGAGATCGTCATCGTTGATGAATTCACTGGCCGCATGATGACAGGCCGTCGCTGGTCTGATGGCTTGCACCAGGCGGTTGAAGCCAAAGAGGGTGTGCGCATCCAGAATGAAAACCAGACTCTGGCATCGATCACTTTCCAGAATTATTTCCGTATGTATTCCAAACTGTCAGGCATGACAGGTACGGCAGATACTGAAGCTTATGAATTCCAGGAAATCTACGGTCTCGAAACCGTGGTTATTCCACCGAACCGTCCATCCCAGCGTAAGGACAGGCAAGATCAGGTCTATAAGTCTGCGCAAGAGAAATACAATGCCATGCTGGTTGATATCCAGGATTGCTACGAGCGTGGACAGCCAGTGTTGGTGGGTACGACTTCGATTGAAAATTCTGAGCTTCTGTCCGACATACTGACCAAAGCCAGTTTGCCGCACAATGTCTTGAACGCCAAGCAGCATGCCCGTGAAGCGGAAATCATTGCCCAGGCCGGTCGTCCAAAAGCCATCACCATCGCTACCAATATGGCTGGCCGTGGTACGGATATCGTGCTCGGTGGTAATGTCGCCAAGCAAGTACAAATGATAGAAGCCAATGCAGCCTTGTCTGATGCAGACAAGCTGACGCAATCGCAAAAACTGCGTGACGAATGGCAATCCCTGCATGAGACTGTCGTCAATGCTGGCGGCTTGCATATCGTTGGTACTGAGCGTCATGAATCCCGCCGCGTAGACAATCAATTGCGTGGTCGTTCTGGCCGTCAGGGTGATCCAGGCTCTTCCCGTTTCTATCTGTCGCTCGACGATACTCTGTTGCGCATTTTTGCCGGTGACCGTGTCCGTGCCATCATGGACAGGCTGAAAATGCCTGAAGGCGAACCTATCGAAGCAGGCATCGTTTCGCGCTCCATAGAGTCCGCACAACGCAAGGTCGAGGCACGTAACTTTGATATCCGCAAGCAATTGCTGGAGTACGATGACGTTGCCAATGATCAGCGTAAAGTGATTTACCAGCAGCGTAATGAATTGCTGGAAGCGCAGGATATGGCAGAGCTGATTTCTTCCCTGCGTCATGGCATGTTCGAAGATATCGTGCGTGAATATGTACCGGCAGAATCGGTCGAAGAACAATGGAATATCCCTGGCCTGGAAGCTGTCTTGCGTGATGAATGGGCGCTGGATTTGCCATTGACGCAAATTCTGAAAGACGATGCCAATATCACGGATGAAGATATCCTTGAGCGCGTGCAAAAAGCCGCCAATGAAGTTTATGACGCCAAAATCTCCATCGTTGGCAAAGAGTCTTTTGCCGGGTTTGAACGCAATGTCATGCTGCAAAGCATAGATACCCACTGGCGTGAACATCTGGCTGCACTCGATCATCTGCGTCAGGGTATCCATCTGCGCGGTTATGCACAGAAAAATCCTAAACAGGAATACAAGCGCGAAGCGTTTGAACTGTTTGGCCAGATGCTGGAAGCGATCAAGAACGAAGTGGTCAGGACCGTAGTCACTGTGCGCATACAATCCCGTGAAGAGATTGATGCCGCAGAAGAAAGACTGGCACAGTCACAGATTGAAAACGTCCATTACCAGCACGCTGATTTTGATGCTGATGCAACTCCGGAAGAAATGCTGGCACCGGTTGCTAATTTCGGCACGGACCAGCCAGAAATCAACTACGCCCTGAAGGTGGGGCGTAATGACCCTTGCCCTTGTGGTAGTGGCAAGAAGTTCAAGCAATGCCATGGCAAACTTGCCTGATCATTGAGTAGTAAAAACTAAAGGCGACCAATGGTCGCCTTTTGTTTTTCGTCTTCCAGCATCAGTTTTGGAATTTCCCATGGCTTACTTGACGCAAGTAAGGCCTGGGGTTAAAGTGAACGGGCGTGCTTTATTTGAGCATTCATTCTATATTCCAAAATCCCATAGTGTGATAACCAGAACTGAAGGGCCTTATGGACTTGAACTTTAACGATGCAGAGCTTGGCTTTCGTGAAGAAGTCAAAGAATTTCTGCGGCAATCACTGCCTCAGGATATCAGCCATAAAGTCCATCATGGCATACCAATGGAAAAAGCTGACTATCATCGTTGGCAAAAAATCCTGCATTCCCATGGCTGGGGTGGTAGTTCCTGGCCAATAAAATTTGGCGGCACTGGCTGGTCTGCTGTGCAGCGCTATATATTCGAAGAAGAATGTGCCGCTGCGGGTGCACCGCGCTTGCCGCCCTTTGGTATCAAGATGGTCGCGCCGGTCTTGATGGAATTTGGCTCGGCCGAACAACAGCAAAGATTCTTGCCCAGTATACTGGCGGCAGAGGAATGGTGGTGCCAAGGTTATTCCGAACCCGGTTCAGGTTCTGACCTGGCATCAGTCAAGGCGACGGCTGATCTCATACAAGATGGCGAGGCTGAATACTATCTGGTGAACGGCCAAAAAACCTGGACTACGCTGGCACACTATGCAGACTGGATATTTTGCCTGGTACGTACAGACCGTGCAGCCAAGGCGCAGCGCGGTATTTCATTCCTGCTCATTGATATGAAGTCGCCTGGCGTCACCGTCAGGCCCATCATCACTATGGACGGCGCGCATGAAGTCAATGAAGTCTGGTTTGATGATGTCAAAGTGCCAGTTGCCAATCTGGTTGGAGAGGAAAACAAGGGCTGGACCTATGCCAAGTTCTTGCTGGGACATGAGCGCACCAATATCGCGGGCATAGGCATTGCCAAGCGTGAGCTGGCCAGACTGAAAAGAGTGGCCGCATGTGAATTCAAGAGCGGTAAGTCGCTCATGGAAGATGCTGCCTTTGCCACGCGCCTGGCACAGGTAGAGATTGATTTGATAGCCCTGGAAATGACCAATTTGCGCGTCCTGTCAGCAGAAGAGCAAAGCCATGCACCCGGGCCGGAAGCATCGATACTAAAGATCAAGGGCACGGAAATCCAGCAGCTAATCACTGAATTGCTGGTGCAGGCGGTAGGGGAGCAGGCCTTGCCGCTGCGTGATCGTCAGGACACCAGCGAGCTGGCCAGTCCACTCGCCATCAATTACCTGAATATGCGCAAGCTCTCCATCTATGGTGGCTCAAATGAAATACAAAAAAATATCATTGCCCAAATGATCATGGGACTGTGAGGGGGATATGAGGAGGGTATAGCCGCTTTTCATGAAATTTCCTCAGCGCAAACATGCTTCGCAGTGCAACAAAATGCCCTACAATGTCGGCTTGATTTCAACGCAAGGAAAAACCATGGCCGTTAATTCCCCCATCCCTGTGGCTGCAGATTTGAAACCGGTAGCCGGCATACGCCTCGGTTATGCCGAGGCTGGCATACGCAAGCCCAATCGCAAAGACGTACTGGTCATGGAACTAGCCCCTACGGCAACCGTCTCCGGGGTATTTACGACCAACCGCTTTTGCGCAGCCCCTGTGCAGGTTTGCAAGGCTCATCTGGAAGGCCTGCACATGGCGTCCAGCCCTATCCGCGCGCTGGTGGTGAACACTGGCAATGCGAACGCTGGCACTGGCGATGCTGGCTTGGCTGCAGCAAATGCAACTTGCGCTGCCCTGGCAGAATTGCTGGCTTGTGAAGCTTCCCAAATCCTGCCGTTTTCTACTGGCGTGATCCTGGAACAATTGCCGGTCGACAGGCTGGTCGCAGGTTTGCCAGCAGCCATAGCAAACCTGACAGCTGATAACTGGTTCAATGCGGCTACTGCCATCATGACTACCGATACCCAGCCCAAGGCGGCATCGGCAACGGTGGAAATCAACGGCAAAACAGTGACCATGACGGGCATCAGTAAAGGCGCAGGCATGATCAAGCCAAATATGGCGACCATGCTGGGCTATCTGGCGATTGATGCCAAGGTTGCGCAAAATGTACTGGATCACATGGTCAAGCAAGCGGCTGACAAGTCTTTTAATTGCATCACGATAGATGGTGACACCTCTACCAATGATTCCTTCATGCTCATCGCTACCGGTGCGGGTGAAGTCGAAGTCAATGATGTCGAGACACCTGAATATGCGGCTTTGGCAGAAGCCGTGACGGCGCTGTCGCAAAAACTTGCCCACATGATTATCCGTGATGGCGAAGGTGCGACCAAGTTCATGACAATCGCGGTGGAAGAAGGCCGTGATGTAGAAGAATGCCGCAAGATTGCTTACTCGATCGCCCATTCACCTCTGGTGAAAACGGCTTTCTTTGCTTCTGATCCTAATCTGGGCCGCATCCTGGCAGCCATCGGTTATGCCGGTGTGAATGACCTGGATGTAGGCAAGCTGAACCTGTATCTGGATGATGTCTGGGTCGCCAAAAACGGTGGCCGTAATCCTGAATACCGTGAAGAAGATGGTCAGCGCATCATGAAGCAGAGCGAGATCACTATACGCGTCAAACTGGCGCGTGGTGATGCGGCCGCGACGGTGTGGACATGTGATCTGTCACATGATTATGTTTCCATCAACGCCGACTACCGTTCCTGATCTGGATAGACAATGACGCAGCTTGATCAATTTCTCTTGCGTGCCGAGCATTTGCTGAGCAGGCTGGAAAACATATTGCCCGCCAGCACGCCAGCGCCTGACTGGAACCTGGGCTTTGCCTACCGTTGGCGCAAGCGTGGCGGACAAGGCTATTTACAAGTCGTGCGTCATGCCTCGACCATTGCGCTGGATGACTTGCGCAATGTCGCGGCACAAAAAAACCAGATAGAACAAAACACCAGGCAATTTGTCCATGGTAAACCAGCTAATAATGTCTTGCTGACTGGTGCCCGTGGCACAGGAAAATCATCGCTGATCAAGGCTTGCCTGAACCAGTTTTCTGACCAGGGTTTGCGCCTGATAGAAGTCGATAAGGCTGACCTGGCTGATTTGCCCGATATCGTCGATTTAATCGCAGAGCGCCCCGAGCGCTTCATTGTTTTTTGTGATGACCTGTCTTTTGAAGAGGGTGAGGCCGGTTACAAGGCTTTGAAGGTTGCGCTGGATGGCAGTATCTCTGCCCAGTCCGACAATGTGCTGATCTACGCGACTTCAAACCGCCGCCATCTGCTGCCTGAGAAAATGTCCGACAATGCCAGCTACAAATATAGTGATGATGGTGATTTGCATCCGGGTGAAACGGTAGAAGAAAAAATCTCCTTATCCGAACGCTTTGGTGTCTGGGTCTCTTTCTATCCTTTCAAACAGGATGATTACCTTGACATCGTCGCCTATTGGTTAGGCAACATGGGCTGCACTGCTGCACAGGTAGAAGAAGCGCGTGGCGATGCCTTGCGTTGGGCGTTGCAACGCGGTTCACGTTCTGGCCGCGTGGCTTGGCAATTTGCCCGCGACTATGCTGGCAAGCTGGCGGAGTCCTGAGATGAGCGCAAAACCTGTGGATGTCGCCGTAGGCATCCTGATGAAAGCCAATGGCGATGTCTTGCTGGGACAGCGTCCGGCTGGCAAACCTTATGAAGGTTATTGGGAATTCCCCGGTGGCAAAGTCGAAGCCGATGAATCCATACTCGATGCACTCAAGCGCGAATTTGTCGAAGAGTTAGGTATACAAGTGCTGACTGCTGAGCCATGGTGCGGCGTTGAGCACATCTACCCACATGCCCATGTCAGGCTGCATTTCTATATCAGCCGCGAATGGCAGGGTGAGCCGCAAAGCCTGGAAGGGCAAGCCTTTGCCTGGCAGGGCAGTGTAGGACTCACGCCGCTATTGCCTGCCACCATACCCCTGCTGGAATGGCTGGATTCGCTGCGCAAAGACGAGGCCAGCGTAGCTACTGCTGCTTAAGCCGCTGAAATTCTAAGGCCTATGCTCTGGCTTGTCGATCTGATTTATCTCCCCTCACCCAGAAGAACATCAGAGCAAACATTAGTCTGTTGGCTCTGTCCCCCTTTTTCCTCAATTCGTTCCCACTTTGTGGTCACCTGCCTATGCTTGGTGAAAAGTGCTGCCTGCCTCTTGTCATCAAACTGTCTTTTTATGACAAACAATCCGTAGTATCACTTATTGTCGGATACTTTTCTGGCTGAGATTATCTGTGCTTTATTTTACGACTGATATGTATTGAAAACAATACAGTGTATTTAAAATAGTACAGTGTGCAGATTTTAGTACGCAATAGAGTGTGTTCTCTAGTGCGCAAAGTAGAGGGAAAGCAGTAGCTGTATTAAATTCAATACAAAATTTTTGGTGATTCCAAAATAAATTTTTTAAGTCCTTGAATTTTATCAATAAAATTTTGTGGCACGACGATTGCTATGACTAGTCGCAGTTTCCTTATATGCGATGGAGTGGTGAAATATGAAGCAAGTTGCTGGAATAGCAGGTGCGGTACTTCGTATTGACTTACAGGCAATACGTTACAACTATGGTCTGTTGCGCGGTTTATTGGGCACGGCGAAATGCGGTGCCGCAGTCAAGGCGGATGCTTATGGTGTGGGCGCGGTGCAAGTCGTGCAGGCACTGTATGCAGAAGATTGCCGGGATTTTTTTGTCGCCCATTTGCAAGAGGCGATCATTATTCGTGAACATTTACCTGCAGATGCAGCCATCTATGTCATGCATGGCTCACCCGTTGGGCATGAGGCGGAATTATTGGAATATCACTGCACACCGGTATTGAACAGCCTGCCACAAATGCTGGCTTGGCGTGCATTGGCACAAAAAGAACGGCGCCGCCTGCCTGCCATCGTGCAGGTAGATACTGGCATGGCCAGAATGGGTCTGTCAGCAGCCGAGATACAGCAATGGCAGGCCGATATCAGCCTCAGCGAAGGTATAGACCTGCAATACATCATGAGCCATCTGGTCAGTGCAGAAGATCAGGCCAATCCTGTTAATCAACAGCAGTTGCAAGCCTTTAATGCCTTGCGTGCGCACATCCCGGCTTGCCATGGTGTGCCGGCCAGTCTGGCCAATTCTTCCGGCATCTTCCTGGGCAAAGACTTTCATTTCGACATGGCCCGTCCTGGTGCAGCTTTGTATGGCGTTGCTCCTGTGGCCGGGCAAGCCAACCCCATGCGTGCCGTTGCCCACTTGCAAGGCCGCATCATACAAACCCGTGAAATTCCGGCCGGTACTGGTGTCGGTTATGGATCGACCTGGCGCAGCAGCCAGACCGCCCGCATTGCCACTGTCGGTGTTGGCTATGCCGATGGTTGGATGCGCAGCCTCAGTAACCGTGGCGTCGCCCATATTGCGGGGCAGGCCGTGCCCATGGTGGGCAATGTATCGATGGATACGATCACCCTGGATGTGACTGCGGTCGCCGCAGAACATCTGCAACCCGGTTCCATGGTGGACCTGATCTCTACTGACAATACAGTGGATCAGGTGGCGACATGTGCCAATACCATCGGCTATGAAATCCTGACCAGTCTGGGAGGCCGTTATGAGCGTACTTATAGCAATTAAGCCTCCACATGTATCGCCGCTAGCCTGAGCCGGCAGCCAGTACAAACAAAGAACACAACAGACAAGCAGATTAATCCAGCAATAAGCCAGCAGCAAGCGGGGAGAAAAAAATGAAAGTAGTTATATTGGGTGCAGGTGTTATCGGTACAGCGTCAGCCTATTATCTTGCCAAAGCAGGGCATGAAGTCACCGTGATTGAGCGTCAGCCAGCAGCAGGCCTGGAAACCAGTTATGCCAATGCAGGCGAAGTTTCTCCAGGTTATTCAGCACCATGGGCAGGCCCTGGCGTGCCCCTGAAAGCCATCAAATGGCTGATGATGCAGCACAGCCCGCTGGCGATACGCCCCAGCTTTGACCCGACTATGTGGCGCTGGGTCACGCAAATGCTGATGAACTGCACCAGCAAGCGCTATGAAATCAATAAGGGTCGCATGTTGCGCATGGCTGAATACAGCCGCGATGTCTTGCAACAATTGCGCAGCGATACCGGCATCAGCTATGACGAACGTACCCAGGGTACGCTGCAACTGTTCCGCAATCAGCAACAACTGGACGGTGCAGAGGCCGATATCGCCATCCTGAAACGCTACGACGTACCCTATGAAAAACTCGATAAAGCCGGTTGCCTGAAAGTGGAGCCGGCACTGGTCAACGTGCAGGACAAATTTGTCGGTGCATTGCGCCTGCCCGGTGATGAAACCGGCGATTGCTTCAAGTTCACCCAGAGCTTGTCCACATTCGCGCAAGAACTGGGCGTGCAGTTCAAGTACGGCGTCACCATACAAAGACTGGTCAAGAGTGGCGATACCATCAGTTCTGTCATCACCTCGGAAGGTGAGATCAAGGCAGACTGTTTTGTATTGGCACTTGGCAGTTATTCCCCGATTCTCTTGAAAGAATTGGGCATCAAGATTCCTGTTTACCCTATCAAGGGCTATTCAATTACCGTTCCGATTACCAACGCACAAAAAGCGCCGGAATCGACGGTCATGGATGAGACCTATAAAGTCGCAATTACCCGCCTGGGCGACCGCATACGTGTCGGTGGTACCGCTGAAATCACCGGCTATAACCTCGACCTGCGTGCAGACCGTCGTGCCACCCTGGAGCATTCAGTAACTGATTTGTTCCCTGGTGGTGGCGACGTCAGCAAAGCCGAATTCTGGACTGGCCTGCGTCCCATGACCCCGGACGGCACCCCTGTCATTGGCCCTACGCCTTACCGCAACCTGTACCTGAACACCGGTCATGGCACGCTGGGCTGGACCATGGCTTGCGGTTCTGGCCAGTTCATTGCTGATGTGGTTTCTGGCAAGCGCCCGGCTATTTCTACTGAAGGTTTATTCATGGACCGTTACGGCAGCGTAAATAGTCCTATTTTTATACACAAGGAGTTGGCATGAATGCAATTGAAGAATTATTGTCATCAACCCAGGTTTTTTCAGACGCCAATCTGAACGCGCGTTTTTTTACGGCGATTGAATTACTGGCGCAAATCATGATGGTCATGCCGCGTACTGCGAACATCACCACTCTGGCACAGGCAACGGGCAAGACTCCGCGCCTGATACGCTCGATACTGGCAGTATTGAGCAAGGACGCTCTGGTCAGTCGCGACAGCAAGGAAAAAGATGCCTGGCATTGCCGCGACTGCAATGGCATCATCACCCTGGCAGATGTCTACCGCAGTTTCGTCAATGCTGAAGAACGCGCCGCCTCCAAGGCAATCGAAAAAGCAGTCCAGGAAGAAGAAACAGAAGTGCCACAGGAACGACGCACTACCCGTACCTCCAGCCAGCAAAGCGTGGACTTGTTGATGATGCAAGTTAAAATGACGCTCAATCGTGCAGTCTTGCAGCAACTGGAGCAATTTGACCTGGGCCGTTTGCGCGGCCTGGCATCAAATAGCGCTTTCCGTCGCCAGCATGCCCGCCCGCGTGGTTATATTCCGGAACCGTATTAATCCACATATTAAGCAGACTTACATCGTTTCATCACAAAGCAACGCATGCGCATCAATATCCAGTTCAAGGACAGAGTAGGTATTGCCCACGAAATACTGGCAGTATTGGCGCGTCGTGGGCTCAATGTGGTAGCGGTTGAAGTTGACCCACCCAATATCTATATCGACAGCCCTGAACTGCTTGAATTCATGCTCCCCTCATTGCAGACTGATTGCCAGTCTGTACGCGGGGTAGGTGAAATCAAGGTGCTGGATGTCTTGCCCGGCATACGCAGACGCCTCAATCTCGACACCATGATGGCCGTCATGGAAGACCCGGTGCTGGCAATCGATGCCAGCGGCCATATCGTGATTGCCAATGTCGCGGCTGCGACGGCAACCCGCATGAGTGAGTCCAGCCTTTGCCAGCGCAGCCTGAACCAGGTACTTGACGATGCGGGCATACAGGAAGAACTGGTCAATTGTGGTTTCCGCCTTCCCAGCCGTGAAGTCAGCCTCAATGGTGAGCCCTATTTCATGGATGTGACGCCAGTATCAGAGCCACAAGGCCTCGATATTACCCATGGCCGCTCGGTAGGTGCCGTGCTGACCTTTCACGCACCTACCCGCATAGGTGGCCGCCTGCATGCCTTGCAACATTCGGAAGGCAGTGGCTTTCATTTCATCATCGGTGAGTCAGAACAGATACGCAGCCTGAAAACCAAGGCAGCACGGGTAGCCGTGGTCGATGCCCCTTTGCTGATCACAGGCGAGACCGGCACTGGCAAGGAATTGCTGGCCCAGGCTTGCCACGGCGTCAGTGGCCGTAGCAATGCGGCTTTCCTGGAGCTGAATTGCGCAGCCTTGCCAGAAAGCCTGGCTGAGAGTGAATTATTTGGCTACATGTCTGGCGCCTTCACCGGTGCCCAGCGCGGTGGCAAGCCTGGCCTGTTTGAAATGGCGGACGGTGGCACGGTCTTTCTCGATGAGATAGGCGAGATGTCGCTTTATCTGCAAGCCAAGCTCCTGCGCTTCTTGAATGATGGCAAGTTCCGTCGCATAGGTAGTGATAAAGAGGTCAAGGTGAATGTCCGCATCATCAGCGCTACCCACAGAAACTTGCGCAAGATGGTGCAGGAGGGCAGTTTCCGTGAGGACTTGTTCTATCGCCTGAATGTCTTGCACCTGGAAATGCCAGCGCTGCGCGAGCGACCTGACGATATCCTGCCGCTGGCCAGGCATTTCATAGAACGTGCCTGCACCCAGGCGCAAAAGCCGGTATGCCGTTTGAATTCATCGGCCTGCGCTGCTTTAGTGTCCAATCATTGGCCTGGCAATGTCAGGCAATTACAGAACGTGGTGTTCCGCGCGATTACCATGTCGGACCAGCGGGTACTGGATGCTGCTGACTTGGATTGGGCTGAGGGCAGCATCACGGCTGATGTGGTGAAGAGCGATGCCACCGAGAGCTGGGAATTGTCGGTCAACGCCTTTGAGCGCAGTTTGCTGGAAAACCTGTATCCGCAATATCCATCCAGCCGTAAGCTGGCGACGCGTCTGGCAACTTCGCATTCCATGATCGCCACCAAACTACGTAAATACGGTATCCCGCAAAAACGCTAAGACGTGTTGATGACCTTAAGTGCGTGCTAGATCAAGGCGCATGCGCTGCTCTTCACCTTGCTGACACACGCTCGCTACAGATCGTAAACACGTTCTAATTCAGGGAAGTGGATTATTCAGCCAATTCTTCAGGGTCTTCAGGTAAATTGACTGTAGGTATCGTGTATTTCTCTTCAGCCCAGGCACCCAGGTCAATTTGCTTGCAGCGTTCAGAGCAAAAAGGACGCCAGCGGTTCGCTTCTTTCCATTCCACCTTGGTTTTGCAGGTGGGGCAATCAACAAAAGTAGCCATGTTCAGAAATTACAGAGAGTCAGGTCAAACGGGATATCGTTTTCGTAGGCCTTGGGCTTCATGTCGCCATCCTGGGACATAAAACGTATCCACAACATATATTTATTCGCCGAGATTTCAGGAATGGCACCAAGTTCTTGCATGACATTGACGCGTAATAACTGATAGACCTTGCCTTGTAGCATCTGCTGGTAACTGCCAGCCTGGGCAATGACTTTCGATGTAGAGCCAGATTCACGCAACAGGCGCAAGACTACATTGATGGCATCAAACAGCGGAGCGATAGGGGCAAACCAGGCGCTGATGTCGGCAAAGCGTTTTTCTGCCGTATTTTTTTGCCAGGCATGGTAGCTGGGCAAGTCAAATTCGCAGGCGCCGCCAGGGATAATGGTGCGGCCACGTATGCTCATCAGCCATTCATTGTCACGCACGTTCTGTCCGGTCTTGCCTGTGCTGGCAACCAGGGCGCTGCTGGCGCGGTCAACATCATCCAATACTTTATCCAGCATTTCTGCCTGTACATTGGGATTGGACTTAAAACTGATGAGGGTATGTCTTTGTCTTTCGAGTTCTTGCAAGAGATCGGATTTGAGGTCGGCGCGACCAGCGACTTCCAACATTTCAAAAATGGTGGCAAGGGCAACGTGATGCTGCATGGGATCAGACTGATGCAAGAAAAACGTGAATTTTTCGTATAAGTCTTCCAGCCGCAATAACGTGCGAATACGCTCGTTAAAAGGGTATTCGTAAACAATCAAAATAGTTTCCCTGTCAAAATTTGGTGCTCATCAAAGCTGCACATGATTCTGAACCATACTGTGTGAAATTACAAACACCGCGTGCAGATTTCCATTATTTTTTTTGTAGGAAAATGTTGCATGCGCATTCAATATCTTCTTGCTGATACTGGCGTTTGCGTGCGGCTCTGGTCTCTAATGCTTATTTTTTGCCAGTCTCAGATACAGCTCATGCAAGCGTAAAACCTCTTCACTAATATTTTCAAGATTACCATTGTTGACAATGACATCATCAGCTGCAGCCAGCCTTGCTTGCCTGCTGGCCTGGTTGCGCATGATGGCCTCTACCTGTTCCCGGCTTAATTGATTGCGCGACATGACACGATTGATTTGCGTCTCTTCATCGCAATCAACGACCAGAATACGATCTACGCGTTGCTTCCAGTTGCCAGACTCCACCAGCAGAGGCACCACGAAAATGCGGTAGTCACCCCTGGCTTCGGTTGCTGCACGTTCTGTTTCTGTACGTATCAGCGGATGCAATATGGCTTCGAGTTTCAGTTTTTGTGCGGTATCGGCAAACACCAGTTGCCGTATGCCAGCCCTGTCCATGGCACCGTCAGCCGTAATAAATTCATCACCAAATTGCGTACGTATCCCAGGTATAGCCAGACCGCCGGGCACTGTTAACTGATGAGCGATCAGGTCGGTATCGATCAGCGCAGCACCTAGTTCGCCCAGCATATTGGCGACCGTGGTTTTCCCGCTACCTATACCACCTGTCAGACCTAGCGAAAAAGCGGCTACGTAATTGCCAGCCATTACAAGGTGCTCAGGTAAAAATCGACAATTTGCCGACCCCAAATCAGCGCTATCAAACCGGCACCAGTCAGGTAGGGGCCAAAGGGTATTTCTGTTTCCCAACCAAATTTCTTCGAGATAATTTGTCCTATACCTATGACAGAGCCCACCAGGGTCGATAATAAAACAATAACGGGCAACATGCTCCAGCCCATCCAGGCACCAAAGGCTGCCAAGAGCTTGAGATCGCCATAGCCAAAGCCAGGTCTGCCACGCAGCTTTTCATAAATCCAGTTGATTAACCATAACGACATGTAGCCAATAGCGGCACCCAGTACTGCGTCCTTCAAAGTAGCAAAGCCGCCATAGGCATTCAACAACAGGCCCAGCCACATCAGACTCAGGGTCAGATCATCCAGCAGCAATTTATGGTCAATATCGATGAAGGTCATGGCGATCAGAAACCAGACAAAGACCACCGCACTCATGCCCATTACGCCACTGCCAAAATGCCAGATCATGCCAGCAGTGAGCAGGGCAGTCAGTGCTTCTATCAGGGGATAGCGTATAGAGATTTTGGCTTTGCAGCCCGTGCACTTACCACCAATGACGAGGTAGCTGATGATCGGTATATTTTCCAGTTCCGTGATCTTGTGCCCGCAATGCGGACAGGCAGAACGAGGCAGCATCAGGTCAAACTTGTCCTGGTGTGGCATTGGCTCCTGCCTATGTTCTGCGACAAAATTATCCACTTCACGCAGATACATTTTAGGCATGCGATAAATCACCACATTCAAAAAACTACCTATCAAGAGTCCCAATAGCCCGAAGGCTATTGTGGACAATCCATGCTGCGGCCCGGCAAATAAAAACGTCTCAATCATCCTGCAACCGAACCCATTTTGAAGATAGGCAAGTACATGGCTACTACCAGGCCACCAATGACCACACCGAGAATCACCATGATGATAGGTTCCATCAGGCTCGATAGAGCAGCAACGGCTTCATCGACTTCATCTTCATAGAAGTCAGCAACCTTGCCCAGCATCTGGTCCAGCGCACCGGATTCTTCACCAATGGCCACCATCTGCGTCACCATGGCAGGGAAGACATTTGCATTCTGCATGGCAACAGTCAAACTGGTACCTGTACTTACTTCAGTCTGGATTTTGATCGTTGCATCCAGATATACAGCATTGCCAGCAGCACCGCCGACTGAATCCAGGGATTCAACCAAAGGCACACCCGCTGCAAACATGGTGGCCAGCGTACGCGTCCAGCGGGCAATAGTTGCTTTTTTAATCACATCGCCAAAAATTGGCGCCTGCAGCAACGCTCTGTCCATGAATTGTTGCATTTTTAATGAGCGACGCCATGTCTGCATAAAGAAGTAGATGCTGCCAAACAGACCGCCAAAGATGATGTACCAATATTTGACGAAATTGTCCGAGATGTTCATGACGATCAGGGTAGGTGCTGGTAATTCTGCACCAAAGCTGCTGAAGGCCTGCTTAAACGCTGGGACCACCCAGATCATGATAACGGCGGTCACGATGAAGGCGATACCCAGAATGGCGATAGGATAAGTCAGTGCTGACTTGATCTTACCCTTGATGGCCATGGTTTTTTCTTTGTAAATGGCCAGTCGGGTCAGCAAGTCTTCCAGAATACCCGCTTGCTCACCAGCACCTACCAGATTACAAAACAGCGGGTCGAAATACAGGGGGAATTTGCGGAAAGCCGCGTTCAGGCTGGTACCGGTTTCTACGTCGCCACGAATATCCTGCAATAATTTGGACACGGAAGGGTTGCTATGGCCTTTGGATACGATATCAAAAGACTGCAACAGCGGCACACCCGCCTTCATCATGGTTGCCAGCTGGCGGGTAAACAAAGTGATGTCCTTGTCGGTAATCGCCTTGCCGGAAGTATAACTTTTCTTTTTTAGCTTGGTAACAAGAATGCCTTGCCTGCGCAGAGTGGCATTCACGATGGCTTCACCGCCAGCGCGTGTTTCGCCCCTGACGACTTTGCCAAACTTGTCCTTGCCTTCCCAGGCGTACAATTGCTCTTTGGGTTGGCCTGCTTTTGCCGATTTTGCCAGATTGGTTGCCATATTAATTTTCTCTTATTATTCGTTGGTACATCCGAGGACTTCCTCGAGGCTGGTCAGTCCCTGTCTGACTTTCATTAATCCGGATTGCCGCAAATTCCTGATACCTTCTCTTTGTGCCTGCTCTTCCAATTCCAGGGCGCTGGCACTGGCCAAAATCAGGCGTTCCAGAGCTACGGATATTGGCATCAATTGATAGATCCCGACCCGCCCCTTGTAGCCGCCGCCGTTGCAACGGTCACAGCCCACTGGACCATATGGTTTCCAGGTACCATCCAGATCTTCATCCTTGAAGCCTGCTGCCAGTAAGACTTCATCGAGGATTTCTACCGGTTTTTTGCAAGTACAAAGACGGCGTGTCAGCCTTTGTGCCGTAATCAAAATAACGGATGAAGCGATATTGAAAGGTGCCACGCCCATATTCATCAGACGGGTCAGGGTAGCAGGCGCATCATTGGTATGCAGGGTAGAGAACACCATGTGGCCAGTTTGCGCAGCCTTGATGGCGATATCGGCAGTTTCCAGGTCACGAATCTCACCTACCATGATGACATCAGGATCTTGACGCAAGAAGGACTTCAGGGCGACGGCAAACGTCAGGCCAGCTTTGTCGTTGACGTTGACCTGATTCACACCAGGCAAGTTAATCTCTGCCGGATCTTCTGCCGTCGAGATATTGATGCCAGGTTTGTTAATGACGTTAAGGCAGGTATACAAGGAAACGGTTTTGCCGGAACCTGTAGGTCCAGTCACCAGCACCATGCCGTAAGGCCGCTGGATTGCTTCCATTAAAATGGCTTTGTGGTCCGGGTCATAGCCAAGGGCATCAATACCCATCTGCGCCTGTGAACCGTCCAAGATACGCATAACAATCTTTTCGCCAAACAGGGTAGGTAAAGTGCTCACACGAAAGTCGATGGACTTGTTGGCATTCAATTGCAACTTCATACGACCATCTTGCGGAACACGCTTTTCCGAAATGTCGAGTTTGGATATAACCTTGATACGGGAAGACAGCTTGTCTTTGATGGCCAGTGGTGGCTGGGCAATCTCCCTCAGCTCACCATCGACGCGGAAGCGTATGCGGTAGAATTTTTCAAAGGGTTCAAAATGTAAATCGGACGCGCCAAGATTAATCGCATCAATCAGCATTTTCTGTAGGAATTTGACGACTGGAGCGTCATCAATTTCTGTAGCCTGTGCTTCGGCGGCGGCGGCGCCCATATCCTCTTCTTTGAATTCCAGCTCGAATTCATCACCACCAATTTCATTCAAGCTTTGTTCTGAAGACTTACCCAGTTTTTCCAGTAATTTGACCAGAGCATCGTGCTGCACGATGATGATGTCTATTCCCAGGCCAGTCTGGAATTTGACTTGATCGAGGGCAGAATTATTGGTCGGGTCAGAGATTGCCAAGGAAACCTTGTTGCCTTTTTTGGCAATGGCGATCAGACGCTGGGACTGCATGAGTTTTTGATCGACCAGTTTTTCCGGAATCTGCGACTCATTAATTGTTGATAAATCCAGCAGAGGATAACCAAATGCATCCGAGCAAAATGTTGCCAGGTCACGCGCGCTGAATGTGCCACTTTGCGTCAGGGCATCAATAAAACCGGTTTTGTCTGCCTGCGCTTTTTTGCTGACAGTGTCGACTTGGGCAGGCGTCAATAAATTGGCCTGCGTCAACGCTCTCGCCAGGCCAGAGCTTGGCATCTGGGATGCTGAATTGGGTAAGACTGCGGACATAGGATCTTTTGAGTAAAATTTGCCAATACAATCAGTTGCCTCAGGATAATGCAACTAAGCCTGTTATTTGTAAAGTCGTTCCCCGGTGTGGTCACCAGAGGGTGGGCAAAAAATGCAACGCTGTGACCGCTGCACCGAGTTTTAAATCTATACGCTGTTGACGACAAAGATTTGCAGCTTCTTTACTCTGTATAGAATGTTTTCAGACAAATTGCCACGATGAATTTACCACTCTTTTGTTTCCGTGGTGCGCGTGGATTCCGGGCAGTGATGTTATCCTGCCCGATTTTGTAACAATCTGTTAAATCCGCGAAATATGCGATTTAATGATTGCGGCCAACTGCAAAGGCACACAGTTTGACCATTGCTTGTTTGTATTGATTATCTGGCCATACCGAGATGGCAGCAGCAGCACGGTCGGCTGCTTTCACGGCTTCGCTTTGGGTATAAGCCAGCGCACCTGATTGCGTGATAGCAGCCAGTATGGCATCAAATTTGGATTCATCGCCGTTTTCTATGCAAGCACGCACCAATTCACGCTCTTCTTCGCTACCGTTTTTCATCAGGTAGATCAGAGGCAGTGTGGGTTTGCCTTCACGCAGGTCGTCGCCAACGTTTTTACCTATGTCGTTGGCATTTCCTGAATAATCCAGCACATCGTCAATCAACTGGAAAGCAGTGCCCAGAGAACGGCCATATTCACCAGCAGCCTCGATTTCTGCCTGATTGGCACCGGCGATGAGAGCGCCGATTTCTGCTGCGGCTTCAAACAGTTTTGCGGTTTTTGAACGGATTACCTGCAGGTAGCGTTCTTCAGTCACGTCAGGATCATGCATATTCAATAACTGCAAGACTTCGCCTTCAGCGATGACATTGGTCGCATCTGCTAGGATTTGCATGATTTGCATGCTATTGATGGAGACCATCATCTGGAAGGCACGGGAATACAAAAAGTCGCCCACCAGGACCGAGGCAGCATTGCCAAACAGGGCATTGGCAGTCTTGCGGCCACGGCGCATGGATGATTCATCTACCACGTCATCATGCAGCAGGGTAGCGGTGTGGATGAATTCGACGATCGCGGCCAGTTCATGATGATGCTTGCCTTGATACTGGAAGGCATTCGCGACCAGCAATACCAGTACCGGGCGTATGCGTTTGCCGCCTGCGCTGATAATGTATTCGGCGATCTGGTTGACCAGGGCAACTTCAGAATGTAGTTTGTTGCGGATTACCTGATTCACTTCGTCCATATCGACGGCGATCAGTTCAGTGATGGGGTTTTGGTTGTTTGTGGCAGACAAGGGAGAACCTGCATAAGAATCCGGGATGACCGCGATTATACGATGCAGTGCTGGTATTTGCTTGAATTGCACCAGTTTTGCGCCAGTTCTCTTGTGCGTCCTCTATTTATCAGCGGCCAATTGCCTGTTTACCATGGGTGTGCTGAAAAAATATGCAAATAGTCTTTGACGCTTTTGGCTGGATTATGTACAATTTGGGGTTTTCCCGACTTCCCAGGTGCATTTTTGTCTGGCGGGGAGAAAATCCCTAATATTTATTTGATGAGGTTTCACATGTACGCGGTCATAAAAACCGGAGGCAAACAATACAAAGTTGTCGCTGGTGAAAAACTTAAAGTAGAACAGATACCTGCAGACATTGGCTCCGAAATCACCATTGATCAAGTGCTCGCATTGGGCGCTGGCGAGACCATTAAATTTGGTGCTCCATTGGTCGCAGGTGCTACGGTGCTGGCTAAGGTTATAGATCACGGTCGTCACGACAAAGTGCGCATTTTCAAAATGCGTCGTCGTAAGCACTATCAGAAACGTCAAGGCCATCGCCAAAACTACACTGAACTGCAAATCGTTTCTATCAACGGCTAATCTGTAGATCAGCAATCAATCTACCTGTATTTAAGGAGCTAATTAAAAATGGCACACAAAAAAGGCGGCGGCACCACGCGCAATGGTCGTGACTCAGAATCAAAACGCCTTGGCGTTAAAGTTTACGGCGGCCAGGCTATCAATGCCGGCGGTATCATCATTCGTCAACGCGGCACTCGCGTACACGCTGGTGAAAACGTTGGTATGGGCAAAGATCACACTTTGTTCGCTCTGGTTAATGGCAAAGTACAATTTGCGATCAAAGGTGCAGCACGTCACCAGTTCGCTATTGTTGTTGCAGACGCAGCAGCAGCGTAATGCATTGAAGTAATTCAACGCAGGGCGCAAGCCAGTATGACAAAAAGGCTCTGCCATCGGTGGGGCCTTTTTAGTTGGATCAGTCTCCGTTCCAACTCATTGCGGTTATCTTTCCGCAAGTTAACCTCTCCGTAAGAACCTGTTTGCGATCTTTTGCGAGCGCGCGTCAGCGGGGTCAGGGTAATAAAAACCGCAGCGCAAAAAGCGGAATGTACTCTAGTAAATGAGCATTTTGAGCAGCATATGAGCCTCGCATGAACTCCGGTTGCGCCCGCGCAGTAAGATCGAAAACAGGTGCTAAGCACATCCTGCATGGCAGTTTGGTATTGACCCTTTTAATTTGAAGAAATCCTGTATAAATTTATTGTTCCATCAGGTTACAAAAATTTATACAAGCTTTTTTAGGTGGTAAAAATGAAATTTATTGATGAAGCCCGTATCGAAGTAATCGCCGGCGACGGTGGCAATGGTGTGGCATCCTTTTGTCGTGAAAAATTCCGCCCATTTGGCGGTCCTGACGGTGGTGATGGTGGCCGTGGCGGCAGTATCTGGGCAGTTGCTGACCGTAATATCAATACTCTGGTTGATTATCGCTATTCCAAATTGCACAAAGCCAAAGACGGTGAAAATGGCCGTGGTGCAGATTGCTACGGCAAAGGCGCTGACGATATCCGTCTGCGCATGCCGGTTGGCACCCAGATTTGCGACAGAAACACCGATGAAGTCATCGCTGATCTGACTGAACATGGCCAGGAAGTTGAACTGGTCAAAGGCGGCGAGGGCGGTTGGGGTAATATTCACTTCAAGACCTCCACCAACCGTGCGCCACGTCAGCGCTCTGATGGTAAAGAAGGCGAACGCCGCGAATTGCGCCTGGAATTGAAAGTACTGGCTGACGTAGGTTTGCTGGGTTTGCCAAATGCCGGTAAATCCACTTTCATTACTGCGGTATCAAATGCACGTCCGAAAATCGCTGATTATCCTTTCACGACCCTGCATCCTAATCTGGGTATGGTCCGTGTTAGTCATGAAAAAAGCTTCGTCATCGCCGATATCCCTGGTCTGATCGAAGGCGCTGCTGATGGTGCTGGTCTGGGTATCCAATTCTTGAAACATTTGCAACGCACAGGTTTGCTCTTGCACATTGTTGATCTGGCACCGTTTGATGAAGCTGTCGACCCTGTCAAAGAAGCCAAGGCCCTGATCAAGGAATTGCGCAAGTATGACGAAAGCCTGTATGAGAAGCCACGTTGGTTGGTACTCAACAAGCTCGACGTGCTGACCGAAGATGAACGCAAGAAAAAGGTCAAAGACTTCATCAAGCGCTTTGCCTGGAAAGGCCCGGTCTTTGAAATCTCCGCCTTGAATCGTGAAGGCTGCGAAGAGCTGGTGACCGAGATCTATAAATACCTGGAAGAAAAGCGTACGCATGAACAGCGTTCGCAAGAAACCACGATGAAAGAAGAAGCGCAGGGCATCTTGTCCATTGATCCGGATGATCCGCGATTTAAAGTACTGGAAGACTAATAGAAAACCTGGTGAAAGCCAGGTTTTTTTTACGCCTGCCACCGCCTGCAATCGTCTGCTCGTCAAATGCCTGGTATCCCGAAGGATAGAATATCAATGATTATTCTGATATTGGAATAATTTCTTTTTAATAATGAAAATCTCATAAAAATTAGCATACACCTTTTAAATATGAATTAAATTTAGATTGCAAAGACAGTATCCATATAAAGTATAATTTTAATTTGTTTGCCGCTTTATTGCAGCAACGCCGCCAAATCATATCCGTACTCATTTATGCAATCTGTCATTCAACAGGCAAAACGTCTGATTATCAAAGTAGGTTCATCCCTGGTCACCAACGATGGTAAGGGGCTGGACAAACAGGCCATCGCCAGATGGGCCGCCCAGATAGCAGGCCTGCGCGCCATGGGCAAGGAAGTGGTGCTGGTCAGTTCCGGCGCGATAGCTGAAGGGCGACAACGTCTGGGCTTTGAAAAACGGCCAACTGCCATCCATGAACTGCAGGCTTGCGCTGCTGTCGGGCAAATGGGCCTGGCACAGATTTATGAAAGCAGCTTTCGTGAACATCAGATAGGCACCGCGCAGATTTTATTGACGCATGCTGACCTGGCCGACCGCGAACGTTACCTGAATGCGCGTTCTACCCTGTTTACCTTGCTGCGCCTGGGCATCGTTCCCATTATTAATGAAAATGATACGGTGGTCACCGATGAAATCAAGTTTGGTGATAACGACACACTGGGTGCGCTGGTTGCTAATTTGATCGAAGCCGATGCCCTGATCATCCTGACTGATCAGAAAGGCCTTTACACCGCTGACCCGCGCAAAGACCCGAATGCCACTTTTGTCCATGAGGCCAGGGCAGGTGACCTGGCGCTGGAGGCCATGGCTGGCGGCGCAGGCTCCAGTCTGGGCAGTGGTGGCATGCTGACCAAGATACTGGCAGCAAAACGCGGTGCCCGTTCTGGTGCGCATACCGTCATCGCCTGGGGACGCGAGGACAATGTCTTGGTGCGCCTGGCGCAAGGTGAAGCCATCGGTACACAATTGATTTCGCAAATGGCTCCGGTAGCTGCGCGCAAACAGTGGATGATGGACCATCTGCAAACGCTGGGCCAGGTCGTGCTGGATGCTGGTGCGGTGCAAAAACTCACGCGTGAAGGCAAATCCTTATTGCCTATAGGCGTGCTTGATGTGCGGGGCGAATTCAGCCGCGGTGCCGTTGTCACTTGCTGTGATGAGGCAGGTACACCGGTAGCCAGAGGGCTGATTAATTATTCAAGCGCAGATGCGCGCCGCATCAAGCGTCATGCTTCTTCTGACATTGAATCCATGCTCGGTTTTGTTGAAGAGTCGGAACTGATACACCGCGACAACCTGGTTTTGTTGTAAATCGAATATAACACTGAGCATTAAAAATGGGCGCTGAATCTGAATTGACTCAGTGCCCATGTTATTCGTACATCTTGCTATTAGTAATACGACGTTTTCTTGCCACGCAACTTGTCCAGCAAGACACTGGCTTTGCCTGCGATGGTTTTGCCTTCGCAAAAATACTCAGAAAACAAAGTGGCATGCTGCTTGTTGGCACCAGTGTTGGTGATGGTGTCCCATTGATTGCGGCGCGAGCGTGACCAGGTGCCATCCGGGCGGCCAAATGCATACAGTTTGACTTCATAAGTCTGGCAACGCAGACCTTCATAACTGATATTCTTCGCACCGCCAGCACTGGTGGCAACCAGGCTGTAACGTATGGTACCGTCTGCCGCCACCGTCAGCGATTTGGTGTCAATGGCAAAAGACTGGCTGGGGCTCTTGTAAAAATTCAAGAGATTTTCAGCTTTGGGCGCTTCTGGCAATTGCAGGGCGACTTCACGCCATTCTTTGTCTTCTTCCTCTTCATCTGCTGCAAAAGCCAGGCTGACTGGCAGCAAGGCCAGACCGATGATGGCGATATGACGTAATTTTTTATTCAACATAAATTATTTGGACTCTTCCGGCTCGGTTTTATTGCAATCCTGGTTTTTTGGCGATAGTTGCGACTGTTGCTGATTGCGCAAATAGCGGTTGCGGTTGGAATTGGGGTGCTCGGTGCGGTGCACATAGCGTGACAATTCCTGCAAGGCCAGTTGATACACGCCGCGCTTGAATTCAATCACTACATCCAGTGGTACCCAATAGTCATGCCAGCGCCATGCGTCAAACTCAGGATGGGTGCTGGCCCGCAAATTCACATCGCAATCGCGGCCTATCATGCGCAACAGAAACCAGATTTGTTTTTGCCCACGATAGTGCCCGCGAATTTCACGCTTGATAAAATGATCCGGCACTTCATAGCGCAGCCAGTCGCGGGTACGTCCTATGACTTTGACATGCTCAGGCAGTAAGCCGGTTTCTTCTTCGAGTTCCCGGTACATTGCCTGTTCCGGAGACTCGCCATATTTAATGCCACCCTGGGGGAACTGCCAGGAATGCTCGCGCACCCGCTTTCCCCACCAGACTTCATTGTTGGCGTTTAGCAAAATTATGCCAACGTTAGGGCGGAAGCCTTCACGATCCAGCATGTTCAACCTCAAAACTTTCTGTGGCTAAACGGCTTGCTCCTGCAATAGATAGCGTAGAGAGCGTTTGTTTCGTCGCAAAATACCGCGTTTTTCGACGGACAGCCCCCTGGGAGGCGAACAAATCGCAGTTTCCTTCATCAAATGTGCAAAGAGTGGGCGCATTAGCCAGCTAATCCTTTAAAATTGAGTTGATTATAACCCTCCATTTAAAAAGAATCACTGTCATGCGTGCTACACGATTTTTTATTTCTACACAGAAAGAAGCTCCTGCCGATGCCGAGATCGTCAGCCATAAACTGATGATGCGTGCGGGCATGATTAAACGCCTCGGTTCCGGCATCTATAACTACATGCCCATGGGCTTGCGCATCATCCGCAAAGTGGAGAATATTGTTCGTGAAGAAATGAACCGCGCCGGAGCGATCGAGATGCTGATGCCCGTCGTGCAACCGGCAGAACTTTGGCAAGAAACTGGCCGCTGGGACAAGATGGGCCCGGAACTGATGCGCGTGAAAGACCGCCATGGCCGTGATTACATCATCCAGCCTACGTCTGAAGAAGCAATTACTGACGTCGTCCGTACAGAAATCCGTTCCTATCGCCAGTTACCTGTGAATTTTTATCACATCCAGACCAAGTTCCGCGACGAACGCCGCCCACGCTTTGGTCTCATGCGTGGCCGTGAATTCACCATGAAAGATGCTTATTCCTTTGACCGCGATGTCGAAGGCATGCAAAAGTCTTATGAAGTCATGTATGACGCCTACACCCGTATTTTCCAGCGCTTTGGCCTGGAATTCCGTGCGGTAGCGGCTGATAACGGTGCCATTGGTGGATCTGGCTCACATGAATTTCACGTCATTGCCGACACTGGTGAAGATGCGCTGGTGTATTGCCCGACCTCTGATTACGCCGCCAATATGGAAGCGGCAGAAGCCTTGCCTACGCAAACCAGTCGCCCACCCGCTGCTGCGGCGCTGACCAAGACTGCCACGCCTGGTAAAGCCAAGTGTGAAGATGTCGCGCAGTTGCTCAATATTCCGCTGGAAACCACGGTCAAGTCCATCGTGCTGGCTGTTGATGCTGAAAAAGACAACGGCAAGGCAGCGCAAATCTGGCTGTTGCTGTTACGTGGTGACCATGAGCTCAATGAAGTCAAGGCCGGTAAGATAGCTGGGATGGCCAACTATCGTTTTGCCACCGAGGCAGAAATTATCGAGCATTTCGGCACCAAGCCAGGCTATCTCGGCCCTATCGGCACACAAAAGCCCGTCAATATCGTGGCCGACAGAACTGTCGCCAACATGGCGGACTTTGTCTGTGGCGCAAATGAAGCTGACTTCCATTTCACTGGTGCCAACTGGGGCCGTGATTTACCTGAGCCAGTGGTTGCTGATTTGCGCAACGTTGTCGCTGGTGATCCTTCACCGGATGGCAAAGGTCTACTGGCCATACAGCGTGGTATTGAAGTGGGCCATGTCTTCCAGCTCGGCACCCGCTATTCCGACGACATGAAAGCCACTTTCCTCGATGTGAATGGCAAGCCACAATTGCTGCAAATGGGTTGTTACGGCATAGGCATCACCCGCATCCTGGGTGCAGCCATAGAGCAGAATTTTGATGACAAGGGCATCATCTGGCCAACGGCGATTGCACCGTTTGAAGTCGTCATCTGCCCTATGGGTATGGACCGCAGCGAAGCCGTCAGGACTGAGGCTGAATCGCTGTATGACGCATTGCTGGCTGCTGGCATCGACGTGATACTGGATGACCGTGGCGAGCGTCCCGGTGCCATGTTTGCTGACTGGGAACTGATAGGCGTGCCGCACCGTGTCGTCATCGGTGACCGTGGCCTCAAGGAAGGCCAGCTCGAATATCTGGGCCGTCGCGATACTGAAGCCAGCAATGTGCCGGTGGCCGGGATGCTGGCCTTTATCAAGGCCAAGATGGCAGATAAATAAGTAGCAGGATGAAGTATTTTTTCTTGCGCTTTTGCGTCTGGTGCAAAGGAAGATTGAGCGTTAGCAGCAAGTTTGATCTGCAAGCCACGCAAATCACACGAGTTATATGTGAAGGACGGAGAAAATCCATCCTTCATGCGGCGATCTGCCTGTTGGCTGTTTCTGTGTTACCAGCGCAAGCTGGTAATCAAAAAGAAGAAGCCATGGCAGACTCCGTCCGTCTTGCGCTGGCCAAAGCTGTGTCTGATTCCACGCCACCTAAACCCACGTTTACCAATATCGACGAACGTATCAAATACCTCAATTGGCAGGGGGAAATGGCCACTCGTCTGAAGCGACGCATACCTGATTTGCAAACCCGTAAGGAATTGCTGGATGCCATCTGGTATGAATCCAAGCGTGCAGGCCTGGATGTTGCCATGGTCATGGGGCTGATACAGGTCGAATCTGCCTTCCGCAAATATGCGACTTCTGTGGTTGGTGCGCGGGGTTATATGCAGGTCATGCCTTTCTGGTCGCGCGTGATAGGCGATGGTGATGCGAAAAAACTGTTCCAGATGCAAACCAATCTGCGTTATGGCTGCTCGATTTTGCGCCTGTACATCGATATGGAAAAGGGTGATCTTTACCTGGCACTGGGCCGTTATAACGGTAGCCGAGGCCGTCCTGAATATCCTAAAGCAGTGCTGTCCAACTGGAAAAACTGGGAATTCACCAGTTGATTTATTTGCTACGTAAAATCTGTATCGCTGTTCATGTAGCAATTTATGCTACCCCTGGTCTCGTAAAATAGTCCTTTGAATAAATCACGGGTCAAGTATGACCGGGCATTCCAGAATGCTCGGTCATACTCAGGATTACACCAAGACCAAACATGCAGGTACTCTTTTATCAAGAAGAATTTGGCAGTACAGACTGGCGCAAGCTATTGCGTTCACGCTGGCAATTGCTGCTTGCAGTACTGCTCGCGCATCTCTTGTTAATCCTGTTGTGGCCCAGCATCGTCAGGCATAAAAATGAAGTGAGCACGCCACTGGCTTTTGTGGTCCGCATGCTGGAGGCACCCGTACAACCCAAGCCAGAACAGACGGCGCCTGTGATCAAACCAGCGATATCACCCAGCCAATTGCCTGCGCCAAATAAACCCCGCACTGTAGTCGTGCCGGCCAGCCCCGTTACGCCGGTCAACAATGATGCAGGCACAAGCATCACTATCGCACCTGTCCCTGTTGCGAATACAGAAACCAGCACACCGACTTTCAGTGGCGATAGCCCCATCTTGATCCAGCGCGACATCAGCAAAGTCATCAAGCAGGTAGAACGTGAAATGCCAAACCGCATCCTGACCGATATCAAGCCAGAAAAGTCATCGATGGTGCAATTTGGTATCAATGTCGCTGCCGCTGCGCGTCCGCGTGGCACCAGCTATCAGAACATCATCATGGCGGACGGCACGGCCATGACCAAGGTGACGACACCAGCAGGCTCATATTGTGTGGTAGGTGCAAAACCAGGTGCAGATATCACCAGGGCGCCGGGCATACGGACTGTCAGTTGCGGTAGTTATTGAGGCGAGGACAGGCTCATGCTGGCAACTCCTTGTTACCACTCTGCACAAAGCAATGAGTCGCGCATATTGGCTGGCATACTCTTCGGAGTCTTCCTGCTGCATGTAGGTTTATATGTGCTGTGGCCGCAGTTGAAAGCGATGCGCAAAGACGAGTTGACGCAAGCGAATAGCGGCAGCTTGATTTTTTTACGGCAGCCCGACCAAGTGAAACTGGTAGCACGTTCACCAGCTATGCAGGCTGTCACAGCGTCATCCCGTCAAAGCAGGGGCATGCCAGCGTCACGGCAAAGTGCCGCTATCAGTATCAATGACAAAGCTGCAGTCAGTGACAATCAGCAAGCGATTTCACCAGTAGAAAAAGAGTCGGCACGTCCCGGCGTTGAGGCACCGGTTAGCCGCGATACGCGGGATATTTTCAATAGCCTGAAAAAAGATTTTCAGTACCGTGACAAGGTCAGTGCCAAATCAGCGCCCGCAGCGATGGAAAAATTTGGTGCCGCAATCCAGTCATCATCAACCGTTATGCGTGAAAGCTATAAGCATGAAGTGCATACACTTGGCGATGGGCGACCGGTATCTAAAGTGATTACCCCATTTGGCACCTATTGCATCCTGCACCGCAAACCCGGCGAGATCATTGGCAATGAGTTGCCGACTGTACCTGTGACCTGTGGTAATTTGTAAGAATATATTTGTAAAAGCGTGTACAGAAAATAAAAACAAAAATGCCCGCGCGATGCGGGCATTTTTGTTTGGGATGGGACTGACTGCTTCCCTTTAAGTTTCCCAAAGCAACTGCAGAAATCTCTTCCTGATAATCAGGACAGATGACCGGAAATGAGTTTAGTCATTTCAAACATGGACACTTGTTTCTTGCCATCGAAAACGGCTTTCAACTTGTCATCCGCGTTGATGTTGCGTTTGTTTGCTTCGTCTTGCAGTTTGTGTTTCTTGATGTATTCCCATACTTTTTTAGTGACTTCAGTACGAGGAATTGCTGCTGCACCGATGACTGCTGCCAGAACTGGGGAGATAGTCATCGGTTTCATGAACGCTGCATTTGGCTTGCGTGCTGCTGCTGGCTTGGCTGCTGCGGCTTTTTTAGGAGCTGCTGCTTTTGCTGCTGGTTTCGCTGCTGCTGCCTTTGGAGCTGCTGCTTTTACTGCCGGTTTAGCTGCTGGTTTAGCCGCTGGTTTGGCTGCCGGTTTTGCTGCTGGTTTTTTTGGTGCTGTTGCCATAAATAGCCTCCTTCACAAATTTCGTGGACGGAGCTTTGATCGTTTTGAAAAGCTCCTGCATTGCGTCACTTCACGCATCGCTAATAGTGGTGCGGTTTTTACAGGGATGCAAGTGTTTTTTGCGGGTTTTTACTGAAAAAGTGCAGGAATTTGCCTGTCGTTGGATTTACGCATAAAAAAATGCCGGATTAGCGCCATTTTGGCTGCTATCCGGCATTTTTTATAGAGGGAAATATGAACAGAAATACTGAGAAAAACTCAGCGTTTTCCTGGCATCATTCCCTTCATACCGCGCAACATCTTCATCATGCCACCACCACGTAATTTCTTCATCATGGACTGCATTTGCTCAAACTGGGCCAGCATGCGGTTCACTTCTTGTATCTGTACGCCTGCACCAGCGGCGATACGGCGCTTGCGCGAAGCCTTGATCAATTCTGGCTTGGACCTTTCTTGTGGTGTCATGGAATTGATCATGCCTTCCATGCGGCGCACCTGTTTTTCAGCCTGGTCCATATTGGCGCCGCTGGCAGCCTGCTGCATTTGTGCCGGCAACTTATCCATCAGGCTGGACAGGCCGCCCATGTTCTTCATCTGCGAAATCTGCATCTTGAAATCATTCATGTCGAATTTGCCGCCATCCTTGATCTTGTGCGCCAGATCCTGCGCTGCGGCCACATCCATGCCTTTTTGCGCCGATTCGACCAGTGCCAGGATGTCGCCCATGCCCAGAATACGGTTGGCCATGCGGGTAGCATCGAAAGATTCCAGGCCATCGAGTTTTTCAGCAACACCGACAAACTTGATCGGTTTGCCGGTGATATAACGTACCGACAGGGCAGCGCCACCGCGTGCATCACCGTCAAGCTTGGTCAGCACCACGCCAGTCAAAGGCAGGGCATCATTAAAAGCTTTGGCGGTATTGACGGCATCCTGACCCAACATGGCATCGACCACGAACAACGTTTCTATCGGCTTGACGGCAGCGTGGACTGCGGCAATCTCTTGCATCATCGCTTCGTCAATACCCAGGCGACCGGCAGTATCGATAATCAGCACATCGTGATAATGCTTTTTGGCGTAGTCAAGTGCAGCCAGGGCAATGTCCACTGGTTTATCGGTAGGCAAGGACGGGAAAAAATCTGCGCCAACCTGTGATGTCACTGTCTGTAACTGGCCTATCGCTGCCGGACGGTAAACGTCGGCAGAAACGGTTAATACTTTTTTCTTCTTTTGCTCGCGCAGATATTTGGCCAGCTTACCGACTGTCGTGGTTTTACCAGCACCCTGCAAACCAGCCATCAGGATGATCGCTGGTGGCTGGCAATTAAAACTCAGTTGCGAAGCATCTTCCCCCAGGTCGGCACCCATCAGGATGGCCAGTTCTTTTTGCACCACGCCGACCAGGGCCTGACCTGGTGTCAGGGAAGAAATGACTTCTTCACCCATGGCTTTTTCTTTGACGCGGGCGATCAGTTCACGCACTGCTGGCAGGGCAACGTCAGCCTCCAGCAAGGCCATGCGCACTTCGCGCAACATGTCGGCGGTATTGGATTCAGTCAGGCGGGCTTCGCCGCGCATGGTCTTGACGACTTTGGCTAGGCGCTGGGTAAGATTATCGAGCATGTTGGCTTAGGGGATATTAAGAAAATTTCAATAGGGTGCGGCTCACTACTGCCTGCAACAGGCGGTAGTCGCAGTTCAGTAGCAACTCAATAACAAAGAGTCGCAACTCAATAGCAACTGAGTAGCAACAACAGCAGGCATTTTACCTGAACCCGTGGCCGGGTCAGGCATTTCGCCTATTTCACCTGATGTGGGCAACATATGCGGTCAAAATTCTGAAAATCCAGAATTATTTGAAATGTCCGTGCGGATTTTCAGACGCATGAGGGATACTACTGATATATTTTACTCAAAAAATCAGTTAAAACCGAGGTGCGGGTCTTCATTCGTGCTTGGTATGAAGTCTGCTAATAAGAGCGCTATCCCAGAGCTTGTTGCAAAATCAAGTTGGCTGGACATTCTGCAATGTCAGCCGGATTTTGTCGCCGGTTCAAAAAAATAGACGCTCAATAATCTGGAGACAATCATGAGTCGACTTCACCGTGCCTGGCGCCTGCCACGCATATTTGCCCTGTGCACCCTGATTGCTACGTCTGGCTATAGCCAGGCAGAAGAAGGTGTCACAGACAATAGCATATTAATAGGACAAACTGTAGGACTGACCGGGCAGATTGCCGGGCCGGTCAAAGAAATGAATGCTGGTGCTGCGGCTTACTTCAACCAGGTCAATAAAAATGGTGGCGTGCACGGCCGCAAGATAGAGCTGCACATCGTCGATGACAAGTTTGATCCTGTCATTGCCGCTGCCAATGCCGAGACGCTCATTAAGAAAGATCATGTCTTTGCCTTGTTCCAGTCGCGTGGCACGCCACATACCCAGGCTATCCTGCCTATACTATCGTCCAGCAAAGTGCCACTGGTGGCACCGAGTACTGGTGCCGCAGTGTTTCATAACCCTGTTAACCGCTATGTATTCAATGTCAGGGCCAGGTATCAGGATGAGGTGAAAAAAGCCGTGGAGCAGTTTTCTACGATAGGCCTCAAAGATATCGCCATCCTGCATGTCGATGATACTTTTGGTGGCGATGGCTTGATCGGTTTTACCAATGCGATGGACAGCTTCAAACTCAAGCCTTCTCTGGTCAGCAAATATGACAGGGCAAAGCCTGACCTGCCCAAAGCAATAGACGAGGTTCTCAAGTCACCAGCCAAGGCGCTCATCATCGTTGGTTCAGCGACCACCGTGGCAGAACTTATCCGTGGTTTGCGTGCGAAAGGCAGCACCGTACAAATCATGACTTTGTCGAACAATGCTTCGCAGTCCTTCATTGATTCACTGGGTCCGGTAGCAACTGGTGTGATGGTGTCGCAGATTATGCCTGCGCCGCATCTGGTATCTTCTACTTTGGGGCAGGAATTCAAGACCATCGCCAAGGACAACGGCGTACCCCCATCTTATGCGGCGATGGAAGGTTTTGTTTCTGCCAAATTGCTGGTAGAAGGCTTGAAACGGGCAGGCAAGGGCCTGACACGAGAAGGCCTGATACGTGCGCTGGAATCCATGCACAAGGTTGATTTGGGTGGCGTCACAGTGACTTATAGTGATCGCGACCACAGCGGCAGCGAGTTTGTCGACCTGACGATGATAGGGCGGGATGGCAAATTCTTGCGCTAACGCATACTTCAGTGCGAAAACACGGAATGCGCGATAGGAATAGTCCGGGTTTTCGCAACGCGCTTGTACAAATTTGCAAGAAAGTTGAATGAAATCAGTTGTTTACTAAAATCCTCATGCTGGCACAATATCTGCTAATCAGCATGCGTAGGAAAAAATCAAATCAAAACCCAGGAGACAAAGATGTTCAAAAAGATGTTGCTTGCCAGCCTTATTACTACCGGATTATTTGCCAGCGCTGCCCAGGCCCAGGATGTTGTCAGGCTGGGTAACCTGAAATTCGCTCACTATGGTGCAGTCTCCTACATCAAGGAAATCGCTCCCAAATGTGGTATCAAGGTAGAAGAACGTGTGTTCGCCAAAGGCCTCGACGCCATGCAAGCGGTTATTGCTGGTGAGCTTGACGTGGGTGCCGTCTCTTCAGAGGCAACCATATCAGCCCGCGCCAGTGGGGCACCCATATACCTGGTCGCCGGTTTTGCCAAAGGTGGTGCGCGCCTGGTAGGACGTGCTGATCTTGGCATGAAGACCGTCAAGGATTTGAAAGGCAAGAAAGTTGGCGTGACCCGCGGTGGTATCCAGGATATCTTGCTGGCAGCCGAGCTCTCACAACACGGCCTGACTTATTCTGACCAGCCTGGCAAGGATGTGCAAATCATTTATCTTGGTTTTCCTGATCTGAACCAGGCTTTGTTGGGCAAGAATATTGACGCCATCATGCAGTCCGAACCATATTCTTCGCAGGCCATCAACAAGGGCTTTGGCAATGAAATCATCAAACCTTACGATACCCCGATAGGTGAGCCAGTTCGCACCATGGTCATGACCGAGAAGTTTTATAAAGAACGTCGCCCGGTTGCAGAAAAATTCATGCGTTGTTTTGTTGAGGCTACCAAGACCTTTATTGACAATAAAGAGCTGGCTGAAAAATATGTGCGTGAAAACATGTTCAAGGGGCAAATCAGCCACGAAGACTTTGTCAATGCCATAGAAAACTCACCTTATTCATATGACATAACGCCCGAGCATATACAGGTCACCACCGATCTGATGCAAAAATATGGCGTAGGCAGAATGGCCAAACCACCTGTTGCCAAGGATTGGGTGAAAACTGACCTGCTGGATCAGGCCAAGAAGTCTTTGAATATCAAGTAAGTCCCTGCGACATCGGTGATCGTGGCGATGCCTGACAGCATATGCCACGACACAATCAAATATTTCTAAGGAAGAGCAATGAAAAAGAATTGGCGTATATTTGGCGCAGGACTGATTGTGCCCATTGTATTGATACTGGTCTGGCATACCTTCTCGACCCGGGGCTGGGTTAACCCGCAAATGTTGCCGGCACCACTGGATGTATTAAAGAAATGGATAGAGTATGGTGCCCCGAGGGAAGCATTTAACCCGGCGGTAGAGAGTTGGCTATCCTGGATATTTTCAGGCGAGATGGTGCGGGATATCATGGGCAGCATGTATCGTGTGTTTGCTGGTTTTTTGATTGGCACTACGCTTGCCTTGCCATTGGGTTTGATCATGGGGACCAATCAACGGATTTTTGTCTTGTTGAATCCGTTGATTCAATTGCATCGCCCGATTCCACCGATTGCATTTACTCCGCTGGCTATTTTATGGTTTGGATTGGGTGACGCTCCTGCAATTTTCCTGATTTCGATAGGTGCATTTTTCCCGGTACTGATGAATACCATCGCTGGTGTACATCACGTCGATAGTATTTATATCCGTGCTGCTCGTAATCTCGGGGCAAATCAGTTCACCATGTTTTCGCGCGTCATCTTGCCCGCTGCCGTACCTTACATTTTATCTGGCGTGAGAATTGGTATCGGTAGTGCCTTCATTTGCGTGATCATTGCTGAAATGCTGGCCGTGAATAATGGTATCGGTTTCCGGATTCAAGAAGCACGCGAATACTTCTGGACCGATAAAATTATTGCTGGCATGTACACCATCGGCTTCCTGGGTCTGGCAATTGATATTGCAATGAATAAACTAAATAATTACCTGCTGCGTTGGCATCGTGGATTGGAGAGCTGAGATGAATAAGACACATATAAAAATCCAGGGAGTGAATAAGATTTTCAAGACTGTGGATAAAGAAGTTGTCGCACTCAAGAATATTGAGCTGGATATCCCGGAAGGACAATTTGTTTGTTTGCTAGGCCCCTCAGGTTGCGGGAAATCGACGCTGCTCAACGCTGTTGCCGGCTTTTCACTGCCAACTTCAGGCACGATTACCGCCAATAATATAGTCGTCAAAGCGCCTGGTCCTGACCGCGGCATGGTGTTTCAGGAATATGCATTGTTCCCCTGGATGACAGTAGAGCAGAACATCGCTTTTGGTCTGGAAATCAAGGGCTTGGCCAAAGGAGAAATCCAGCAACGTGTGGCCGGTTTGCTGGCTATGCTGGGTCTGAGTGATTTCAAGGCACGCTTTCCCAAGGATTTGTCTGGTGGTATGCGTCAGCGCGTTGCAATTGCCCGTGTATTGGCGCTGGATTCGCCTATCATGTTAATGGATGAACCCTTCGGTGCGCTGGATGCACTGACACGCCGCAACTTGCAGGATGAATTGCTGCGCATCTGGTCAGAACTGAAGAAAACCATCATCTTCGTTACCCATAGTATAGAAGAGGCAATTTATCTGGCTGACCGTATCATCGTCATGACCTACCGGCCAGGTACCGTGAAAAAGGATTTGATCGTTGAATTGCCACGTTCGCGTGATCCTTCTGACGCCGGCTTCAATGCACTCAAGCGTGAACTCGGTCAATTGGTGATGGAGGAGCAGCAAAGACACCATCACGATGAATTGAAGATGGCGGCAGTAGATTAAGTAGAAAGAAGGAAGTAAGAAGTAGAAATGCGGACGCGCCCCCAAAAAAACATGAGGAGAGACATCATGCTGAAATTCGTACGGATTGTCGTAGCGGGATTGGTTTTCTTTTTGGGCGCGTCCAGTCATGCGCAAAATGCCCATGGCACGGCTCCTGAGGCAGTCGCCATGGTGCAAAAAGTAATCGCCGGTATTAAGGCGAATGGCAGGGACAAGACTTTTGCTGACGTCAATAATCTGCAAGGGCCCTTCCGTGACCGCGACTTGTACGTGACCATCAATGATATGAATGGCAAGAATCTGGCTCACGGTGCAAATGCCAAGATGCAGGGCAAGGACTTGATGGATTTAAAAGATGCCGATGGCAAGCTGTTTGTACGCGAGCGGATGGAGCTTGCCAAAACCAAGGGCAAGGGTTGGCAAGACTATAAGTTTGTAAATCCCGTCTCTAAACAGATAGAACAAAAATCCATGTACTTTGAAAAGTATGAAGACATTGTTATCAATTGCGGTATTTATAAGTAAGCGCTTGTGACAGCGCCGCGTACTGGCAGTGTCCGTCACCGGCGACTGATTTTTATTTGGGTGGCGGCAGTATGCATTGCGCTGGTGGTTGGCAGCTACCTTGTCGCCGCCACCATCGCCAAAGACAATAGCCGTCAGGCGGGTGACAGGCAGTTGCAGATCATTGCGCTGGATATTGAATCTGTACTTGAGCGTTACGAAACCCTGCCTTTTGCCATTGCATACCTGCCCATGACGGCAGAGGCTTTGCTGCACAAGGAGGATGGCAAGCTGACGCAGGCCCTGAACCTGAGTTTACAAGAACTGGCAGAGCAAGCCAAAGTTGCCGCCATCTACCTCATGGATGTGCAGGGTAATACGATCGCCGCCAGTAACTGGAGTACTGCACAAACCTATCTGGGCCAGAACTTTGCTTTCAGGCCGTATTTTTCTGAAGCCTTGAAGCAGGTCAAGCCTGGCCATTTTTATGCGATAGGCAATACCACCAATATTCCCGGTTATTTTATTTCCCAGCCAGTCTATCCACCCGGCAGCAAGCGTGGCAGCCAGGCTCCGATAGGTGTGATCGCCGTCAAGATCATCCTCAACGAATTTGAGCAAGCATGGGGCAGTAGTGAAGAACCTATCGCGCTCAGCGACAGGCATGGCGTCGTGTTTTTGAGTAATCGCGCTTCCTGGAAATACCATAGTCTGCAAAATCTGTCACCCGTCGTGCAGCAAGATTTGAAAGCCACTTTGCAATATGGTGGCAAGCACATAGAAGCCATTGCTCAATTGCCGTTAAAGGAAAAGAAAGGTTATGACGACTATTTGCAAAGGCGGATAGGGCGTCTGGACTGGCAGTTAATGTTATTCCCTGACCAGGGCAAAGTCATGCGGGCGGGTTTGCAATCTGCCCTGGTAGTGGCTTTGATACTGGGCATAGCACTGGCCTTTGCTGCTGTGTTTGACCAGCGTCGCCGCAGGCTGGAAGAAGGCAGGCTGGCGCAACGTGCGTTAAAGAAAGCGGCAGATGAACTGGAACTGCATATCGCTGAACGCACCCAACAATTGACGCAGGCAAATGCAGAACTTGAAAACCGTTACCTGACACTCAAGCAGACTGAAACCCTGCTGCGATCTACCCAGAATGAAATGGTGCAAGCCGGCAAACTGGCCATGCTGGGGCAGATGGCCACTGGCATCACCCATGAACTGAACCAGCCACTGACCGCAATACGCGCCTTTGCCGATAACGCCATCACCTTCATGAACCGTGGCAAGGCTGAGCAGGCTTTGGCCAATCTGGAACATATCAGCCACGCCAGCGAACGCATGGGCAGCATCATTGCCCAGCTCAAGGGTTTTGCCAGGAAGAGCCCGAATGCGATTGCCGAGGTCAATGTGCAGACTGCAATCCAGTCTGCGGTCAGCTTGTTGCGCAGCGAAACTGACAGGCGTGGCGTCAAACTAAGCGTACATATTGAAGAACCCGCCAAGGTGCTGGGTGACACCGTCCGGATAGAGCAAGTCTTGATCAACCTGATACGCAATGCGCTGGATGCAGTAGAAAATAGTCCGGTCAGGGAAGTCGATGTCAGACTGAGTAGTGAACAGGCGATGGCAAGAATCACGATAGAAGACACTGGAACCGGCATACCTGAACATGTTGCCGGTCATTTATTCGAACCATTTTTCACTACCAAGGAAATTGGCCTGGGGTTGGGGCTTGGTTTGGCGATTTCTTCTTCCATCGTGCAAGCCATGAATGGCAGCTTGGTGGCAGATAACCGTCGGGATGGCGGTGCCAGATTTACCGTTTGCATCCCGCTGGCTGATCAGGCATGACTATATACATAGAGTAAGGAAACAGGATGACTCAAATGCTCGCTATATTAATAGAGGATGAGCAGGCAGTGCGCCTGGCAACGACCCAGACGCTGGAGCTCGGCGGCTTTGAAGTGCAGGCCTGCGCCAGCGCAGAGTTGGCCGATGCTTATATCAAGGATGGTTATGCCGGCATCATCGTCACCGATGTACGCTTGCCCGGCAAGTCAGGCCTGGACGTATTGGAAAAAGTACGCGGCATCGATGCCGAGCTGCCCGTCATTCTCATCACTGGCCATGGCGATGTGAGCATGGCGGTAGAAGCGATGCGCCATGGTGCTTATGACTTCCTTGAAAAACCTTTTGCGGCTGAGCGATTACTCGATGCCTGCCTGCGTGCGCAGGAAAAGCGGCGGCTGGTCATGGAAAACCGCAAACTCAAATTGTCCTGGCTGAATCATGCCGCAACGCCGGATTTGATAGGCCAAAGTCCACAGATAGAAAAAGTCAGAAAATTCATACAAAGCATAGGCCCAACCCAAGTTGATGTATTGATCAACGGCGCAACCGGTTCCGGCAAGGAAGTGGTGGCGCGGCAATTGCATCTGGCTAGTGGCTGTAAAGGCGAATTCGTTGCCATCAATTGCGGTGCACTGCCTGAGTCTGTGTTCGAGAGCGAGATTTTTGGTCATGAAGCCGGTGCTTTCACCAGCGCCCAGAAACGCCGTATAGGCAAGCTGGAATATGCGCAGGGTGGCACTGTATTTCTTGATGAAATTGAAAGTATGCCGCTAAACTTGCAAATCAAATTGCTCAGGGTCTTGCAGGAACGCAGCCTCGAAAGACTGGGTGGCAACCAATCCATCGCACTGGATTGCCGCATTATTGCAGCCACCAAAATGGATTTGCTCAAGCTCAGCGCACAAGGGCAATTCCGCGAAGATTTGTATTACCGCCTCAGCGTCGTCACCATGCATTTGCCCAGACTCAATGAGCGACGAGAAGATATTCCCTTATTGCTTTCGTATTTTGTGCAGAGGGCAGCGCTGCGTTATCAAAAACAAGTACCAGTCCTGTCTGCTTCACAAATGCAATTGTGGATGCAGGCTGACTGGCAGGGCAATGTGCGCGAGCTGCGCAATTTTGCCGATCAACTGGTACTGGGTGTGGTTGATTTTGCTGATCTGCCTGCACCACAAACTGGACAAGTCCAGACAAATGTTGCTTGCAGCCTGCCTGAAAAATTGGATGCATATGAAGCCATCCTGATCCAGGCTGCACTGGAAAAGAGCGCCAATAATGTGGCAGCAGCTGCCGAAGCACTGGGCATCCCCAAGAAAACCCTGTACGACAAGATGAAAAAATATCAAAAAACCTTGTCATCAATCAACCCGTTGGCAGTTTAAGGCTCGCTCGTGGAAAATGCTGAACATGCATAATCCGACTTTTCAGGCGACATGGTGTAAACTTGTGCCATGCAAATCTATCTATCATTCCTTGCCGCTGCTTTATATATATTGAGCATAGTCTTGCCAGGACGCTGGCTGACGCTGTCGAATGCCGTCAGCGCCTTGGCCTGGCTGACACATGGCATGGCTTTGTGGCTGACCATTTTTCCTGATCACGCGCTCAGGGTGGGCTTTGCTGTGATGTTATCAGCTGCTCTGTGGGTATCTGTGTTTGTCTGCTGGCTTGAAAATCGCAACTCCTCCCTCGATGGCCTGCGTTTGTTACTGATGCCTAACGCCGCCGTGATGGCTGTCCTGCCCAGTTTTTTCCCTGGCAGCCTGATTGCCCTGGCTGGCCAGACTGCCATGTTCCCCTGGCATGTGGTAGTCGCCATGTTGGCCTACAGTACGCTGACGATCGCGGCTTTTCATGCTGTCGTCATGACAGTGCAGGACAAGCACCTGCATCAATTGCGCTCAGTAAAAAAGGTGGAGTGGCTCAATACTTTGATAGACCGACTGCCAGCTTTGCTGACCATGGAAAAAATTCTGTTCCGTTTTGTCTTGTTTGGTTTTGTCTTATTAACACTGACCGTCTTGTCGGGCGTGATATTTTCAGAGCAGGTACTGGGTGTTGCTTTTAAATGGGATCACAAAACCTTGCTGTCACTGCTGTCCTGGCTACTGTTCGCGATTTTGCTGACCGGGCGCTACTGGCGTGGCTGGCGCGGTAAAACAGTCTTGAGTTTTACTCTTTCAGGATTCATCACTTTGTTGCTGGCGTATGTTGGCAGCCGCTTTGTGCTGGAAGTCTTGTTGCACAGGAGCCTGTCATGAGGTTACTGTTCTGGTTGGGGCTGGTGATACTGATTATCCTGGCCGTGAAGAAGAAAGCGCAGCCTCCGGCTACCAGGTCTGGCAATGCTGAACGCCCCCTGAAACCGGAAAATGCTGGTTCACAGAATGCCGCATCCGCTGAAAACATGGTCTGCTGTGCACATTGCCAGATTTATTTGCCCGCATCAGAGGCAGTGCAGCGCGCCGGTCAGGTTTACTGTAGCCAAGAACATGCTGATCTTGCATGAGCTTGCAAGCCGACAGGACACCCATGACTGAAACCCGCCACGAAGTGTCTGAGCCTTCACACTCATTCTGGCGCTCACTGCAAACCTTGAATGCTTCGCGCATAGTAGTGGCCGCGAGCTTGCTGATCTTGCTGAGTTTGCGCAGTGGCAAAGATATCTGGACCAGTGAGCATTTGTTCGGACGGGACATAGGCCTGATTTATCTGTCTGTGGCGATCGGCTTTGTGGTGCTCAAGCAACTGTACCCGCGCCGGTTCATGTGGCAACTGACGACCCAGATACTGCTGGACATTATCATCATCTCCACCATGTATCTGGCGAGTGGTGGTAGCAAAAGCGGCCTGGGCATTTTATTTTTGTTCCCGCTGGCAGGTGCAGCGATCCTGAGCCCGCTACTCTGGTCTTTCTTTTTTACGTCCATCGTCGTCCTGTTTTTATTGGGAGAGAGTGTTTATCATTACCTGCAACAGATAGATGGCGCTCCCTTTTCACAATCGGGTTTATATGGCGCCGCCTATTTTGCCGTGGTGTCTGTCGTCAACCGGCTGGCGCACAACCTCATTAACCAGGAACAGTTGGCGGTACAGCGTGGTAATGCGCTGGCAATACAACAGGCCATCAATCAACTGGTGATTGCTGACATGGGCGATGGCATCCTGGTGCTGGACCAGAATGGTTGCATTTTTGAAATCAATCCTGCAGCGGCGCGCATGCTGGGAGGCAATCTCAGCAAAGAAATGATAGGCACAGAATTGGGTAGCATTGCCGCTTTGCGCCCGATTGTTGAAGTATTGAGCAATATGCTGGCGCGCCCCAGTTTGCCTGACCGCCGCAAGGAAGAAGAAATTTCCTTCGTGTCGATACGCTGTTATCTCGACGATCCCAAGCCTGAATTGGGTGAAATGGTGGCCGATACCGCCACCAGGGAACGTAATGAACGTGAACGTCCGCATTTCATCACGCACTTGAAATTGCGTTTTGTTTCTATCAAGGGTGTCAATGCGGGCGGCTTGAAAGAACGCAATGGCAGCTATACCATCGTTTTCATGCAGGATGTGTCGGATATAGAAAACCAGGCACAGCAACTCAAGCTGGCATCCATGGGCCGCCTGACTGCCAGTATTGCCCACGAAGTGCGTAATCCGCTGTCGTCGATTTCTTATGCCGCCTCCTTATTGAATGAGGACATGAGCCATCCTGGCCAGGAAAATAAACAGGCACAACGCTTGCTGAAGATTGTTGATGACAATGTGTCACGCTTGAACCAGCTCATAGAAGATATCCTGAAGCTCTCACGTAAGGCACAGTCAGATGTGGAGCCATATCAGGTGATGGACCAGATTGAAGAAATGGTCAGGGATTTTATAGAAACACGTAACTTGCCAGTTGATTTTATCGCAGTATCGAAATATGAAAACTTCCTCGTCAACTTTGACCCCAGTCATTTGCGCGAAGTGGTGTTGAATCTTTTGTCAAATGCCATACGCTATGCCAGCGGGCAAACGGCCAGTATCAAACTGTTTGCCTATATTAATAGTAGTGGCCGGCAAGAGTTGCATATACAAGATGATGGGCCGGCGATTCCGTATGAAGTCAGGTCGCATTTGTTTGAGCCGTTTTACACGACATCACGTATGGGCACTGGCTTGGGCTTGTATATGGCAAGGGAGTTGTGTTTGAATAACCACGCCTTGCTCGATTATGAATACAGGGTTGAAGAAACCGAAGAAGGCAAGACCGAGCCCAGTGGGCGTTTTGTAATTAATTTCTCTGGATATAGTGCATGAGTATGATAGAAGCTGCGGTCTGTCCCCGTATCCTGGTGGTGGATGATGAGGCCCATCTGCGCGAGTTGCTGGAGATCACCCTGATCAAAATGGGGCTGGATGTCGATAGCGCAGAAACCCTGGGGCTGGCCCGTGCTCACCTGAGCAAGCGTAGTTATGCATTGGTGTTGACTGATATGCGCCTGCCGGACGGATCCGGCATGGAGCTGGTACAGGAGGTGAATAGTCTCTACAAAAATACACCGATAGCCGTGATCACCGCTTTTGGCAGTGCCGACAATGCCGTGGTTGCCTTGAAGGCTGGTGCTTTCGACTATGTCTCCAAGCCGGTGGCACTTGACCAGTTGCGCAAACTGGTCAGGTCGGCCCTGCAAACCAATGAGGTTCAAAAAGTACAACTGGCAACACCAGAAAAGCTGAATGTCCCCGCCAATTCTTTTATGATAGGTCAGTCACAAGGCATGCAAGAGGTCAGGGCGCAGATCAGCCGCCTTGCACGCAGCATGGCACCTGTGATCATTACTGGTGAATCGGGTAGCGGCAAGGAACTGGCCGCACGGGAAATACATACCAGCAGTGCCAGAGCAGACAAGCCTTTTATCGCCGTCAATTGCGGGGCGATTCCCGAGAACCTGATGGAGGCTGAATTCTTTGGTTACAGAAAAGGCGCATTTACTGGTGCCGCTGATGACAGGGAAGGTTTTTTCCAGGCTGCCAATGGCGGCACCCTGATGCTTGATGAAGTGGCCGACCTGCCTTTGCCCATGCAAGTCAAGTTACTGCGTGCCATACAGGAAAGGCGGGTGCGCAAGGTTGGTGCTACGGTGGAAGAGGCAGTCGATGTGCGCATTATCAGTGCCACCCACCAGAACCTGGCGATCTGTGTCGAAGAAGGGCGTTTCCGGCAAGATTTGTATTACCGCCTGAATGTGATTGAATTGCACTTGCCACCCCTGCGCGAAAGACTCGAGGATATTGTCGAGTTGTCCCGCAATATCCTCAAAAAACTGACGGGCAATGATGTTGATATGTCAGTAGAGGCAATTGATGCGTTGATCATTTATGACTTTCCCGGCAATGTGCGTGAGCTGGAAAACATACTGGAGCGTGCAGTTGCTTTTGCCAATGATGGCTGCATAGAGGTCAGCGACCTGGCCTTGCGCGGAACCAGGAAGTTGCCTGAGTTGCCGGTAGTGCAACCGGTACCCACCGCCGTTATCAGTCATCAGGGTCAGGCTGTTATGGATGCGCCTCCTGTTATGGTGCAGGATGTATTCGCCGCTCCGGGGTTGCCTTGTTCGCTGCCTGATTATCTTGAAAGCGTAGAGCGCGAAATGATACGCCGTGCCCTGCACCAGACCCGCAACAACCGTACCCAGGCGGCAGAATTGCTAGGCGTCAGCTTCCGGCAACTGCGCTACCAGATACAAAAATTGAAGATACAGGAATAAATTATTGAGTTCCCTTTTTAACGACCCAGGCCAACAGTGTCTGGGTTTTTGCCTGCTTGCGGCCTGTCCGTCTTAGCCCCAAGAGCACAATCACCCTCGCTTCATTGATCTCACCGCCGACACTTTCTTATTTCCTTTTTGGATGCATTTGTCATGGGATCGCAAGACCTTGCGCCTAGCATGATTTGGCACGTTAGTGTCCGCTCTCGGCTGGACTTACGCATTTCTGTGCTTTGCGAAAGTCAACACCCCGTACACATATTTACAGAAAAAATAATTCAATTAATTAAATAAAAAGCGGTTGCATATCGCCTGTTGCGGCACTAGAATTAGGGCAAATAAAAATTAGCGCACTAGATGTAGTGGTTTTCAGAATTTGTTTGTTTTCTTGCCTTGCTTCAATTTCCCTCATGTTTTGCAATTGAATTTGTGTCTGATGTAAACAAAATAAACTGGATTTGGCGAATTTTCGCCGCATCCGGCTGTAAGCCTTGCTGCACCTTACTTGCTTAACTGCCTAGTCGCTTCACTGTTTAACCCCATGCCCGGCAAAGTCGTCGCACTGCAACTTTGCTGGCAAAAAATAACACCGCATCCGGAGGATCAATGCACTCTTCTATTGAAACATCTACTACATCCAAGCCAGAACTTGGGTCGGTTTTGAATATGGCAGCGACACCTGCCACTAACAGCCACAGCAGTTATAGCGAATACCGCATCATTCGCCGCAATGGTTCAGTGGTTGGTTTCGAACCGTCCAAAATCGCCATCGCCATGACCAAGGCGTTTCTGGCAGTGAATGGTGGACATGGCGCAGAATCTGCCCGGGTACGTGAACTGGTAGAGCAACTGACAGCCAGCGTGGTGGCAGCCTTGCTGCGCCGCCAGCCTGCCGGTGGTACTTTCCATATAGAAGATGTGCAAGACCAGGTTGAGTTGGCGCTGATGCGCTCAGGCGAACATGATGTCGCCCGTTCATATGTTTTGTACCGCGCCAAACGCATGGAAGAACGCCGCCGTGTCAATGATGCGCCTGGTCATGCAGAAGCCGCTGTGCCGCAATTGCACGTCATCGTTGACGGTCAGTCTCGTCCGCTGGACGTGGCAGAAGTACGCAAGATGATTGCCGCTGCCTGCCTGGGCCTCGACAAGCTGGCTGATCCTGATGCGATCCTGGCCGAGACCTTGAAAAACCTGTACGACGGTGTACCGGTAGAAGAGTTGTATAAGTCTGCCATCCTGGCTGCCCGCGCGCTGATGGAAAAAGAGCCGGCCTACAGCCAGGTCACGGCACGTTTGCTGCTGCATACAGTCCGCAAAGAAGTGTTTGGCAAAGAAGTGGCGCAACAGGATGCGGCGGCAGAATATCTCGATTACTTCCCTAGGTTCATCAAGAAAGGCATCGAAGCAGATTTGTTGGATGCCAAACTGGGTCAGTTTGATTTGAAGAAACTGGCAAATGCCCTGGTTGCTGACCGCGATCTGCAATTTGGTTATATTGGTCTGCAAACTTTGTATGACCGCTACTTCCTGCACGTACGCGGGACCCGTATAGAAATGCCTCAGGCTTTCTACATGCGTGTGGCCATGGGTCTTTCCTTGAATGAAATTGACCGCGAAACCCGCGCCATCGAATTTTACAACCTGTTGTCCAGCTTTGACTTCATGAGCTCGACACCAACTCTGTTCAATTCCGGCACACAACGTTCACAACTGTCTTCTTGCTACTTGACCACAGTTGCCGATGACCTTGATGGCATCTACGAAGCCATCAAGGAAAACGCACTGCTGGCAAAATACGCTGGCGGCCTGGGCAATGACTGGACGCCAGTACGCTCGCTTGGCGCGCATATCAAAGGCACCAATGGTAAATCCCAGGGTGTAGTCCCTTTCCTGAAGGTTGTCAATGACACGGCAGTGGCTGTTAACCAGGGCGGTAAACGTAAAGGCGCAGTGTGCGCCTACCTGGAAACCTGGCATATGGACATTGAAGAATTCCTTGACCTGCGCAAAAATACAGGCGATGACCGCCGCCGTACGCATGACATGAATACTTCGAACTGGATTCCCGATCTGTTCATGAAGCGTGTCATGGAAAAAGGCGACTGGACTTTGTTCTCCCCATCCGATGTGCCTGACCTGCATGATAAATTTGGTAAGGCTTTCGAGACGGCATATGTCGCTTATGAAGTAAAAGCAGCCAAGGGCGAACTGACCCTGTCCAAAAAAATCCCCGCGCTGGACTTGTGGCGCAAGATGTTGTCCATGCTGTTTGAAACTGGCCATCCATGGATCACCTTCAAAGATCCTTGCAATATCCGTTCGCCACAACAGCACGTCGGTGTAGTCCACAGCTCCAACCTGTGTACAGAAATCACCCTGAACACCAACGACAGCGAGATCGCAGTATGTAATCTGGGCTCGGTCAACATGCCTGCCCACATGAAAGACGGCAAGCTGGATCACATTAAATTACAAAAAACTGTGCGTACAGCGATGCGTATGCTGGATAACGTCATCGACATCAACTACTATGCAGTGAAGAAGGCGCGCGATTCCAATCTGCGTCACCGTCCTGTCGGTATGGGTATCATGGGTTTCCAGGATTGCCTGCACATGATGCGCATTCCTTATGCATCGATGGATGCCGTACAGTTCGCTGATACTTCCATGGAAGCCGTTTGCTATTATGCTTATTGGGCATCGACTGAACTGGCTGAAGAACGCGGCCGTTACAGTTCCTATCCCGGCTCTTTGTGGGACCGTGGCATCTTGCCGCAAGATTCCCTGAAGATGCTGGCCGAAGAACGCGGCGGTTATCTGGAAGCTGACTTCTCGGAAACCATGGACTGGTACCCACTGCGTGACCGCATCAAGAAATTTGGCATGCGCAATTCCAATTGCGTGGCGATTGCGCCGACTGCAACAATTTCTAACATTATTGGTGTGGCGGCTTGTATAGAACCGACTTACCAGAACCTGTATGTAAAGTCGAATCTGTCCGGTGAATTTACCGAGATCAATGAACATCTGGTGCGCGATCTGAAAGACCGCGGCATGTGGGATGAAGTCATGATCTCTGACTTGAAATACTTTGACGGCAGCCTGGCACGTATTGACCGCATCCCGGAAGATCTGCGCGCCCTGTATGCAACAGCATTTGAAATCAGCCCATCCTGGCTGGTCGAGGCGGCTGCGCGTCGTCAAAAATGGATAGACCAGGCGCAGTCCCTGAATATTTACATGGCTGGTGCATCCGGTAAAAAACTGGACGAGACTTATAAGCTGGCATGGTTGCGCGGCTTGAAAACGACTTACTACCTGCGTACTATTGGTGCAACGCACACTGAAAAATCCACCAGCAAAACCGGTGCATTGAATGCGGTAGGGGTAGATGGTAATGGCGGTGGTTATGGCGCAGCATCTGCTGGCATCACCACAGCAGCTCAGGAAACCGATGGCCCGGCCTGCATGTTGCGTCCCGGTGATGCCGGTTTCGAAGAGTGCGAAGCCTGCCAATAACTGTCAATAAGTATCAAAAGACTGAGGGAAGAAGCGCTGCCTCTTCCCTCTGAAGAATAAGCTGTTACAAAAAGTAAGGAAATAAATAATGTTATCTTGGGATGATGAAGTCAAGCCGGCAGCTCCGGCACCACGTCAGGTCACTGGTCAGGATTTGCAGCCTCGCCTGCAGACTCAGGATGTTGCCCTCAATCCTGCGCTGGTCAGCAAGCCATTGCCGGTCGTTGCAGAAGATGTGGCCCGCCGCGTGAACGCTGCCGATAAGCGCATCATCAACGGTACTACCGACGTCAATCAACTGGTTCCCTTTAAATATAAATGGGCCTGGGATAAATATCTGGCAGGTTGCGCCAATCACTGGATGCCGCAAGAAATCAATATGCAACGTGATATTGAACTCTGGAAAGACCCTAACGGCCTGACCGAAGATGAACGCCGTTTAGTAAAACGTAATCTCGGTTTTTTTGTGACAGCTGATTCTCTAGCTGCCAACAATATCGTGCTCGGCACCTACCGCCATATTACGGCACCTGAATGCCGGCAGTACTTGTTGCGTCAGGCATTTGAAGAGGCGATTCATACTCACGCTTATCAATACATCGTTGAATCGCTGGGTCTCGATGAAGCAGAAATCTTCAATGCCTACAATGAAGTTGATTCCATCCGCGACAAGGACCAGTTCCTGATTCCTTTCATCGACGTATTAACTGATCCTGCATTCAAGACGGGCACCACCGAGGCAGATCAGACTTTGCTCAAGTCCCTGATCGTATTTGCCTGCCTGATGGAAGGCCTGTTTTTCTATGTCGGCTTCACACAAATTCTGGCGCTTGGCCGTCAAAATAAAATGATGGGTGCGGCTGAACAATACCAATACATCTTGCGTGATGAATCGATGCACTGCAATTTCGGGATCGATTTAATCAATACAATTAAGATGGAAAATCCACATTTGTGGACGCCAGCATTTCGCGATGAAATTAAATCGTTGTTTTTGCGTGCGGTGGAGTTGGAATATCGTTACGCAGAGGATACAATGCCGCGTGGAGTGCTCGGTTTGAATGCGCCTATGTTTAAAGGTTATTTACGCTTCATTGCAAATCGCCGCGCACAACAAATCGGTCTTGAAACGCTGTTCCCTCAGGAAGAAAATCCTTTCCCTTGGATGAGTGAAATGATAGACCTGAAAAAAGAGCGCAACTTTTTTGAGACACGTGTGATTGAGTATCAAACTGGTGGAGCCCTCAACTGGGAATAAGTGCTGACAACAGCGAACGCCAAAATCCGGATCAGGGATTTCTGATCAAGTAGTGCGAGCAGGTTGATTGAAGTTTTGAATGTGATGTTGAATTTGGGTATGCAAGACCCCAGATAGAAAAGGCAGCCACAAGAATTCATCAAATCAGGAAACGCCGCAAGCTGTCAGTATCCCCCGGGATTGCTCATGATTTGCACAAGATGTAAAACGCGAGAGGCCTCACCAAACTGAATGGACAGTCATAGACAACATTGTTTTGAACTGTTAGTGCCGCAATACCTGGCTACACTGGGTATTGTGGCTATTGGTTTTTGTGTTTCGCAAAAGAATACCGGCGTCTGCAATTAATGCAGGCGTTTTTGGGTTTGCCGCCAGGCCAGAAGCCGGCATACAACCTGTTTTTGATCTGCAGCGAGCGTTAGCGGGGTCAGGGTAAAAAACGCAGCGCAAAAAGCGGAATGTACTTTGGTACATGAGCATTTTGAGCAGCGCATGGACCCCGATCACGCCCGCGCTTAAGGTCATAAACAGGTTCTAAAGCAAACCATGATGGCTGAAGTGCCCCATCAATAGAGGGGATGGAGCAGTTCGGCCGGTGCAGAATTCATTAGCGCAAACAGCGATCATGTTTGTGCCGATGAATAATCCGCTTGAATGGATCGAGCGGATTTAATTTTTATCTGATTTTTTCCATCTCAATCGAAGGAGAAACAAAATGGCAACAGCACCACAACCGTCCCCGGACGAACCAGCAGCAGCAAAGAAACCTGCTGCAAAAAAAGCCGCAGCTAAGACAGCAAAACCAGCTGCAAAAAAAGTAGCCGCGAAGCCAGCAGCCAAGGCCGCAGCAAAACCAGCAGCGAAGGCAGCAGCTAAACCAGCAGCAGCTAAAAAAGCAGCGGCCAAACCAGCAGCTAAAGCGACTAAGGCAGCGGCTAAGCCAGCAGCTAAAGCGACTAAGGCAGCAGCCAAGCCAGCAGCTAAAGCGACTAAGGCAGCAGCCAAGCCAGCAGCTAAAGCGACTAAGGCAGCGGCTAAGCCAGCAGCTAAAGCGACTAAGGCGGCAGCCAAGCCAGCAGCCAAAGCCACTAAGGCAGCAGCTAAACCAGTAGCGAAAAAAGCAGCAGCCAAGCCAGCAGCTAAAGCGACTAAGGCAGCGGCTAAGCCAGCAGCTAAAGCGACTAAGGCAGCAGCTAAGCCAGCAGCAAAAGCGACTAAGGCAGCGGCTAAGCCAGCAGTCAAGGCAGCTAAAGCAGCTAAGCCAGTAGCGAAAAAAGCGGCAGCCAAGCCAGCAGCCAAAGCAGCAAAAGCAACTAAGGCGGCAGCTAAACCAGCAGCAAAAGCAACCAAGGCAGCAGCCAAGCCAGCAGCTAAAGCAACCAAGGCAGCAGCCAAACCAGCAGCCAAGGCAGCTAAACCAGCAGCAAAAGTTGCTGCCAAGCCAGCCAAGGCAGCGGCTAAACCAGCAGCAAAAGCTGCTGCCAAGCCAGCCAAAGCAGCTAAGCCAGCAGCAGCTAAACCAGTCGCAGCGAAGCCAGCACCAAAAAAAGCGGCGGCTAAGCCAGCCGCTAAAAAGGCCGCTCCAGCAAAACCAGCGACACCTGATGCAAAAACAGTTGTAAGTCCAAATGCAGCATGGCCTTTCCCAACTGGTAATCGCCCAGCATAATCTTTGATATGCTTGGTGGCCTGGTTTTATTCAGGCACAATACCCACTGTCTGATTCGTCATGCAGTGGGTTTTTTTTAAGGGCGTACCGTGTTACTGAATAATTTAATTTATGTCATCAAAGCCGTCACAGGCGTATTTGCTGGCTTTTTGTTACTGCGCTTTTGGATGCAGGCGCAACGTATACGGCCGCCGGCATCAATGGCGCAAGCAATTTTTAAATTGACCGACTGGCTTGTGCACCCTATCCGCCGCGTTATTCCCGGTTTTGCTGGCTATGACTGGGCGACACTGATCGGTGCCTTGCTTGTTGCCCTGGCTACGGCGGGCTTTATCGTCTGGCTGGTGTTACCTGTATTCATGGTCGAACAGGTTTTCATTATGGCGGGCATCATGATGGCGCAATGGATCATTTACGAGATCATGGCTTTGCTGTTGCTGGAGGTCTTGTTTAGCTGGGTAAACCCAAGCGCGCCTTTCGCGCCTTTTGTGCGGGCCTTGAACGAGCCCTTTCTGAAGCCAGTGAGGAAACTCATCCCTGCCATCGGCGGCCTGGATTTTTCCCCCATGATTATTTTGATCTTATTGCAGGTTTTGATTAACTCTATCTCTTGAACTCAAAAAATAAGCTCCAAAGATGACGTTCTAAAAACCGACTCCAGAAAGCAAATTTCAGAAAGTGGATTTCAGAGGCCAGGTTTCAAAAACTAAGTTTCTGAATTTACTCATTGCTCGATACGCTGGCAGTTGATTGCCGTATTACCAGTTGCGAGCGCAACATTTCCCGCCTTAGTGGCGCTTCCGGGTCAACAATACGGTTGACCAGTATCTGTGCTGTCAGATTACCTATGGCCTGTTTGGGCTGGGCTATCGTCGTCAATGGCGGGGTGCTGAACGAGGCCAGGGCAATGTCATCGTAACCAATCACAGACAAGGCTTCCGGTATCTTGATGCCAGCTTCATTGGCTGCCCTGATGCCGCCTATCGCCATCAAATCATTACTCGCAAAAATTGCTGTGGGTCGCTGTGGCAGCGCCAGCAATTGCTGGAAAGCGTTAAAACCGCCCTGGCTGGTAAAGTCAGCATGTAGCAGATAATTGCTGTTGAATTCCAATCCAGCCTCCTGCAAGGCGCGGCGGTAGCCGGTGACGCGGTCACCGCTGGGTAACAGGATGTCAGGTCCGGCAACGCAGGCAATACGCTTGTGACCAAGTCCTATCAGATAACGGGTTGCTTCATAGCCCCCCTGTTCATGGTCTGCTTCAATAAAGTCAGCTACCACGCCCGACACTTCGCGATCTACCAGCACCTTGGGTATGCCTTCGTCTGCCAGCAATTGTGTCAGCTCTTCGTCCGAACCGGAGGACACCAGAATCAGGCCATCGATACGTTTTTCCATCAGTACGCGGATATAGGCCGCCTGCTTCTTTGGATCATCGTAGGAATTGCACAGGATAATGTTATAGCCCAGCTTGAATGAAGCGTCTTCTATCCCCTGTATGATTTCGGCAAAATAGGGATTTGAATTATTCGGTATCATCATCCCCAGGGTGTGGGTGCGGTCGTTCTTGAGGCTGCGGGCAACCGCGCTGGGGATGTAGCGCAATTCCTGTATCACGGCCAGCACACGTTCGCGTGCATCTTCACTGACGACACGGGTATTATTGATGACGTGAGAAACCGTGGTCGTTGAAACCCGGGCTTTCTCTGCGACTTGCTTCATTGTTGCCATAAGATTCCTGCCTTTCTGTGCCAAGATTATGACGCAGGATGAGGTTCATGGCGCATATTTTCTGTAATAACTATGTACTAATCTATTTGCTAATCGATGTACTAATCATAGAGAGAGATTTCTGATGAACGATCTTGTCATTCGCAATGCCAGTTTGCCAGATGGCCGCAAGGGTATCGATATCGCCATCCAGGGTGGCCGCATCAGCGCAGTTGATGTGGCTTTGCCCGTCAGCGCGGCAGAAGAAATCAATGCCAACGGCAACCTGGTGACGCCGCCATTCGTCGATGCCCACTTCCATATGGATGCGGTGCTCAGCTATGGTTTGCCGCGCGTCAACCAGTCCGGCACTTTGCTGGAAGGCATCGCCTTGTGGGGCGAATTGAAGCCTATGCTGACACAAGAAGCATTGGTCGAGCGGGCCATGCGTTATTGCGACTGGGCGGTAGGGCGTGGTTTGCTGGCGGTGCGTTCACATGTCGATATCTGCGATGACCGATTGCTGGCGGTTGAAGCTTTGCTGGACGTGAAGCGTCGCGTTGCGCCCTATCTGGATTTGCAACTGGTGGCATTTCCGCAAGATGGTATCTTGCGCAGCGCTACCGCCATGAATAATCTCAAGCGTTCCATCGCCATGGGTGTGGATGTGGTCGGCGGCATACCGCATTTTGAACGCACCATGGCTGATGGTGCAGAATCGGTGCGGCTGCTGTGTGAGTTTGCTGCTGACAAAGGCCTGCGTGTGGATATGCATTGCGATGAATCGGATGATCCCTTATCGCGCCATATAGAAACCCTGGCTTATCACACCAACAGGCTGGGCATGCAGGGCAGGGTGGCAGGTTCGCATCTGACTTCCATGCATTCCATGGACAATTACTATGTCAGTAAATTATTACCATTGATACGCGAAGCTGGCGTGGCTGCCATCGCCAATCCTTTGATTAATATTACCCTGCAAGGCCGCCATGACACTTACCCCAAACGCCGTGGCATGACGCGTGTGCCTGAAATGCTGGCCGCAGGCATAGAGGTCGCCTTCGGCCATGATTGTGTGATGGACCCGTGGTATAGCCTGGGTTCTGGCGATATGCTGGAAGTCGCGCAAATGGGTCTGCATGTCGCACAGATGACGGGGCAAGACGCGATGCGTCAGTGCTTCCGGGCAGTGACGGTGGCACCTGCGCGCATATTGGGCCTGGAAGGTTATGGGCTGGAAGTGGGATGCAATGCTGACTTGGTGATACTCGACGCCAGCGACCCCGTAGAGGCGATACGCCTGCGTGCTACCCGCACCCATGTGCTGCGCCGCGGCAAAGTCATCAGCCAGTCGCCGGTGCCGCATGCGAATTTGAATTTGCCAGGACGGCCAGGGCAGGTGGATTTCAGGTCGAAAAACTGAGAGGCTGTTACGCAATCAATATAGGCAAGCACTGATATCACAGACCGCATTGAAGCAGACTAGCAAGGTGGCATAGTCGCAGTGAAGCAAAGTGCGCGTTGGGTGCGCCGTGTGCACCGCCTTTCTTGTGGGACTTCATGCACAGAAACGTATGCGTATGCCAAAAAAATGGTTAGCATGGCGCACCCTAGCAAGCGGAGCTTACGCTAGCAAGCCCCCTCATAGGCGCAGATATCTCGGGATCAGAGCTGCGCAAAAGCCTTTTCTGCTGCAGCAATCGTATCGGCAATAATGGCATCATCATGTTGCGCAGAAACGAAGCCTGCTTCAAAAGCCGATGGTGCCAGATAGACGCCCTGGTCCAGCATCAGGTGGAAGAAGCGGTTGAATCTTTCCTTGTCGCTGGCCATCATGGCGGCATAAGAACCCGGTACTTCATTGGCAAAATACAGGCCAAACATGCCGCCAACCGCATCTGCACAGAATGTGACGCCGGCAGCTTTGGCAGCTACAGTCAGGCCATCGGTCAGCTTACGGGTTTGCGCTGTCAGATTTTCATAGAAGCCTGCTTGCTGGATAATTTTCAGGGTAGTCATACCGGCTGCCACCGCAACCGGGTTGCCTGACAACGTGCCAGCTTGGTACACGCCACCCAAAGGTGCCATGTGCCCCATCAAATCGGCGCGGCCACCGAAAGCAGCTACCGGTAAGCCACCACCGATGACCTTGCCCAGGCAAGTCAGGTCAGCCTGTACGCCATACAATGCCTGCGCGCCATGCAGGCCCACGCGGAAACCGCACATCACTTCATCAAATATCAGGACACTGCCATGCGCAGTACACAGCTTGCGCATGGTGTTGATGAATTCTTGCGTGGCACGTATCAGGTTCATGTTGCCTGCGACTGGCTCAACGATCACGCAAGCGATCTGCTCACCGATGGACTTGAACACTTCTTCCAGTTGCTCGCAATTATTATAGTCAAGCACCAGGGTATGTTTGCTGAAGTCTTCCGGCACACCGGCAGATGTAGGGTTGCCAAACGTCAGCAAACCACTGCCAGCCTTGACCAGCAAAGAATCAGCATGGCCATGATAGCAACCTTCAAACTTGATGATCTTGTCACGTTTGGTGGCGCCGCGTGCCAGGCGCAGGGCGCTCATGGTGGCTTCTGTTCCGCTCGATACCAGGCGCACTTGCTCTATGCTGGGCACGAGTTTGCAGATTTCTTCTGCCATCTCGATTTCACCTTCAGTCGGCGCGCCAAAACTCAGGCCACGGGCGGCAGCTTCCTGTACTGCGCTGATGACTTCAGGGTGAGCATGGCCAACAATGGCAGGGCCCCATGAACCTATGTAATCGATATAGCGTTTGTCTTCTGCATCCCAAAAATAAGGGCCAGCTGCGCGCGTGATGAAACGCGGCGTACCTCCGACAGAGCGGAAGGCGCGCACGGGAGAATTGACGCCACCAGGCGTGGTCTTTTGGGCGCGGGCAAACAGGATGTCATTTTTATCGGTCATGATGGAGCTTCAATAAGTGATGATGCAAAGAGGATGTCTGTAAATAAAGACGTCTATATTAGTTGGTGTAGTAGTAGCCAACAGTTAGCTGGCTTCCCTGGCCCAGAAATAACGGTCTGGTATCAGCCTGCCCATGCCCAGTCTTTGCGCGTGGCTAAGGGCAGCATGAGTAAATTCCTGGGCTTCCAGCACGGCCTCGGGTATTTCCAGCCCATTTGCCAGCAGGGCGGCAATCGCGGCAGACAAAGTGGAGCCTGCGCCTGCATGTGAACCTGGCAAACGCTGCCAGGTGTCGCGCCTGACGACGCCGGATTCATTATATAAAGTGTTAACCACCTCACCAGTTTCACCCGCTGTGCCCGTGACTAATATATACTCGCAGCCGGATTCGATCAGCATCATGGTGTCGGCTGCCAGGTCTTCGGTTTCTGCCTCAGCGTCGGTCTCAGTGTTTTCTTTCCAGGTTTCTGCCAGGCGCGACAATTCAACAGCAGAGATCATCAGCAGACTTGCTTGTGGAATTAATAATTCGCGGATTGCCAAAACCAGGTCTTCTGCTTCTGGCCCTTGTTCTGTCAGGGCAGCATTGAAGGGGTCGAGTACCAGCGGCAGTTCAGGATAGTCAGAAACGATCTCGGCGATGACGGTGACATTCTCGACGCTGCCTGCCTGACCGACTTTAAAAGCCAGTACGGGCATGTCTTCGAGCACGGTACGTGCCTGTTCATCGACTAAATCTCCATCAAGTGGATGTAAATCATCGATTTGCGACGTATCACCAGTTAAAATGGCGGTGATAACGGGTAAGCCATAACAGCCCATGGCCGCAAATGATGCCAGATCGGCATGGATACCGGTGGCAGCAACAGGATCTGATGCGCCAAAGCTAAGTATTAGTGGAGAAATTTGGTTTTGCACGTTGGGTAGATTAATATAGCTGACTTCGTGAGGACTTATTTACTCGCGCAAATGCCATTAGTAACACATTGCAAACAGAATATTTGCAGCAGTTTCAATATTTTACTTGATTGAAGGGTTTTAGTCGTGACTGATACGGTAACGGAAAAGGGTGGTTTCAAGGCGTGGATGTGTTTGATTTGCGGTTGGGTATATGATGAAGAGCAAGGCTCCCCTGAAGACGGAATTCCGGCTGGTACCAAATGGGAAGATGTACCCATGAATTGGACTTGTCCAGAGTGCGGTGCACGCAAAGAAGACTTCGAAATGGTGGCAATCTGATCGATTTATCGATTTTGATGTTGCTTAATATGTTTATTCAAGGAAAAAAAGCGCAAATGTGCGATTTTTTGTTACAGTGATATGTAACCTTAATACTGCCGGGAAGAGATGATTTTATGTCAACGTTGACAGGCAACGAGAACTTGAAAATCATGGTGATTGACGATAGCAGCACCATACGCCGTTCGGCCGAGATTTTCCTTGGTCAGGCCGGATACAAAATAGTATTGGCAGAAGATGGCTTCGATGCACTCGCCAAGATTAATGATTCTCATCCAGACCTGATTTTTTGCGATATCCTCATGCCTAGGCTGGATGGATATCAAACTTGCGCTTTGATAAAAAAAAGCGCGAAATTCCGGGATACACCGGTAATTATGTTGTCTTCTAAGGACGGTTTATTTGACCGTGCCCGTGGCGCAATGGTCGGCTCTGATGAGTATCTGACCAAGCCTTTTACAAAGGACAGTCTGCTGAAAACGGTAAAGAATTACACTTCGGCGACATAGATTTATATAGTTAAGTTAGTTAATGTGAGGTAAAACAAGATGGCCATTCAAAAAATTCTGGTAGTAGACGATTCTCCAACAGAACGCTATTTCCTGACCGATGTATTGGTGAAAAATGGTTTTTCAGTATCAACAGCTGAAAACGGCGAAGAAGCCCTGACAAAAATCAAGGCAGACAAACCACAACTGATCCTGATGGACGTGGTCATGCCTGGACAAAATGGTTTCCAGATTACCCGTGCGATCGCCAAAGATCCTGATACGCAAGATGTTCCTGTGATTATTTGCACCAGCAAAAATCAGGAAACTGACCGTATCTGGGGCTTGCGTCAAGGTGCCCGCGATTACCTGGTGAAGCCTATTGATCCGGCAGAATTGCTGGCGAAAATTTCGGCCCTCGGTTAATCCGTATAGACAAGTATTAATTCTTGCATCAACAATAAGATATCTTCGGATTGCCTCATGAATCAGACTGTGCGTGAAACTGCTGCAGCAAATCTGGACGTCGTCAAACCTGAAAAGGGCGTGCGACGTACCCGTTTGCGTGAATTTCAGGCGCAGCTGGTTGAACGCATGCAAGCTGCCCAGCGTGGCGGCTATACGAAACTCAGCCAGCTGGGCATTATGATAGGACAGGGACGTTATCTCCTGGATTTGCGAGAATCCGGGGAGATCGTCACTGCCGGTACCCTGACACGGGTGCCGTTGACACGCGACTGGTATATAGGGCTATCCAATATCCGTGGCAATTTGACTGGCGTCGTCGATTTGCCGCGTTTCCAGGGCATGGATAACACCAAGCTTGATACACAATGCCGGATTGTTGCTTTTGCTCCCGGCATGGCATTTAACAGCGGTTTGCTGGTATCCCAGGTTCTGGGTTTGCGTACAGTTTCAGAAATGGAAGAAATCCCTTTTGAAGACAATCAGCTTGAAAGCAAGGCCTGGTTGAGGAAAAAGTACAGGGATAAGGATGGCAACATCTGGTTTGAGCTTAGTCTGGCCACATTGGTACAAGACCAGGATTTTTTGCAAATAGGTATTTAAGTCGGTATGTGCACTGTAGCAATACCGACAGCTTTTCAATCGTTTAGGAGACTTAGTAATGGCATTTAATCTACCGTTCTTGTCCAAAGATAAAGAAAATCCGGAAATTGACGGAGCAGAAGTTGCGGCAAGGTCGTTCGGGAATGCTGATTCGGTTGAAGTTGAAGAAGCAAGCAACGTCAAAATGCTGACGCCAGAGCAGGAGGCAGCTGCTGCCACGCCTGCGGTGGCAGCAGCTGCTACTAAAGTAGAGTCGTATGGCGACGCCACCTTTATCGGTGACCCTCTGGAAAAAGGCAGTGGCATGCGCCTGCCTATTATTGGCGGCATGTCAGTTCGCCGTCAGACCAACTTCTTGCTCTACACCATGGGATTTTTCCTGTTGCTGGGTGGTGTCTCCGTGTATCTGAACTCTGAGCAATCGACGCTGCTGTCTACGCAGGCACAGATCGCCGGTGAGGCGCTGATGCACTCGCAGCGTATCGGTAAAGCGGCACCGAATGCGATTCAGGGTAACGTCGAGGCGTTTAAACAACTCAAGGACAGCCGTGGCGAATTAAATGCCGATCTGGGTGTTTTGCTGAGTGGTGGTCCCTACCAGGGCCGTTCGGTCAAACGTGCTGACTCTACTTTGGAACCTGTCGTCAAAGAAGCGCAAAAAGCCTGGAATAACTCCAACAAGGCTGCGGAAACGATCCTGAACCGTCAAAAAGAATTGACGGGGTTCGGTCAGACTCTGCAAAAAATGAATGCCCTGTCCCCAATCCTGCTGGAACTGACGGAACAAATCTCTACACTGAAAGTACAGGGCGGTGGTTCCGCGCGTGAAATTAATGCTGCCGGTCAGCTGGTCATGTTGACCCAGCGTCTGGGTCGTAGCGCGAATGAATTCCTGACTTCCGAGGGTGTTAATCCTGAAACGGCGTTCTTGCTGGGTAAGGATACCAATACTTTCCGCGATCTGGTCGATGGTTTCCTGAAAGGTAGTGATGTATTGCGCCTGACAGCGACCAAGGATGCCGATACCCGCGACAAACTCACTGAACTGCAAAAAACTTTCTCTGAATATCAGGTATGGGTTTCCAGCATTTTGGGCAATCTGCAAAACTTTATCGCTGCAAAACAATCCGAACAGCTGGTGTTTAATGAGAACGAAGATCTCAAAAACAAACTGTCCAAATTGCAGAAAACGTACACCGCTGAGCAGGATGGTACCAGTGTCTACTTCTATGTAATGCTGGGTTCCGCCTTCTTCGCGTTGCTGGCTGCGGTAGGCGTGGGTTTCGTTCAGTTGCAGGAAAGCCGTAACCGCGCTAAAGAAGCGAATGATCGTCGTCTTGAAGCTGCGGCACAAATGATGCAAGCGCAGAAACAGGAAGAAGAAGCGAAAGCCGCGAACGATCAGAATCAGGCTGCGATTTTGCGACTGATGAATGAATTGCAAGAGGTTGCGGATGGTGACTTGACTGTGCAAGCGACGGTTTCTGAAGATATCACAGGCGCGATTGCCGACTCGGTTAACTACACGGTGGAAGAGTTGCGCGGTCTGGTAGGTCGTGTTACGGCAACGGCAGAACAGGTTACTTCAGCATCTACACAAGCGCAGAATATTTCCAGCGATTTGTTGACAGCGTCTGAACAACAGTCACGCGAGATTTCTGATGCCGGTCAGGTTGTTCTGACGATGGCGGCTGAGATTACCGATGTTTCCCGCTCTGCGAATGAGTCAGCACTGGTTGCGCGTCAATCGGTTGCTGCGGCGGAGCAAGGTGCCCATGCGGTGGAAAACGCCATCAAGGGTATGAACGAGATTCGCGAACAAATCCAGGAAACTTCCAAACGTATTAAACGTCTGGGTGAATCTTCACAAGAGATTGGTGAGATCACTGAACTGATTTCCGACATTACCGAACAAACCAACGTACTGGCGCTGAATGCGGCGATTCAGGCGGCGTCAGCCGGTGAAGCAGGCCGGGGCTTCTCGGTGGTTGCGGAAGAGGTTCAGCGTCTGGCGGAACGTTCAGCTGAAGCGACCAAGCAGATTGGTGCGCTGGTTCGTACGATTCAAACGGATACCCATGACGCGGTTGCCGCGATGGAAAAATCCACTCAGGGTGTGGTTGAGGGAGCAAAACTGTCAGATGCGGCCGGTACGGCGCTGTCTGAAATCCGTAGCGTTTCCAACCGTCTCGCGGAACTGATTCAAGGTATCTCGCTGGCGACGGAACAACAAGCTACCTCAGCCAACGGCGTTGCACAAAATATTCAGCACATTTTGACCATCACCGAGCAAACGCAGCATGGTACGCAGCAAACTGCGGTGTCCATTAAAGAATTGTCCATGCTTGCGGAAGAACTCAAGAACTCTGTGTCACGGTTCCGGGTTGCCGCCTGATTTTCACGCCCCGGTTGTGAGAGTGGACCTTAACAGTGAAAAACGAAGTGTCTGCCATGTGCGCGCCGACCAGGGTGGCGTTGCACATACTCGAGATAGCCAAGCTATTGCTGAGTATAGTTGGAAGCCTGGCCTTGCCCTGGTTGGCCGGGCAGATGTCCTTCACTCACGTTTTCACTGTTACAGTCCACTAGCTGCAACCCTATCATATTTGCACGGCAATGGACTGAGGTTCATTGCCCTTGAGTTTGCGGAGTACGCATGACATCCGATTTATCAAAATCGCCAGATCTCCCACAGGAGCAGTTCGACATCGGGCCGCTATCCTGGGTGATGGGAGAAGTGCGGGAAGCAATCACGAATGCTGGCAAGATGCTGACGGACGCACTTGGCCAGGACACTGAAACCCGTCCCACCACCTTATTACATGCAAAAAGCTATCTGCATCAGGCCCATGGTGCCTTGCAGATTGTTGATATCGATGGCGTATCCATCGTTACAGAAACCATAGAAGAATTGCTCGAGCGCCTGCAAAGCGGCCAGCTTGAAATGACACAGGCAAATGTTGAAGTCATTGTTGATGCCTTCCATGCTGTCTTGCGCTATCTGGAAGACTTGCTGTCTGGCTCGCTGCATCAGCCAGTACGCCTGTTCCCGTACTACCGCGCCTTGCTAGAACTCAAAGGTGCCGAGAGAATACATCCGGCGGACTTGTTTTTCCCGTCGCTGTCCGCCAAAGAGCAGATACCTGAACTGGCCGTCAGCAGCAAGGCTGTGGCCATCAGTTATACCGGCTTGCGCCAGCGTTTTGAAAAACTCTTGCTGACCGTATTGACCAGCAAGGACAAAGAACAGCAACGCACTGCTACGCAAGCCATGCATGACATGATTGCGGAAATTGAAAATGGCCAGACCAACTCGCAAGCCAAGGCTTTCTGGGTTGTCATGCGTGCTTTTGTTGAAGCCGTAGGCCATGGTTCCATCGATAACCAGCAATATGTCAAACAGATATTTGGCCGCATTAATCTGCAAATTCGTCGTCTGGTAGAAGGTGTCAGCACCATCCCGGAGCGCCTGTTGCGCGATGCACTGTTCTTCCTGGCCCAGGTTGAAAACCCTTCTCCTTTTGTCACCAGGGTACGCAAGGCTTACCAGCTTGATGACAAAGTGCCTTTCGATTACGACAAAAAGAATTATGGCCAGATCACGGCAGGTGCACTGACAGCGGCAAAAGAACAATTGTCAGCAGTCAAAAACCTGTGGGGCAGGATAGCCAATGGCGAAACTGGCCTGGCAGAAAAGTTCTCCCAAAAAATGACTGACCTGGCCGATACCGGCGCAGGTCTGAATGCGCCAGCACTGGCAAAACTCTTGCGTGAACTGAACGGCATTGCCCGCAGTGTCGCGCATTCGCCAGATGGCAGCAAGCTGGGCATAGAGCTGGCCACCAGCCTGCTGTTTGTTGAGCATGCACTTGATCACGTCACACGCCTGCCAGCCAATTTTGCTGAACGCGCTGAAGAAATCACGACCCGTTTGCTGTCCGTCGTTTCCGGTGAAACGCCGCAAACCCAAGCCAGCTGGATGGGTGAAATTTCCCGCGAAGCGCAACAACGTCAGACCATGGGTGTACTGGTTGCTGAAATGCAGTCCAGCCTGCGTCATATAGAAAAAGTGCTGGATGAATATTTCCGCAATCCCGCTGACAAAGAAACGCTGAAACCCATTGACGGCAATTTGCACCAGATCGGTGGCGCTCTGGCGATGCTGGATCAGGACGACGCTATGGCGGCAGTCGAGCATACACGTCGGATGATCAGCAGCTTCAAAGAAGAAGATGCGATAGATCCTGTTGCGCAGGCGGCCTCGCATGAAAATGTGGCGCAAAACATAGGTGCGCTGTCTTTCTTCATTGAAACTTTGCATTCTCAGCCGGATACGGCGAAAAAGAAATTCAGCTTCGACAAAGAAGCCGGCCTGTTCCGTTCCAATTTGCTCGAAGCCCAGGCAAGCAAGGAATTGCTGCCTAGCGCAGACATTCATCTGCCTGGCGATGAAGCACATGGTCAGGAACCCAAGATCGCTATCTTGCAGACTGCCGAGCAGGAACTGGCTCAGCAACAGCAGGAATCTGCCCGCCTGGCAGCATCCCTGGCTGCCGCGCCAGAAGACGCAGGTCTGCAAGCACAACTGAAAAGCTCGTTGGAATCCGAACGTTCCGTGGCTATCTTACTGGACGATACTGCGGCTTCAGAACGTGCGAAGTCTGCCATTGCCCTGCTGGCAGCAACCGATGCCACAAGTGGCTCTGGTGCCTTGCAGGAAATAGTGACAACGCCAACAGTTGACACTGCCGTTGCTGCCGCACCGGCTCAGGATATTCCTGAAGGTGATGATGCGATTGATGCTGAATTGCTGGAAATCTTCCTCATGGAAGCTGATGAGGTGCTGGAGTATGTCCAGACCACCTTGCCGTTGTCCAGAAAAGATACCAATAACCAGGAATACCTGACCAGCTTGCGCCGTTCTTTCCATACCCTCAAAGGCAGTGGCCGGATGGTTGGCCTGATGGTGTTTGGTGAAGCCGCCTGGAGCATAGAACAGGTCATGAACCTGTGGCTGTCTGATTCACGTAGTGGTGATGAAAATCTGTATGCCCTGTTGGACCGCACTGCGCGCGAAATGGTTGAATGGGTTGGTGAGCTGAAACAAAGTGGTATTTCCGCACGGACAGGCAAAGCGATCATCGCCGCTGCTGAACGTGTCAAGGCCGGCGAGGATTATCAGGATATTCCTGAAGTAGTCGCCGCACCTGTTGTTGCGCCTGAACCAGTCGTCGCTACTCCAGTTGTTGAAGAAATTCAGGCTGTTGCCCTGCCTGAAACTAACGAAGTTGCAGAAGCTTTTGAAATCGGGTACATGGCAACGCCCGCAGTGGAAGAAGTGGCTGCTACTCCAGCAACTGAGCATGCAGCTTCCGAATTTGACGCGTTTGAATTTACACCGGTAGAACTGGTGAATGCCGAACCGGCTGCGGCAGAAGTGCCAGCAGTACCTGAGCTTACCGTCACAACTGAACATGTTGAGCATCCAGCTGTTGTCGAGATTAATGCTGTCGAGATTCCAGCATTCGCCAACTTGCCTGAATTGACACTGGATACACCTGCGCAAGTTGCAGAAACCAGCTCGCCTGTAGATAGCCTGTCACTTGACCGTGCTCTGGAAGTTGCTGTAGCAGCAGAAGACATGCCAGTTCCTGACGCTGAAGAACTGGTCGCTGATTTGCCGTTGGATGCTGTACAGGAAGAAATTCTGGTATCAGGTGTACCGGCAGCCCAGGCAGAAGATGGTTCTCCTGACGTGTTGGCCGAAACTGTAGCCAATGTACCGTCACTGGAATTGTCAGAAGTCATAGAAGCGATTGACATTCCAGCCGCAGCTTCGTCTGTGCCAGATTCAGAAGCGCTGGAGTTGGCAGATTTTGTTGCCGCATCTGCCGAGAGTCTGTTGCCTGAACTCAGCATTGCCAGCGATGAGCCTGGAACAGTCTTGCCTGCAGAGACAGAGCATCATGCAGAAGACGTAACAGTGTTTGAAGTTGCACCAGTTGCGCAAGTCAGTGAAATTGTCACGGCAAAAATCATCGACTTCCCTGATCTGTCCATCCCCGCACCTAGTGTGGACGACAATATCAAACGCATTGGCGATATAGAAATCAGCCTGCCGCTGTATTCCATCTACATGGCAGAAACCGATGAAATCGTCCGTTTCCTGGTGCAAGACTTCGCTGAGTGGAGACACGAGCCGCATCGCCATGTTTCTACACATGCGATTCACGCCAGCCATTCTCTGGCAGGTAGTTCGGCAACTGTCGGACTCAAGCCTTTGCAAGAACTGGCGCATAGCCTGGAATTTGTCTTGCAGAGACTGGAACGTCATCCCGTCGTATTGCTGGAATCAGAATACGACGTGCTGGACCGCTCTCTGGATTCTGCCAAACGCATGCTGCAAAAGTTTGCCTTGTCAGAAATGGCCGCATCGGCTCCAGAAGAGATCCGTCAGCTTGAACATTTGCTGCAAGTCGTCATCGAGCGTTCCAACGCCGGTGCAGATGAAGAATTCATCACTTCCACGAATGAAAAACTCGACCTGACATCTCTGTCAGAAGAGTTGCCAGCGATCGAAGTCAGTGAGCTGACTGAAGCAATTGATGTGGTTGAAATACCGGTCGTCACCGAAACTCTGTCTGACGCAGAATTCAATCTGGATGATGCAGAAGTGCTGGAAGCTTTGCCTGTTCTGGGCGAAGATTTGACAGAAATGTTAACTGCGGAAGAGTTGGCAGTTGAGACACCTCTGGAAGCAGAAATTGTCATTGCAGCAGGCTTGCCAGAACCAGAAACGCCAGCAGAAACGATTACTGACCGCATCGGTTCCATCATGCTCGACGCCATGGATGATATCCATCTGGTGGAAACGCATGCAGAGCTTGCTCCTGTTGTTGAGCAGGCACCTGCTGTAGAGCACGCGCCTGCGATTGAGCCTGATCCGGTCGTTGAGCCTGCGCATGTAGAAGTGCCAGAGCCTGTTGCCGAGCCAGAAATAGTGGAAGCAGTAGCTATCCCGGCAACACCGGCAAGCTTTACGCCGGTCGTTCAGGCAGCGCCTGAATATGTTGCGCCAGTCAGTGACGGTAGTGTGCAGATCCGTGATGATCTGGATATGGACTTGTTGCCTGTCTTCATAGAAGAAGGTAATGACTTGTTGCCTATGGTTGGTCAGTTGCTGCGCACCTGGCAAGAAAAACCGGACGACATGGCAGCACCACAAGCCATTGCCCGTATCATGCATACCATCAAAGGCAGTGCACGTATGGCCGGTGCCATGGGCCTGGGTCAGCACATCCATGACATGGAATCACGCATCGAAACCCTGATGCATGGTGGTAGTGCAGTCCGCGTTTCGCTATTGGATGATTTGCTGGCGCGCCATGATCACAGCATGCACATGTTTGACCGCCTGTTGCATCCAGAAGCGCATGCAACACCAGTACAAGCTGATGCACCACTGACTGCCGCACAAGAACTGGATCAGTTCCAGGAACAAATGGCTGCGACCAATACAGATGCGCCAGTAGTGATCAATGAACTGGTCAACCTGACGCCTGTCGTGCCGCTCATGACCCGTGCCATACCGGCCAGGGCAGCAGCCGCACCAGTAGCGGTAGCCGCCAATACGCCAGCGACGCTGGTGCGTGTACGTGCAGATATTCTTGACCGCCTGGTGAACCAGGCTGGTGAAGTTTCCATCTCGCGTTCACGTCTCGAAAATGAAGTCAGCACCTTGCGCTCGTCCCTCAGCGAGTTGACAGAGAACGTCAACCGTTTGCGTGATCAGTTGCGTGAAGTTGAAATTCAGGCAGAAACCCAGATCACTTCACGTATGGCACTTTCGGGTGACCGTGAATTTGATCCGCTCGAGTTTGACCGCTTCACCCGCCTGCAAGAACTGACACGCATGATGGCCGAAAGCGTCAGCGACGTGGCCACCGTACAAACCAACTTGACGCGTACTATCGACGGCGCAACCAATGACTTGCTGGTACAAGCGCGTTTGACTCGTGACTTGCAACAGGATTTGATGCGCGTGCGTATGATTCCTTTCGCCAGTATTTCCGAGCGTCTGTATCGCGTGACCCGTCAGACTTCCAAAGAAGTCGACAAACGCGTGAACTTGGATATCCGTGGTGCGACGGTAGAGATGGATAGGGGCGTTCTGGAAAAAATGGCCGGCCCTTTCGAACATTTGCTGCGTAATGCGATTGTCCACGGTATCGAAAGCCGTGAACAAAGGCGTAACCATGGCAAAGAAGAAACCGGTGAATTGCTCATTGAAATCCGTCAGGAAGGTAATGAAGTTGTGATTCGCTTCAGCGATGATGGCCAGGGCTTGAACCTGACCCGCATCCGCGAAAAAGCGCTGTCCGTCGGTTTGATCTCCAATGAAGATAATCCTGGCGAGCTGGAAACAGCCAATATGATTTTCGAACCTGGATTCTCAACAGCGACTGAAATCACCGAACTCGCCGGTCGTGGCGTTGGTATGGATGTGGTCCGCTCCGAAGCAGCATCGCTGGGTGGACGTGTAGAAGTGACGACCAACGAAGGCAAGGGCGCTGAATTTATTATTCGTCTGCCTTTGACGCTGGCGGTAACGCAGGTAGTTTTGCTGAGCTCCGGTGGCCGTACCTTCGCCGTACCTTCCGTTCTGGTCGAGCAAGTACAGCAACTGAAATCCAATGCCCTGGCCAATGCCTACAACGAAGGCGCAGTCATGTGGCAAGGTCAGCGCGTGACTTTGTACTACCTGTCCTCCATGTTGGGTCAGGACGATGCAACGCCGATGACACAACAATACAGCCCGCTGCTGATCATGAAGAGCGGTGGCGAGCGTGTTGCCATTCACGTAGATGACGTTCTGGGTAACCGCGAGGTAGTTGTTAAAAACATTGGCCCGCAACTGGCGCGTATGACAGGTATTGCTGGCGCGACCGTACTCGGTTCTGGTGAAATCGTTCTGATCCTGAACCCTGTGCCACTGGCACAACGAATGGAACACGAACATGCACGCCTGCAGCAACTGGGTGCAGAAGCGACGCCTGAAATGGGTGCTGTCGCCAACCTGCATGCAGCAACGGCAGTGGCTGAAACCAAAGCCCAGCCAGTACAGGGCTTGCGTACCCAGCATACAGTAATGGTAGTCGATGACTCCCTGACTGTACGCCGCGTTACCCAGCGTTTGCTGACTCGTGAGGGTTATCAGGTCATCCTGGCAAAAGACGGTATTGATGCGCTGGAGCAGTTGCAGTCGGTGACACCAGACGTGATGCTGGTCGATATCGAAATGCCACGCATGGATGGCTTCGATCTGACGCGCAACGTACGCAGTGATTCACGTACCAGCCATATCCCTATCATCATGATCACTTCGCGTACTGCGGATAAGCATAGGAACTATGCGAAAGAACTCGGTGTGAATGAGTACTTTGGTAAGCCTTATCGTGAGGATGATTTGCTGGGGGCGATTATGGGGTTCCTGGGTAAGGATGCCGCGGTGATCGTGTAAGTAGGCTGTAGAATTAACGTAGTCAAAAAAGCAGAGAGTGATCTCTGCTTTTTTGTTTTTGGTGACCCGTCCTGATTAAAATTTACACTTTTCTGAACCCGGAAGGGAAAGTGTGAGATGGATACAGGGATACAGAGGAGTCAGAGGCATTACACGCTGACTTTTAAATTATTGGTATTGGTTTTTTGCCGTTGTAATTTATCGTGATTGAATGGCCGTGCACTAAAAGTCGTCATTCCAGCGCGCTTTTGGCTGGAATCCAGCGGCGTTCATTGCACGCAGTAACTGGATTTTTCTGCCACAGATTTTTAATGCAGACATGTGTTGAATTACGATTGCAGGCCGGTGGTAGACCGGCGGCTACTTACCTTTTTGCTTCGCCAAAAAGGTAAGCCAAAAAGGCGACCCAGGCGCAGCCGCCCCTGCGGGGTTCCCATTTGTGCAGTACAAAAAATGGGAAAGTCCGAAAACTCGCTATGCTCAAACATCGGCCTTTCTCTTTCCATTTTCTGTATTGCACAAATGGCGTCTACACATGGGAAACCGCAAAAAGTCAAAAGCAACTTCAAAATCAACAACAACAGCAACGTCAAAACCAACGTCAAAACCAACGTCAAAACCAACGTCAAAACCACATCAACACATTGCTATCGTATTAGTTCGCCTAGCCTTCAGTTCCTCACTCATCCTCATCATGCGTAGCCACCTTCTTCACCACCGCATACCGCGTCAAAGTCTGCTTGCGCGCGACGTCATGTTCAACCAGTGGAAATGGATAATCCCTACCTATCTTCACCCCGGCCTGCTCCAGTAACAGCGGAGCTACCTTCCACGGCGCATGGATACTGCGTTTGTCCAGCTTCGCCAGTTGTGGCAGGTAGCGTTTGATGAACTTGCCTTCGGTGTCGAATTTTTCTGACTGGGTGATGGGGTTGAAGATGCGGAAGTAGGGTTGGGCGTCGCAACCGGAGGACGATGCCCATTGCCAGCCGCCGTTGTTGGCGGAGAGGTCGAAGTCGTTGAGGTGTTCGGCGAAATAGGCTTCGCCGCGGCGCCAGTCTATGCCCAGGTCTTTGATGAGGAAGCAGGCGGTGACCATGCGCAGGCGGTTGTGCATGTAGCCGGTCTGGTTCAGTTGCAGCATGGCGGCATCGACCAGGGGGTAGCCGGTGCGGCCTTCGCACCAGGCGGCGAAGTGGGCGTCAGCTTGCGGGCCGGTTTCCCATCGTATCGCGTCGTAGTCTGGCTTGAACGAGCGGCTGGCCACATGCGGGTGGTGATGCAGGATCATGAAATAAAAGTCACGCCAGACCAGTTCGGACAACCAGATTTCTGCACCGCGATTGGCAGAGATGCGTATTTGCCGCATGGCTTCCTGCACCAGTTGCCGTATCGATATCGTGCCAAAGCGTAAATGGACTGACAGATACGAAGGTCCCTTGATCGCTGGAAAGTCCCGAGACTGGTCATATAGCTTCATGCGGCCCACAAAGTCTTCCAGCAAACCCCGTGCACCCGACATGCCCGCGGCAACGGGCATGCGGCGTTCGGCGGCCTGCGCAAAGCCCATTTCTGCCAGCGTTGGTATGGTTTGTCCAGAGATGGTACTTAACTTATGCCCGTATTTCTCTATGGGATAAGAGCGCGAATAAAAGTCGCTTCCTTCTGCATGGAATTTTTTCAGCCAGGCATTTTTGTAGGGTGTGAAAACAGAGAAGGGCGCATTCGCCAGCGACAAGACTTCTGACTTTTCAAAAATGACCTGGTCTTTAAAACTCAGCAATGCACAATTTCGTTTTGATAATTCTTGCCTGACGGATTCATCACGGGCCACTGCCTGTGGTTCGTAATCATGATTGGTGAACACAATATCCACCCCAAGCTCAGCCACCAGTTGCGGTATGGCGTTCTCTGCATGGGCATAACGCACCAGCAAACCACCGCCCATTTGCTGTAATTCTTGATCCAGTTCAAGAATACTTTCATGAATAAAGGCCAGCCGCCTGTCATTTTCTGGCAAATTGTCTAATATTGTTTTATCGAAGATAAAAGCGCAGTAGACCTCGTCACTTTGCCGCAGGGCATGGTACAGGGCAGCATGGTCAAAATTTCGCAGGTCGCGGCGGAACCAGACTAGTGAGCGCGGGTAATGGGCTTTATGGGCTTTATGGGCTTTATGGGCTTTATTTTCTTGCATGATCTGTCTGATAGTGTGGTCAAAACGCAGTGTGGCACCTTAGCACACATCGAAAATACACGCTAAAAATGCTAAAATGTGACCATGGCGAAGCAAACAAAATCACTACATACCAATCTGCACGACGATGCGACACAGTCGGCCCCGATGACTTCCAGACATAAATTCCAGGTGAAAAGCGAAGACGATAACAATTTGGAATTGAATTTAACCAATCATTTCCTGATTGCAATGCCATCCATGATGGACCCCGTCTTTGGCGGCACGGTAATTTATCTGTGCGAACACAGCCCGCGCGGTGCCATGGGCATGGTCATCAACCGCCCCATAGAGCTGACTGTGGCTGGCCTGTTTGACCGCATAGACCTGAAGCTGGAAATCATTCCTGACTCTCATCCCATAGGCAAGCGCCCGGTTATATTTGGCGGGCCGGTGCAGGATGACCGTGGCTTTGTCCTGCACACTCCTGTTGGTGAGTATTCATCGTCATTAAAAGTGACAGACGAGATCGCCTTCACCACTTCACGCGATGTACTGGAAGCGGTGGCCGCCGGTGACGGGCCTGAACAAGTCCTGATCAGTGTTGGTTATGCAGGCTGGGGTGCTGGCCAACTGGAACAGGAGATACTGGCTAATGGCTGGCTGACAGTCGCTGCCGACGCACGCATTCTGTTCGATTTGCCGCTGGAAGAACGTTTTGCCGCCGCCATCAAATTGCTGGGCATAGACCCGCTGATGCTGGCAGCCGAAGCGGGGCATGCCTGATGGCTGCAAGCGAAGGTACAGTACTCGCCTTTGACTTTGGTTTAAAACGCATAGGCGTTGCCGTTGGCAATACCTTTTTACGCCAGGCCAAACCACTCAGCATCATCCATGCCCCTACCAATGATGGCAAATTTGCCGACATCACCAAGCTCATAGAACAATGGCAGCCCGTGCTCTGCGTGGTGGGTTTGCCCATGCATCCCGATGGTGCCGACAATGAAATGACGCAGCGCTGCAAGCGCTTTGCGAACCAGCTCAATGGCCGCTTCAATTTGCCTGCCGTGCTGGTCGATGAACGCTATTCTTCTGCCGTACTCAGCAGCTCGCGTGGCGAGTTTATCGACGACGATGCGGCGGCCCTCATTCTGCAACAATATTTTGATGAAACGCCATGATTACCACGACCACTAATGCTGCACAGCTTGATGCAGAAGCATTGTATCAGCAGCTACTGGAGCAAATCAGGCCACATGCGCTGGCACAAGGCAAACTCGCCATCGTTGGCATTTATTCAGGCGGTGCCTGGATAGCCGAGCGCCTGGTGCAAGACCTGGGCTTGCCGAATAAAGCGGGCCTCATCGATGTCTCTTTTTATCGCGACGACTATGCCGCCAAGGGTCTGCATGCCGAAGTCAAACCTACGCAAATTCCTTTCGATGTCGATGGCGCACAAATCATCCTGGTAGATGACGTGCTGTATACAGGCCGCACCACCCGCGCCGCCATCAATGAGCTATTTGATTATGGCCGTCCGGCCCGCATCATGCTGGCCACCCTGGTAGACCGTGGTGGCCGCGAATTGCCGGTGGCTGCTGATTTTGTCGCCCATACCGCCTCATTTGAACCCGCCGTCTCTGTCAATCTGCAACGTGCAGATGATGGCACTTTCAGCATCTCTGTCGACCATGCATAATCCCCAGCTCAATAAACACGGCGAACTCCAGCATTTGCTGACGATAGATGGTTTGCCGAAAGCCATCGTTAATCATATTCTCGATACCGCATCTTCCTTCGTCAGCGTCAGCGACAGAGAAGTCAAAAAAGTGCCGCTGATGCGTGGCAAAAGCGTTTTCAATCTGTTCTTTGAAAACTCTACCCGCACGCGCACGACGTTCGAGATTGCCTCCAAGCGTTTGTCGGCGGATGTCATCAATCTCAATATCGCCGCGTCCAGTACCAGCAAGGGTGAATCCTTGCTCGACACCATCGACAATCTGGCTGCCATGCATGCCGACATGTTTGTCGTGCGTCACGCCACATCAGGCGCACCTTTCCTGATTGCCAAGCATCTGAACGACACCAAACAGCACCATGTACATGTGGTGAATGCCGGTGATGGCCGCCATGCCCACCCTACCCAGGGTTTGCTGGACATGTACACCATACGCCACTACAAAAAAGACTTCACCAACCTGACAGTCGCGATTGTTGGAGATGTCTTGCACAGCCGTGTTGCGCGTTCCGACATCCATGCCTTGACCATGCTGGGCGTACCCGAAGTGCGCGTGATCGGCCCACGTACCCTGTTGCCCGGTGGTCTTGAGCAAATGGGTGTGCGTGTATTCAACAACATGGATGAAGGCCTCAAAGGCGTCGATGTCATCATCATGCTCCGCCTGCAAAATGAACGCATGAGTGGTGCCTTGCTGCCTTCAGCACAAGAATATTTCAAGAGCTATGGACTGACGCCAGAACGCCTGGCACTGGCAAAACCAGACGCCATCGTCATGCACCCCGGCCCCATGAACCGTGGTGTAGAAATTGATTCTGCCGTGGCCGATGGCCCGCAGGCAGTGATACTGCCGCAAGTGACTTTTGGTATCGCCGTGCGCATGGCAGTCATGAGCATCGTTGCAGGCAACAGCGGCGGGGTATGAGGAGAATATGAAAATACATATCAAAAATGGCCGCGTGATTGATCCGGCAAGTGCGACCGATGCAGTACAGGACGTGTTTATTGCTGCCGGCAAGGTCGTTGCCCTGGGCCAGGCACCTGCTGACTTTGCCGCCAATAAAACTGTCGATGCCACAGGCTTGATCGTTGCTCCTGGCCTGGTAGACCTCAGTGCCCGCCTGCGTGAACCTGGCTTTGAATACAAGGCCACGCTGGAGTCTGAATTGCAGGCCGCCATGCGCGGTGGTGTTACCAGTCTGGTGTGCCCGCCAGATACTGACCCTGTGCTGGATGAATCAGGCCTGGTAGAAATGCTCAAGCAAAGAGCGCGCATGCAAAACAAGGCGCATGTCTATCCGCTGGGTGCGCTGACCGTCGGCTTGAAAGGCGAATCCCTGACCGAGATGGTGGAGCTGACCGCGGCAGGCTGCATCGGTTTCTCTCAGGCAGAAGAAACCATCGCCAATACCAATACCCTGCAAAGAGCTTTGGATTACGCGGCCACTTTTGGCTTTACCGTCTGGTTGCGTCCGCAAGATGCCTATATAGGCAAGGGCGGTGTTGCCCATAGTGGCCCGCTGGCTTCGCGCCTGGGCTTGTCTGGCGTGCCCGTCATGGCCGAGACGATTGCCCTGCATACCCTGTTTGAACTCATGCGTGCCACTGGTGCCAAAGTGCATCTGTGCCGCATCTCTTCTGCTGCTGGCCTGGACTTGATACGCAAGGCCAAAAAAGAAGGCTTGCCGTTGACTTGCGATGTTGGTGCACATCATGTACACCTGACAGATGCCGACATTGGCTACTTCGATTCCAATGCCCGCCTGACCCCGCCTTTGCGCAGCCAGCGTGATCGCGATGCCATTTCTGCAGCATTGAAAGACGGCACCATCGATGCCATCTGTTCAGACCATACACCGGTCGATGATGATGAAAAATTGTTGCCTTTTGCCGAAGCATCACCCGGTGCCACCGGTCTTGAATTGCTATTGTCACTAGCACTGAAATGGGCAGAAGACAGCCGTGGTGATGTCAGCATGACGCTGGCTCTGTCCAAGATCAGCCAGCATGCCGCCAAAGTGGCAGGCGTGCCTGCCGGACAAATCGCGGTTGGCCAGGCTGCCGACATCTGCATCTTTGATCCAGCCACACGCTGGAAGGTAGAAGCCAAAGCCCTCGCCAGCCAGGGCAAACACACGCCTTTCCTGGGGTATGAATTACCGGGTGTGGTCAAGGCCACGATAGTTTCAGGGCATATTGCCTTTGATATGCTGCATTGAATCTGCTCTGACAGAATTCTTTGAAAATGATTTAAAGTATTATTGGGTAATAAAATGGTTTGCTGGGAGTATGGTTCACCGTACTCCCGTTTGTTTTATTGCGATTTGAAATTTTTATCTTAGCCTTTGTGGGCATGGGCGTTTGGGCATGATCGTTTGGCATTTTTTCCGGATATTTCTCCATCTCACCGCAGGTCTGCTGACTTGCGCCGTGATCTTTCCGTTTTCTTCCGATGCCAGGCGTGACGAGCTGGTTCGTCGCTGGTCGGTCAAGCTGCTTGTCATCTGTGCTGTGGAGGTGGCTTTCAAGGATAAAAGCGAAGGTGCGGTGAATGCAGCGGCGATGATTATATCCAATCATGTGTCATGGCTGGATATTTTTGTCATCAATACCCTGCACCCTTGTCACTTCGTCGCCAAGTCAGACATCCGCAACTGGCCTTTGCTGGGCTGGTTATGTGAAAAAGCAGGCACGATTTTTCTGGTACGTGGCAGGCAGCGCGATGTGCGTCGTATTTATGAAGGCCTGGTACATCAGATAAAAGCAGGTAAGCGCATCGCGTTTTTTCCTGAGGGTACGACAGCAGCACAAGGCAATTTGCTGTCTTTTCACGCCAACCTGTTTGAAGCAGCAATAGAAGCACATGTGCCTGTGCAACCCTTTGTTGTCCGCTATCTCGATGCGCAGGGGCAGTTCCATACTGCTGCCGATTTTATTGGCGACATGACATTTGCCGAGAGCATGCGCATCATCTTGCTGGCACCGCGCATGACCGCAGAACTGGTACGTCTGCCTGCCATTCCTACCGAAGGTGCGCACCGTAGAGAAGTGGCACAAGTGGCGCGTGCAGCGGTGATGAAAGAACTTGGTTTAAGCGAGTAATACTTACCCTGGTTTTTGCTGCTGCGGACAATCGATCTGCATAATTTGTCGGTCTTCCAGCGCAACGGCAGTCAACTTGCCGCCCCAGACGCAGCCGGTATCCAGGCTGATCAGATTGTCACGCAAGATCAGGCCCAGGGTGGACCAGTGACCAAATACCACAGTGTGTTTTTCGCTGGCGCGTGAAAGGTCAAACCAGGGGGCAAAGCCTTGCGGCGCACTGTCGAGCCCGTCCTTGCTGTCAAAATCCATGACACCATCTGCACTGCAAAAACGCATGCGTGTCAGTGCGTTGATGATGCAGCGTAATCTGTCATAGCCTTGCAAATCATCCTGCCATTGTGCCGGGGTGTTGCCATACATATGGTGTAATAAGTCTATCCAGTCTTTACTGCGTAACTGTGTTTCGACTTCATGCGCCAGCTTCATGGTGTGCTTTGCTGACCATTGTGGGAATATGCCTGCATGTATCAGTAAATGTTGATGCAGCAAAATCGCCATGGGTCTGCGCCGCAACCAGTCTAGCAATTCTTCACGGTCTGGTGCTTGCAGGATATCGTCGAGGGTATCGCTGCGATGCACCTTGCGTATGCCATTGGCAACGGCCAGCAAATGCAGGTCATGGTTGCCGAGCACCGATTCTGCCCGGCCAGCGATTTGCAAGTCACGTATCAGTCGCAGGCTGGACAGCGATTTGGGGCCGCGGTTGACGAGGTCGCCTGCAAACAAATACTGTGCATCCGGTTCGGTCAGCTCTATTTTATTGAGCAGGCTTTGCAACTGGTCGGCACAACCTTGTATATCACCGATAAAATAAGTTTTTGCCATTGCTGCCTCAGGGCTCGCCACCCATACGTTTAGCTTCTGCGCGGCTGATCAGGGCTTGCTGTTTTTGTTGTTCACGCACGCTGGCGGTGACCATGGTTGGCCAGCCTATCAGATGCTGCTCTGCAATTTCAGCCAGGCCACGCAGCCATGCCGGTGATTCATTCAAGCAGGGGATGTAATTGAATTCCTTGCCACCCGCTTTAAGAAAATCGGTCTTCACTTCCATGGCGATTTCTTCCAGGGTTTCCAGGCAATCAGCGATAAAGCCGGGACAAATCACATCGACGCGCTTGACGCCTTCCTTGGCCAGTTTTGCCACAGTAGGTGCAGTGTAAGGTTGCAGCCATTCTGCACGGCCCAGGCGCGACTGGAAGGTGACCACATAATCATCTTTGCCCAGCCCCAGTTTCTCTGCCAGCAGGCGGGCGGTTTTATAGCATTCGCAATGATAGGCATCGCCACGCAATAAAAAAGCCTTGGGCAAACCATGGAAACTCATGACCAGTTTGTCCGGGCGGCCATGGCTTTGCCAGTGATCCATGACGGAAATGCGCAGCGCCTGTATATAACCATCATGATCATGATAATTCTTGACGAAGCGCAGTTCAGGCATGTTCCTGACTTGCTGATAATGCTGAACGATAGCGTCAAAATTAGAGGCAGTCGTGGTAGCAGAATATTGAGGGTAAGCAGGCAATATCAGTATGCGCTCACAACCGTCGGCTTTAAGTTTTTGCAAGACTTCGGGGATGGAAGGTGAACCATAACGCATGGCATAGGCAACTTGTACTTCATGTCCACGTTCACCCAGATAGCCTTTCAGCAATGCTGCCTGTTTTTGCGTATGTATTTTCAGTGGTGAACCATCCTTGGTCCAGATCGAAGCGTATTTCTTTGCTGACTGGCCAGAACGGAAGGGCAGGATAATCCCATGCAAGATCATCCACCAGAGCGGGCGCGGCACTTCAACCACGCGCCTGTCCCATAAAAATTGTTTGAGATAACGGCGCACGGCCGATGTCGTCGGTGCATCTGGTGTGCCCAGGTTGATCAGCACGACGGCTGTCTTGGCGATCTTGCCGTGTGAATATTCAGGTTCTTTAAGGAAGCGCATGATGTTTTTTTTCTTAAGATGCCAATAATTCTCTGGCGTGTTTGCGCGTAGTCGCTGTAATTTCTATGCCGCCCAGCATGCGGGCGATTTCTTCCACTCTTTGCTTGTTATCGAGTGCTTCTATCTGTGACACAGTCTTGCCATTGTGATTGGCTTTGCTGACCTGGAAGTGCTGGTTAGCCTGGCTGGCCACTTGCGGCAAATGCGTAACGCACAAGACTTGCCTGTCTTGTCCGAGACGTTTTAATAAACGCCCAACCACTTCAGCCACGCCACCACCTATGCCACTATCAACTTCATCAAATATGAGGGTAGGGGTGGCAGTAGCACAAGAGGTGATAACAGAAATCGCCAGCGAGATACGCGCCAGCTCACCGCCAGAGGCAACCTTGGCCAGCGGCCTTGCCTGTACCCCGGCATGGCCTGCCACCAAAAATTCTACTTGTTCCAGGCCATAGGCGGCCGGTTCTACAGGATTGAGTGCGACCGAGAAGCTGCCTCCACCCATGCTCAGGTCTTGCATGGCTGTGGTGACTGACGCGCCCAGATCCTTGGCAACTTTTTGTCGGGTCTTGCTCAGTTTTTGTGCGGTCTGCAAATAAGCCAGCCTGGCTTTTTCTTCCTGTGCTTTCAGGGCATCCATATCCGTCGCATTCGACAACTGCGCCAACTGGGCTGACAGCGTGGCAAATTCTTCATGCAGTTTTTCAGGTGCAACGTGAAAGCGCCGTGCCGTGGTATGTATCGCCTCTACGCGGTTTTCCACCACGCGCAATCGTGCAGGGTCAAGCTCGGTGCGGCTCAGGTAAACATTGAGGGCATAAGTGGTTTCCTGCAAATTGATGCAGGCAGATTCCAGCGCATCGGTGACGGGCTTTAATGCCGCATCATAATCAAGCAGCTTCAACAGCTTTTGCTGGATGGCAGTCAGTTGCGACAGAACCGGATGCTCGGATTCAGAGATCAAAGTAGCCGCCTCTTGTCCGCCTTCCATCAGGCTGGCAGCATGGGCCAGCCGGGTATGTTCCTGGCTGATACTCTCCCATTCGCCGGGTTTGATCTGCAATTTATCGAGTTCGCCGACTTGCCATTCCAGACGCTCGCGCTCTTGCAAGACACTCTTGGCATTGGTTTCAAATTCTTCGCGTTGCTTGCTGATATTGCGCCAGGCGCGGTAACGCAAGCCAACTTCTGTGACTTGCTCTTGTAAGCCACCTTGCATGTCCAGCAAATCGCGCTGTGCTTCAGTTTTTAATAGGGATTGATGTGCGTGCTGGCCGTGGATATCAACCAGCATGTCGCCAATTTCGCGCAATTGCCCTGCGGTGGCGGTGATGCCATTGATCCATGCTTTTGAACGGCCGGCATTATCAATGGTACGGCGCAAGATCAATGGCTGGTCCTGGTCAAAGAATTCATGTTCTTTCAGCCAGGCAGCAAGGATGTCATTGACGGCAAATTCTGCGCTGATATCCGTTTTGCTGGCAGACTCGCGCACCATGCTGGCGTCGCCCCGGCCACCCAAGGCCAGGGTCAGGGCATCGATGAGGATGGATTTACCGGCACCGGTTTCTCCGGTCAGCACACTAAAGCCAGAGGAAAATTCAAGTTCCAGCGTATCAACAATGACAAAATCACGAATGGCAAGCGTGCGCAACATAATGGGCTGACATGAAGGAGTTTGTTAAGAAAACAGGGCTGGTCAAGATGCCCCTGCATAGCGAAATCGCTATTCTAGCAACAGCCTGTGACTTCTGTGTTCGTAAGAGTGGGTGGGTTAAAACTAATTCAGCGCACCCTCTACCGATGGATATTCATTCCAGTGCAGTTTCTCGCGCAAGGTGTTGTAATAATTCCAGCCGGGAGGATGCAGGAATGTCACCGTATGAGCAGATCGGTTGACGATAATCCTGTCCTGATGCTGCAGGCTGGCAAAGTTTTGCATATCAAAATTCAGGCTGATATCGCGCCCGGCCACGATGGTGATAACGATTTCGCTACTGTCTGGCAAAACAATCGGCCGGTTCGACAAGGCATGCGGGGCGATCGGCACCATCGCAATACCGGATAAACTAGGGTGCAGCAAAGGGCCGCCGGCAGAAAGCGCATAGGCCGTGGAACCTGTCGGCGTCGAGACGATAAGACCGTCCGAGCGCTGGTTGTACATGAAATGCCCATCTACCTCGACACGTAATTCCACCATGCCTGAGCCTGCGCCACGCGAGACCACAATGTCATTGAAGGCAACACCACTGAAAATCTGGTTGCCGTCGCGCGTCACGATCGCCTGCAGCAGGCTGCGGCGCTCGGAGACATATTTGCCATCCAGCATTTCTGTAATGACAGGGATCATGCGGTCAAGCGCGATATCGGTGATGAAACCCAGCCTGCCCTGGTTGATACCGATCAGGGGAATATTATAGGGGGCCAGTTGCCGTGCTATGCCCAGCATGGTGCCATCACCACCCACTACGATGGCAACATCTGCCAGTTTGCCTATCTCAGGCACCGGCATGCTGCTGAATTCGCTTAATTGCAGGTATTGCGCCGTTTCTGACTCGATGACGACGCGGTGTCCTGCGGCCGCGAGAAAATTGGCCAGTTCCTGAATTGAGTCCGCAATGCCTGAGGCATTAGATTTTCCAACAAGTGCAATGGTTTTAGCCTGTACTGTCATAAACAAAGGTAGGGTGACATGATGGCTAAGATTAGAACATAATTAGGACATCAACGAATGGAATGAGTGCTCTTTATGGCAATTAAAGCAGTTTTGCTGGATCTGGATGATACTTTGTGGCCGGTTGCACCGGTAATTCGCCATGCTGAATCAGCATTGCAGCAATGGATGCATGAACATGCGCCCGCCGTGGCGCAAAATTACAATGTGGAAAAACTGCGTGAGCGCAGGAATGTGCTGGTAGCGAGTGACCAGCGTTTTCAATACGACTTATGGGCCTTGCGCCATACCTTGCTCAAACAGGTGTTTGATGAACATGGGGTGGCAGCCGAAAAAGCCGACCAGGCCATGGCGGTATTTGCCGACGCCAGGAACAAAGTGGACTTGTACAGTGACGTCAAACCGGCATTGCAGGCTTTGCAAGAAAAACTGCTGCTGGGAACAGTCTCAAACGGTTTTGCCGATTTGCAGGCGATAGGGCTGGCGCATCACTTCAAGGTGTCGATCGCTGCCTTTCGCTTTGGCTGTGCCAAGCCTGATCCCAGGATATTTCTGGCTGCTTGCCAGGAGCTGGGCCTGGAACCTGCCGAGGTCTTGTATGTGGGTGATGATTTATTGCTTGATGTACAAGGCGCGCAACGGGCAGGATTAAAAGGCGGCTGGATGAACAGGCAGGCTTTAAAAATTGAAGATGAGCGCCATCTTCATATCAAGCCGGATGCAGAATTTGCCAATCTGCATGACCTGACTCTATGGCTATGAATTTTTCTATGTTCATGTCAGTCATGAACGCATAAAATGAAACCATGCAACTAGATATCCGCGCACAAACTTTATTAAAAGCCCTGGTCGAGCGTTATATTGCTGACGGCCAGCCTGTGGGTTCCCGCGCCTTGTCCAAAATATCCGGCCTGGAATTATCCCCGGCGACGATACGCAATGTCATGGCCGACCTTGAAGAAATGGGCTTTGTGGCCAGCCCGCATACTTCTGCGGGCCGTATCCCTACGCCCAGGGGCTATCGCGTCTTTGTTGATACCTTGCTGACTGTACAAGATGTGAATGGCGCAGGCATGGATTCCCGGTTGCAGTCCAGCATGCAATCAAATATGAATGCACAGTCTCCGCAAAAACTAATTGCGAATGCGGCGCAGATATTATCGTCGTTGTCACAATTTGCCGGTGTCGTCATGACGCCGCGTACCGAGTCGATTTTCCAGCAGGTAGAATTCTTGCGCCTGTCAGAAAAACGTATCTTGCTGGTGGTGGTGGCACCTGGCGGCGAAGTGCATAACCGGCTGCTGTTGACCGATGTTGATTACACACCAACTCAGTTGGTGCAGGCAGCCAATTATTTGAACCAGAATTTTGGTGGCCTGAGCTTTACCGACGCACGCACCCGTATTAATAGCGAGCTGCGGGAATTGCAAAATGACATGACCAGACTCATGCAGGCGGCAGTAGAAGCGGGCAGCAATGCCATGGATGAAGATAATGACGAGGTAGTTATCTCTGGTGAACGCAATTTGCTGAATGTGCAGGACCTGTCTTCGAACATGAGTTCTTTGCGCAAACTGTTCGATATGTTCGAGCAAAAAAATAGCCTCATGCAGTTACTCGATGTGTCGAGCAAGGCAACCGGGGTACAGATATTCATCGGCGGTGAATCACAACTGGTACCCATGGAAGAAATGAGTATCGTCACCGCGCCTTATGGAGTCAATGGCAAGATAGTTGGCACCCTGGGTGTTATCGGCCCTACCCGCATGGCGTATGAAAGAGTTATTCCCATCGTAGACATCACTGCAAAATTATTATCTAATGCACTTAGTCAGTAATAAACCATTAAGATACAGTCTGAAGTAGCGAAGCAAAAAAGAAAATAAGCAAACATTGATGCGCATACAGGGTTGCTATGGACAAGAAAAACGCAAAGATTTTATTGATTGATGATAATGATGTCACCCGCGAGGTGCTCAGGGTCATACTGCGCAGTGAGGGATATAACGTCGTTGGTGAGGCTACCGACGGCGGTACCGGCCTGGAAATGGCGGTGAAACTGAAACCTGATCTGATCTTGCTCGATATCGTCATGCCCAAAATCAGCGGCACTGAAATCCTGCCCCGCATACGTGAATTGTTGCCAGATTCAAGAGTGTTGATGGTCACCGCCAATAAAGACCAGGATACGATTACGGAAGTAGTCAAGAACGGCATCCATGGCTATATTCTCAAGCCATTCAATGCGCAAAAAATCATAGATACAGTCGAAGCCGTGGTGTCCAAGATCAATAAGTAGGCTGGATCGCACACGGGGCACTCATGGCCCGGTGCGCTTGCGAAGCTACAGTGGCGGTTTTGTCCTTGCTTCAAGTCTTGTGTTCGCAATTAGGCTTGGTGCAATTGCCATAAATCGCCAGCGCATGTTCGGCGATTTTAAAGCCACGTTCCAGCGCAACGGTTTGCTGGCGGTGTTCAATTTCTTCATCAAAAAATTCTTCTACACGGCCACAGTCCAGGCAGACCAGATGGTCATGATGTGAACCCTCGTTCAATTCAAAAATGGCTTTGCCAGTCTCAAAATGATTGCGGTTTAACAGGCCAGCCTGTTCAAACTGGGTCAGGACTCGGTATACAGTTGCCAGACCGACATCCATATTTTCATTTAGCAGGATCTTATATACATCTTCTGCTGTCAGATGACGAACCTTGCTGCTCTGGAAGATTTCCAGGATTTTCAGGCGGGGCAGAGTGGCTTTCAGACCGCTGGCTTTGAGGTTTGGGGAGCTGTTTGTCATGTTTTCGATCAAAAATTTGCTATCTGCTTTATGATATCGGGTTTTAGGGCTTGTTGCTCAATTAAGAGGTTATCTATGCAACTGTTGTTTTCAGAATTAACACGGAAGAAGATGAGCCGCGTTGCGGGTCTGGTTTTGCTGGCTGGTCTGACAGCATGTTCCTCACCTATTCCGCTGTTGTCATCGGCTGACAGGACTTCAGTATATGCAACATCCAGCGCACCGAGTGACGCAAATGGTGCACAAGTGGTGGAGCCTACTGGTTTTGGCAAGGTGCTGGCTTTTATTTCACCTTACCGTGTTTCCATACAGCAAGGTAACTTTGTTTCCCAGGAAATGGTGGCGCAATTAAAAGAAGGCATGACACGCGAACAAGTGCGGTTTGTGCTGGGCACAGCTCTGCTGACAGACATGTTCCATGAAGACCGCTGGGATTATCCTTTCCGCCTCATCAAACCTAATGGCGAGCGTATCACCAGCCGCGTCTCTGTGTATTTCAAGGATGGTACCGTATCCAAGTTTGAAGGTGGCAATTTGCCGAATGAAAAAGAATACCTGGCACGTATTACCGAATCTGCTTTGGGCCTGAACCGTGTGCAGTCGGTGATAGAGACCGATGCGCCGAAGAAAAAAGAAAAATAAATCTAAAGAGAAGTAAATCTAAAGAGAAATTAATATTAATGACTGCACTGAAAATCGCTGTGGCCGGGGCTTCTGGCCGTATGGGGAAAATGCTGGTCGAGGCGATCAGCAATGCCGATGACATGGTACTGGTGGGTGCGCTGGATGTGCCCGCCTCACCAGCCCTGGGTACGGATGCCGCCGCCAGTCTGGGCAAGCCTTCTGGTGTCAGCATTACTGCTGACCTGGCTACAGGCCTGGCAAATGCCGACTACCTGATCGACTTTACCCGCCCCGAAGGCACACTCAAGCATCTTGAGTATTGCGCAGCGCATGGCATCAAGATGATTATTGGCACCACTGGCTTTGATGATGCAGGCAAGGCAGCGATTGCCGCCGCAGCAGAAAAAACTGCCATCATGTTCGCACCGAATATGAGTGTGGGCGTGAACGTCACCATGAAGTTGCTGGAAATGGCCGCCAAGAGCTTTGCCGAGGGCTATGATATCGAGATCGTTGAAGCCCATCACCGCTTCAAGGTCGATGCTCCTTCTGGCACTGCCCTGAAAATGGGTGAAGTTATCGCCGATGCACTGGGCCGTGACCTCAATGAAGTAGGCGTCTTTGCCCGTGAAGGCGTCACTGGTGAGCGCGACCCGTCGTCCATTGGTTTTGCTACCATCCGTGGCGGCGATATTGTTGGTGACCATACAGTCTTGTTTGCTGGCATAGGCGAGCGTGTAGAAATCAGCCACAAGTCTTCCAGTCGTGTGACTTATGCTCATGGCAGCCTGCGTGCGGCACGTTTTCTGCAAGGCAAGTCTACAGGCCTGTTTGATATGTACGATGTATTGGGTCTGCGTTAAAACATACGTATTCCCCTGACATTTAAATAAGTGAAATAAGCGCCACACGCATGAATTCTGCAATCGCACATTACTGGGAACAGGCAGATACCCTTGGGCATCTGGTTGGCTGGCTGTTATTGTTGATGTCTGTACTGAGCTGGACATTGATATTGATGAAGGGCTGGAGTTTCTGGCGTATCCGTAAAGCGGCTCCCGGCTTGCACGCCTTCTGGCGTGCGCCCAGCCTGGCAGATGCCTTGTCAGCGCTGCGTCAGACAGATCAATCCAAAGTATTTATCTCATTGGCAGATGCTGCGCATTCAGCCAGTGACTCGGCACAACGCAGTGCCACCCTGTCTGCCAATGCGGGTCTGAGCGAAATCCTGACGCGCAGCCTGCGTCAGGAGCTGCAAGGCCTGACGGTCAAGCTGGAAACTGGCCTGAGCTTTCTCGCCTCAGTCGGTGCAACTGCCCCTTTTGTTGGTTTGCTGGGAACAGTCTGGGGCATCTACCGCGCCTTGACAGCCATCTCATCCAACGGTGTGGTACAAATCGACCAGTTGGCAGGGCCAGTGGGCGAAGCGCTCATCATGACTGCGCTGGGTTTGCTGGTCGCTATACCTGCCGTGCTGGCTTATAACGCCTTTAACCGCATTAATCGCATTACCCTGGCTGAGCTTGATGGTTTTGCTTTCGACTTGCATGCTCATATGAGCAAGGTCTGATATTTTTCCAAAGATGACATTCGGTCAATTCCACACGCCGCGCGAATCTTCATCCCGTCCCCTGACTTCAATGGCGGACATCAATGTCACGCCCATGGTCGATGTGATGCTGGTCTTGCTGGTCATCTTTATCATCGCGGCGCCTTTCATGACGCATGCCGTCAAACTGGATTTGCCGCAAGCCCAGTCTGCCCCGGTGCCTGACCAGGCAGATGCAGTGCGTATTTCCTTCGACGCTGATGGTATTCTGTATTGGGATAAACAGGTGCTCGCCATGGCAGATATGGAATCCAGGCTGGCACTTCTGGCGAAAAAGAACAAGCAGGCAGAATTGCAACTGCGTGCGGATAAGGCCACCCGATATGAAATCATTGCCCGTGTCATGGCTGCTGCCCAGGCGCAGGGACTGGGCAGGATTTCTTTCGTGACTGATAGCAAGCAGGCTAAAAAACCTTAGTTCAGCCGTAGTTCTGCCGTAGTTCTGCCGTAGGTCTGTGCAGCTTGATTGAAAATTTGACGGCTCCGCTTGTCAGTCGAGAAACATCTTATAAGCGTCCGATCGTCGTTTGCCAAGTTGCTTCTCGCCTCAAAATCGTCCTGACAGCCTTAGTCCATCAGGCTTTCCTCAATAATGTGCCTGAACAAGTTATAATCTAAGGTTCTGAGTCATTTTCGCATCTACTTCTGCTTACGCCATGCAAGAAAAATACACGCCCTCTGACGTCGAACAATCGGCGCAAACTCATTGGAAAAAGATCGATGCCTATACGGCAGTAGAAAATAATCCACGTTTCCCTAAGGGCAAGTACTACGCTTGCTCCATGCTGCCTTACCCATCGGGCAAGCTGCACATGGGCCATGTGCGCAATTACACGATCAACGACATGCTGGCACGCCAGTTGCGTATGAAGGGCTATAACGTCCTCATGCCTATGGGTTGGGACGCATTTGGCCTGCCAGCAGAAAATGCGGCGATTGCCTATAAAAAGTCGCCTGCCGAATGGACTTACGCCAACATCGAAGACATGAAGTCGCAAATGCAGCCTTTAGGTTTGGCATTTGACTGGAAGCGTGAAGTCGCAACTTGTGACCCTGACTACTATCGCTGGAACCAGTGGCTGTTCCTGAAGATGCTGGAAAAAGGCGTGGCTTACAAGAAAACCCAGGTTGTGAACTGGGACCCGATTGATCAAACCGTGCTGGCGAATGAGCAGGTGATTGATGGCCGCGGCTGGCGCTCTGGTGCACTGGTAGAAAAACGCGAAATCCCCGGCTACTACTTTGGCATCACCCAATATGCAGACGAGCTGCTGAACAGCATCGATAATCTTGATGGTTGGCCTGAGCAAGTGCGTACCATGCAACGCAATTGGATAGGCAAGAGCGAAGGCGTGCGCTTTGCTTTCCCGCATCAGATTGCTGACGAAACTGGCGCACTGGTACAAAATGGCAAGTTGTATGTATTTACTACTCGTCCTGACACCATCATGGGCGTGACTTTCTGCGCAGTAGCGGCGGAACATCCTATCGCCACGCTGGCAGCAAAGAACAATGCCGCATTGGCAGCCTTCATTGAAGTCTGTAAAGCAGGCGGCACGACAGAAGCCGAAATGGCGACCAAGGAAAAAGAGGGCATACCGACTGGCCTCTTCGTTACTCACCCGCTGACTGGCGAGCAAGTCGAAGTCTGGGTTGGTAATTATGTGCTCATGACCTATGGCGATGGCGCAGTCATGGGCGTGCCTGCGCATGATGAACGTGATTTTGCTTTTGCGAAAAAATACAATATCGCCATCAAGCAGGTAGTGGCAATCGAAGGTGAAAGCTTCACGACAGATGCCTGGGCAGAGTCCTATGGTGACAAACAACGCGGCGTCACCATCAATTCTGGTAAATATGATGGCCTGAGCTTCAAGGCAACGGTCGATGCAGTGGCTGCCGACCTCATTGCCAAAGAACTCGGCGAAAAGAAAACCACCTGGCGCTTGCGTGACTGGGGTATCTCCCGTCAACGCTATTGGGGGACACCTATCCCTATCATCCACTGCGACAGCTGTGGTGATGTGCCTGTGCCGTATGAAGATTTGCCCGTGGTATTGCCTACCGACTGCATCCCTGACGGTTCTGGCAATCCATTGAAACACCGTGAAGATTTCCTGAATGTGCCTTGCCCTAAATGCGGCAGCCCGGCACACCGTGAAACTGACACCATGGACACCTTCGTTGATTCCAGTTGGTATTTCATGCGTTATACCTGCCCTGATGCGACAACCATGGTGGATGGCCGCAATGATTACTGGATGGCGATGGACCAGTATATAGGCGGTGTCGAACATGCGGTTCTGCATTTGCTGTACGCACGTTTCTGGACCAAGGCCATGCGTGACCTGGGTCTGGTCAAGATAGACGAGCCTTTTAAAAACTTGTTCACCCAGGGCATGTTGCTCAACGAGTCTTACTATCGACCAGATGCCAGCGGCAAGACAATCTGGTTTTATCCGAATGAAATCGAAGTCCAGCATGATGACAAGGGACGTCCAATTTCTGCCATATTGAAATCGGATGGCCAGCCTGTGCAAATGGGCGGCATAGAAAAGATGTCCAAGTCCAAGAACAATGTGGTGGAACCCAAAGACATTATCGAACAGTTTGGTGCGGACACAGCGCGTCTGTTCACGATGTTTGCTGGCCCACCAGATCAAAGTGCGGCATGGAGTAACAGCGGTGTAGAAGGTGCATCACGTTACCTGCGCCGTATGTGGGCTTCTGCCTTGAAACTGTCTGGCACGATTGCTTCCGGTAATGTTGCACCTGCTACCTATGCCAATGATGTCAAGGCCTTGCGCCGTGAAGTATATCTGACGCTGAAGCAGATCGATGCCGATTATGATCGCCTGCAATACAACACGGTGGTTTCTGGCGCGATGAAATTGCTCAATACCATAGAGTCCTTCAAGTCAGAAGCCGAAGGCAGTGCAGCAGCTTTGCGCGAAGCCTTCAGCATCTTGCTGCGTGGCCTGTATCCGGTATGTCCGCATATCACGCACGTCTTGTGGCAGGAACTGGGCCTGGCGACAGAACTCGGTGAAATCATTGATGCACCGTGGCCGCTGGTGGATGAAGCAGCATTGGTACAGGATGAAATCGAGCTGATGGTGCAGGTCAATGGCAAACTGCGTGGCAGTATCAAGGTTGCCAAGGATGCCGACAAAGCCACCATAGAAGCGACTGCTCTGGCTAATGAAAGCGTACAGAAGTTCATGGAAGGCGCAGCCAAGAAAATCATCATCGTGCCTGGCAAGTTAGTGAATATCGTCGCCTGATTGTTTAATAGATAGACCAGTAACAGGGAAACCGCATGCAAGCAAACTATGTAAAGCGTCTGCAATGGCTGGCAGCCATCATGTCCATCATGTTGTTGTCGGCCTGCGGTTTCGCCCTGCGCGGCCCGGTTGCCTTGCCGTTTAAAAGTATTTATATCGGCATGCCAGAAAGCTCGGCCCTGGGGGGGGAGTTGCGCCGCCATATCCGTGCCAATGGGCAGACGCAAGTTATGTCTGAAGCCAAGGATGCACAGGTGATACTGGAAGTGCTCAGCGAGACCAGGGAAAAACAAATCCTGTCGTTAAACAGCCAGGGTCGCGTACGTGAATATAATCTGATTTATAACTTCCGTTTCCGTGTCCGCAATAATGTAGGCAAGGAATATCTGGAACCGGTAGACCTGCAGTTGAAGCGCAATATCACCTTTAATGAATCACAGGTACTGGCGAAAGAGGCGGAAGAAGTCTTGCTGTACCGCGATATGCAAAGCGACCTGGTGCAGCAAATCATGCGCAGGCTGGCCGTTGTAAAGATGGACGACTGATATGCAATTACGCTTCGATGCCCTTGACGGCCATCTGGCGAAAACACTGGCGCCACTGTATGTGATCACCAGTGATGAGCATTTGCTGGCACTGGAAGCAGCAGACAAAATACGCCGCGTGGCAAAAGCGCAAGGGTTTTACGAGCGCGAGATACTTACGGTGGAACGCAGTTTCAAATGGGGTGCCTTGCTGGCAGCGAATCAATCGCAATCCCTGTTTGGTGATAAAAAACTCATCGACTTGCGCATCCCTACCGGCAAACCTGGTAAGGATGGTGGCCAGGCCTTGCAGGATTATGTGGCGAACTTATCGCCCGATAACCTGACCCTGATCACCTTGCCCAAGCTGGACTGGGCCACGCAAAAAGCCGCATGGGTAGGCAGCTTGCAGCAAGCCGCGGTATATATTGATATCCCGCTGGTAGAGCGCAATCAGCTGCCCGGCTGGATCAGCATGCGCCTGTCTCTGCAACAACAAAGCGCAGACCGGCAAAGCCTGGATTTCATTGCTGACAGGGTAGAGGGCAATTTGCTGGCAGCCCATCAGGAAATCCAGAAGCTGGCCTTGCTGCATCCACCTGGCAAACTCAGTTTTGAACAAATCCATGATGCCGTACTGAATGTGGCGCGCTATGATGTCTTCAAGCTCAATGAAGCCATGCTGGCTGGTGATGTCGCAAGACTGGTGCGCATGTTGAATGGTTTGAAAGGCGAGGGCGAAGCACTGCCGCTGGTCTTGTGGGCCATGGCAGAAGAGATACGTACCCTGCTTAAACTGAAGTCGGGCATGGCACAGGGCAGGCCCTTGTCAGCCTTGTTGAAAGAATACCGCATCTGGGGCCCGCGGGAAAAACTCATGGACCCCGCCTTGCGCCGCGTCAGCCTGGCAAATTTGCGGGCTGCACTGCAAGAGGCATCGCAAGTCGATAAGATGGTAAAAGGTTTACGAGCGAAGGCATTTGCAGGGGACCCCTGGGATGCCTTGTTGCAATTGGGTTTGAGAGTGGCCAGGACAGCATAAAAGCTGTTCAACAGATAATCTGGCCTGCACCCGATTAAGCGGTTTATCAAACCGGAAATTGAATTCCCTCGCTACCTTGCTGGTGGCTGATCAACGAATATGAGAACCAGACGTTCTCTGAATGACGATATGGATATCAAGCACTACATGAATGACCTCGGCATCCGGGCCCGCGCAGCATCGCGCGCCATGGCCAAAGCCGACACCGCCGCCAAGAACAAGGCCCTGTCCCTGATCGCTGTGGCCATCAGGCGCGAGGCCGCAGCCTTGCGCGCTGCCAATGAACTTGACCTGGCCGCAGCCAAAGGAGCAGGCATGGAAGCCGCCATGCTTGACAGGCTTACCCTGTCCGACAAGGCGATAGCCACCATGGCCGAAGGGCTGGAACAGATCGTCAGCCTGGCTGACCCCATAGGTGAAATCTCGAACATGAAATACCGCCCCACCGGCATACAGGTAGGGCAGATGCGCGTGCCGCTGGGCGTCATCGGCATTATTTATGAAGCACGTCCGAATGTGACGGTGGATGCTGCTGGCCTGTGTATCAAAAGTGGCAATGCCACTATTTTGCGTGGTGGCTCAGAAGCCATTCATTGCAACCAGGCGCTGGCAAAACTGGTCAAGGAAGGTCTCGCCGGCGCTGGCTTGCCTGCTGATGCCGTGCAGATCGTTGAGACTACAGACCGCGCAGCAGTCGGTGAACTGATCACCATGCCACAATATGTCGATGTCATCGTCCCGCGTGGCGGCAAAGGCCTGATTGCGCGCCTGATGCAGGAGGCAACCGTGCCCATGATCAAGCATCTCGATGGTATCTGCCATGTATATATTGATAATAAGGCTGACCTGAAAAAAGCGGTGGATGTGGCATTCAATGCCAAGTGTCATCGCTATGGCACCTGCAACACCATGGAAACCTTGCTGGTCGCGCAAGATATAGCTGCCCAGGTCTTGCCAGCACTGGCTGAGCTGTATGCAGGCAAGCAGGTCGAATTGCGTTGCGACGATGCCGCCGCTGTGATTCTGGCAGGCTATCCGCATCTGGTGAAGGCCACAGAAGAAGACTGGAGCACTGAATACCTCGCCCCTATCCTGGCAGTAAAAGTAGTGGCTGACCTGGATGAAGCCATCACGCATATCAATGATTATTCATCCAAACATACAGAATCCATCATCACAGAAGACTATAGTCGCGCCCTGCGTTTCTTGCGAGAAGTGGATTCTGCCTCGGTGATGGTAAATGCCTCCACCCGTTTTGCGGATGGTTTTGAATATGGGCTGGGTGCCGAAATCGGTATCTCGAATGACAAGCTGCATGCTCGTGGCCCAGTAGGTCTGGAAGGGCTGACTTCAATGAAGTACGTGGTCTTTGGTCATGGTGAAGTACGCCAATAATATTAGAAGATTAGAAGCTCATTGTAAGAAAACAAGAAAGAAAGTAAGCCATGCTCTGGGTCAAAGTTTTCCACATTCTGTTCGTCATGTCCTGGTTCGCAGGCCTGTTTTATATGCCACGCATTCTGGTCAATCTGGCGATGGATAATCATCCGCCCACGACTGAGCGGCTGTTACTGATGGCACGCAAGCTGTACCGGTTCATGACGGTATTGGGGGTGCTGGCCTTGATCTTCGGTCTGTTGCTATGGCTAGGCTATGGCATAGGCAAGGGGCCGGGTAATGGCTGGCTGCATGCCAAGCTGAGCTTGGTGATCGTGCTGATAGGCTATCACCATGCCTGCGGCAGCCTGCTGAAAAAATTTGAGAAGGGCGTTAACAAGCGCAGCCATGTCTGGTTCCGCTGGTTTAATGAAGTGCCGGTGATTTTGTTGCTGGCGATATTGATTTTGGTAGTCGTCAAACCCTTCTAGGTTTGACGAGGTTTCAAAATACGGTTGTCCTGGAGTGCAGAACTCCAGGCCAGCAATTGGCGGTGAATATTCACCATCGTTTTTTTTAACGGATAAAGGGTACTCCTATGACGCGTTATTCTTATTTTTGTCCATGCCCACGAGGCCTGGAAATAGCCCTGGCTGAAGAGCTGGGTGAAATTGCAGCCATGGATAAAACCATGACGGTACACAATCAGGTCCCAGGTGGCGTGCACTGCTCAGGTAGCCTGCATGATGGCTGGCGTATCAACCTGCATTCACGCATTGCATCCCGCGTGCTGATGCGTATGGCGCATTCTGGCTATACCAATGAAAACGATATTTACGACCTGGTGCTGGATCAGCCCTGGGAAGACTGGTTTGGCTATCACCACACCATCCGCGTCGATGTCACGGCAGTCAAATCACCCTTGAAGAGCCTGGACTTTGCCACACTCAAAATCAAGGATGCGATCTGCGACCGTTTCCGCGACCAGTTTACCCAGCGCCCCTCAGTCAATACCAAGAACCCGGACATGCGCATCGTCGGGTTCATGGATGCGCGCAATTTTACGGTGTATCTGGATATATCTGGCGAACCCTTGTTCAAGCGCGGCTGGCGTATGGAAACCGGTGACGCACCCTTGCGTGAGAATCTGGCAGCAGGCTTGCTGCGCACCGCTGGCTGGAAACCTGGCACACCGTTGTTTGATCCTATGTGCGGCTCTGGCACCATTCTCATCGAAGCTGCACAAATCCTGGCAGGCATACCACCTGGCCTGAAGCGCGATTTTGCGTTTGAGAAAATGCATCAGTTCGATGCTGATGCCTGGGCCCAGATCAAGGCCAGTGCCAAGCCACATCCTTTGCCCGCTGAGCCGACTATTTTTGGCAGTGATATTTCTGGCGACATGATCGTCATGACGCGCAATAACCTGAACAAGGCTGGCATACGCTTTGACGTGCCACTGAAGCAGATAGAAGCGCAGGAAATCAAGGCACCAACGGCAGAACCCGGCATCTTGCTGACGAATCCGCCTTACGGTGAACGTATCGGTGTACGTGGTGACAGCACGATGGAAGATGATGACATGGCCAAAGATTTTTTCAGCGCCTTCAGTACTACGCTCAAGCAGCGTTTTGCTGGCTGGAGCGTGTTCCTGTTCACTGCTGACCTGGGTTTGCCCAAGATGTTGCGTTTGAAAGAATCGCGCAAGACACCATTCTTTAACGGCGCACTGGAATGCCGCTTGTTCCGCTTTGACATGGTGGCAGGCTTTAACCGAAGGGAAGAAGCGAAGCCAAAAGATATCGCTGAATAATTTTCATGCAATTATTGTAGATTACTATAAGTTGTTAAAAGTGCTTATAAGTCGCTATTAGCTGCTTCAAAGTTACTGCAAAGTTACTGCAAAAACGGCCAGGTCTCAGCAGACCTGGCCGTTTTGCTTTAGGCTTGAGGCTTCACTTCAAGATTCTGCAAGGAGATGTAGTCATGGCACTGGAATCAACAGCAAAGCAACTGAATTTAAAAGACCCCTCCTTATTACGTGACCAGGCCTATATCAATGGTGAGTGGGTCACAGGCACGGCCCGTTTTGAAGTGAATAATCCTTCCACGCTGGCAATACTAGGCACAGTACCGAATTTGGATGCCAGCCATACCGAGACCGCGATTAAGGCCGCGCAAGTCGCCTTTCCCCTCTGGGCCGCAAAAACCGGCAAAGAGCGTGCGACGCTCATGCGCAAATGGTTTGACCTGATGATAGAGAATGCCGACGACCTGGCCGCCATCATGACAGCAGAGCAAGGCAAGCCACTGGCAGAAGCCAAGGGGGAAGTCATTTACGGTGCCAGCTTCATAGAATGGTTTGCTGAAGAAGCCAAGCGCGTTTCCGGCGATGTCATGGCATCCACCTGGAGCGATAAGCGCATGGTCGTCTTGAAGCAACCTATTGGTGTCTGCGCCTCGATTACGCCATGGAACTTCCCTATCGCCATGATCACGCGCAAGGTAGCACCTGCGGTTGCGGCTGGGTGCTCCATCGTCATCAAACCTGCCGAGCAAACGCCCTTGTCGGCGCTGGCCATGGCAGAGCTGGCGCACAGGGCTGGCATACCAGTAGGCGTCATCAATATCATCACGGCTGACTCCGAGCAATCCATTGCTGTCGGCAAGGTCTTGTGCGACAGCCCGGTGGTCAGGCATTTGTCTTTTACTGGTTCAACCCCGGTAGGCCGCATCCTCATGCGCCAGTCTGCTCAGACAGTCAAAAAGCTGGCGCTGGAGTTGGGCGGCCATGCTCCCTTCATCGTGTTTGAAGATGCAGACCTGGATGCTGCCGTCGAAGGCGCGCTGCAATCGAAGTTTCGCAATTCTGGCCAGACCTGCGTCTGTACAAACCGCTTTTATGCGCATGAATCAATTTACGATGCCTTCGTCGAAAAATTGTCAGCCGGCGCCAAAAAGATTAAAGTAGGTGATGGCTTTAGTGCTGGCATCAACCAGGGGCCCATGATCGATGCGCAGGCAGTCGCCAAGGTAGAGGAGCATGTGGCCGATGCCTTGAAACAAGGCGCAAGCTTGCAGGCTGGTGGTAAATTGCTGGAAGCGGGAAAACTTTTTTATGAACCAACGGTGCTGTCAAATGTCACATCCGGCATGTTGATCATGAATGAAGAGACCTTTGGCCCGGTAGCCGCAGTCGTCAAGTTCAAGACCGAAGAAGAAGCCATTGCCGCCGCGAATAATACTGACTTTGGTCTGGCCTCCTACTTTTATTCACGCGACATAGGCCGTGTCTGGCGGGTTGCTGAAAAACTCGAATACGGCATGGTAGGCATCAATACCGGCCTGATCTCGAACGAAGTAGCACCGTTTGGCGGCGTCAAGCAATCCGGCCTGGGGCGTGAAGGCTCCCAATATGGCATGGATGAATATCTGGAAATGAAGTACCTTTGTATGGGTGGCATCTGAATTTCATTTTGAACTTCAGCATGAACTGCGGCGTAAACTTCAGCCTGGTATTGGCTGCAGTTTCTTAGCCCCCCAATTTGTAGTCCCCTGCCTGATAGCTGCCACTGCTATCAGGCGCAACACTGAATTTGCCCATGTCCTCTGCAACCAAGATCAGCAATGCTGGCCTGGCGACCTTACTGGCTGCCCTGGCCATGCTTGGTCCGTTCTCGATTGATACTTATCTTCCAGCTTTCCCCAATATCCAGTCCACCCTGCATGCCAGCCCGCTGGAAGTGCAGCAGACCCTGACAGCCTATATGCTGTCCTTTGCCGTCATGACCTTGTGGCATGGCGCTTTGTCAGATGCTTTTGGGCGGCGCAATGTGATCCTGGTGGCGCTGGCGGTGTTTGCTGTGGCAAGCTTTGGTTGTGCTTCTGTGCATAGCATTCATTACCTGTGGGGTTTCCGTATTTTGCAGGGTGTATCGGCAGGGGCGGGCATGGTGGTTGGCCGTGCCATCATACGTGACCTGTATGCTGGAGCACCAGCAGAGCGCTTGCTGTCGCTGGTGACCATGATTTTCTCTATTGCGCCGGCGATTGCGCCCATATTGGGTGGGTGGATAGTCAATTTCGTCAGCTGGCGGGCGATTTTTCTGTTGTTGTTTGGCTATACCGTGGTTCTGTGGTGGGCTTGTTACAAGCATCTGCCAGAATCCTTGCCCATGGACAAGCGCCAGCCTTTCAGCGCAGAATTTTTATGGGTCAGTTATAAAAAAGTATTCAAGTCACCGCTATTTCATTTAAAGGCTGGCACCATCGCCTTTAATTTTGCTGGTTTGTTCCTGTATGTTTCCGCTGCCCCGGCTTTTATCACCCAGCATTTGCATCTGGGGCCAGATCAGTTTGGCTGGCAATTCGTGCCTTCCGTCGGTGGTATCTTTTTGGGTGCCCTGGCGGCTAATCGCCTGGCGGGCAAAATGACGGTGTGGAAGCAGGTCAGCATAGGCTTTTGCTTTTTGATCGGTGCGTCCCTGTTTAATGTGGTGTTCCATTATTTTTCTCCCCCCATTTTATGGTGGTCAGTCACGCCTCTGTTTTTTTATACCTTTGGCATGTCACTGGTAGCACCAGGTGCGACCTTGCTGGTATTGGATTTGTTTCCTAATATAAGAGGCATCGTTGCTTCATGCCAGTCGGCGACGGTGACCATGTTGGGTGCTGTCATTGCTGGCATCGTGGCACCAGCACTTGACCATTCCGTGCTGACTTTGGCGCTAGGGCAATTTGCCTGTGCTGTCATCGGTGCCACCATGTGGTACACCGGGCGTGCTTACTGGCGTGCCATGACTGCGCAAAAACAGAATGCCTGGGAAACCGTCGAATAAGTATTTACCCTAATTGTGCTAATGAAATATTTCATTTTGTCAATAGTTGAATATTTCATTTATAGTAATGTATAAATAAATTTCAAGTCAGTTACTTGAAATGCAAGTTACTGGCCTTATATAATTGGTGCTTTGCAGCAAAGATGCAAAATCAGGCGTCCTCAGCAGGTTTTCTTGATTTTGTGTACTATTCGTTCCGCATATGCAAATAAGATTTCCATCGTGTTCTTTTTGGCTGAACTTTATTAGAGTGTAGCTTTCTAAACACAATGAATTCATCAAGTTGTCACTTTTCGCAGGTATCGTGCCGCTTGTCATTGGATCTCTTACCGATTCAAGGCTGTAAAACACCTGTAATTCTGTTTTTACCGTGCTTGATATAAATTGGTGAAAACTTAACATTCATTTTTGGATACTAGATAATGAAAAAATCATTCCTCGCACTCGCTCTGATGAGTGCTTTCTCCGGTGCAGCGTTCGCTCAATCTTCCGTAACTATCTACGGTATCGTTGACGCTGGCTTCCAAAGTCTGGATAACGGCACACCTGCTGGCCGTTTCAACAAACTCCAGAGTGGTCAGGAAAACGGTTCCCGTCTGGGCTTCAAAGGTACTGAAGACCTCGGCGGTGGCTTGAAAGCCAACTTCGTTCTGGAAATGGGTCTGAACGTTGATGACGGTAGCTCTGCTCAAGGCCGTACATTTGGCCGTCGTTCCACCGTTGGCCTGTCTGGCGATTTCGGTTCAGTAGATCTGGGCCGCGACAAGACTCCAACTTTCAAATTCTTCGACAACTTTGATCCGTTTGCATCTGGCTTCATCAACAACGGCAATGGTCTGTCCAATCTGTACTTCATCGGCGGTACTGCAACTGTTGCTGGCGCTAACGCCAACTCCGGTGGCCGTGCAAGCAATGCAATCTACTACTACACACCAGGCAACCTGAATGGTTTCTCTGCTGTTGGTCAATATGGTTTCGGCGAAGCCGCTGGCGACAACTCTGCTGGCCGTTCCCTGGGTCTGAACCTGCGTTACAACGCTAATGGCCTGGATGTTGGCTACTCTTTCGTTAAAGATAATGGCCAAGCCGCTGCTAACGGTCCTATCAATGCACGTAAAGGTAACACTCTGGCTGTTGCTTATGATTTCGGCGTAGCTAAACCAGTCTTTATCTATCAAAAAGTGAGCGATGACGCTGTTTTGGCTGTTGATCAAAAGATCTTCTCCCTGGGCGTAACAGTTCCGTTTGATCCAAGCAACAAGATTTTGGCTACTTTCAGCAAAATCAAAGACTCTACTCTGGTTGCAGCTAACTCCGCAGCTACAGTTGGCGATGCTAAGCAATTCGCAATCGGTTACCAGTACACATTCTCCAAGCGTACTGACCTGTACGCTGCTTTCGCAAGCACAACACAAGATGCCAATTCCCAAAAAGTGGGCGCAGCAGTTAAAGGCGCTGACGTAAAAGAATTGACATTCGGTGTACGTCACCAGTTCTAATACGGTTCTTGTCAAGCGGGCTTTGGTCTGCTTGGTCTGAATAGGGAAGAGGCGCTATCTTTTAAGATAGCGCCTCTTTTATTTTAAGCTAAGCAGTAAGCAGCGGCCGTTGTAACTGTGGGCAGGCAAACGCTGACAGCAGCTTTGCGCAAGGTCTGACCGTATATTCCTGTCAGACCCGCCTGGGTTTGTTACAATGACTGAACATATATCGTTTCCGGGCTTCAACATGAAAATCACAAACAAATCTGCAATGCTGCTGATGTCGTTTTTGTTGGCATTCACAGCCGCTCAGTCAGCTTTAGCACAAGCGCCTTCCAAGGCTGACGTGCCACCTCCGCCAAAAATGGAAAAACTGGAAGAAATCCCCGATCCCAAAGGCGTATCGGTGAGCAAGCCAGAACCCAGGACCAAAGTGACAGAAAAACGCGTCATTGGCGGCAAGGGCACTGAGGTACAGGTAAAGTCAGGTAAGAGCAATTACACAGTCAAAACCGATACCGACGTAGGTAATGCCCCTAAAGGTACGGTGCAGGGCGACGCCAACCGCGCAGCCCAATGGACCATACTTGAATTTGGTGGCAAGAAAGAAGTGAAAGAGGGTAATCCTCCTGATGTTCTGCCACCTGCTTCAAAATCTGCTGCTCCTGCCAGCTCTGCCACCGCAAAGTAAGTGCTCACCAGACAATCACCAGCCATGCACTGCAGGCCGGGGTTGCCGCCAAGCATACGCGGTAAATATTCGCAGTAAGCATTCACTCAGTTTTTCATTTTTTTATTGATATGGCAGTTTTTACACCGGTAACTCTGGACGATCTTGGCCCCTGGATGCAGCAATTTCCATTGGGTAAGGCTTTAAGCATCAAAGGCATTGCTTCAGGCATAGAAAATAGTAATTTTTTCATCAATACCGAAGCAGGTGAATTCGTCCTGACGATTTTTGAAAACCTGAGCTTTGAGCAATTGCCGTTTTACCTGAAGCTCATGCGTCATCTGGCAGATCATGGTGTACTGGTGCCTGCACCGATCGCCAACGATCAAGGTGAGTTAGTGGTCGCTCTGCATGGTAAGCCTGCTGCGATTGTCAGCAAGCTTGAAGGCCGCTCGCAAATGGACCCGCAGGCTGTGCACTGTGCTGAGGTTGGTGCCATGCTGGCACGTATGCATCTGACTGGTAAAGATTTCAGCATACAGCAACCTAATCTGCGTTCGCTGGACTGGTGGCATGAAACCACGCCCAAGGTTTTACCTTTCCTATCAGATGAATTGCAGCATTTGTTGCGGGCCGAAGTGCATTTCCAGGACGCTTTCGACAGTACCCCAATTTATCGTGCCTTGCCGCGTGGCCCTGTGCATGCCGATCTGTTTCGCAATAATGTGATGTTTGATGGTGAGCGCCTGACCGGTTTTTTTGATTTTTATTTCGCCGGTTGCGATAACTGGATTTTTGATGTTGCCGTGACGGTCAATGACTGGTGCATTGATGTGGACACTGGCGTGCTGGACGAGGCGCGTGTACTGGCCTTGCTGAACGCCTATCACACCGTGCGCCCTTTTACTCAGGAAGAGGGGATAGCCTGGCAGCCAATGTTGCGCGCGGCCGCACTGCGTTTCTGGCTGTCGCGCCTGTATGATTTTTACCAACCGAGGGATGCAGAAATGCTGACTCCGCACGATCCTACACATTTTGAACGTATCTTGCGCCTGCGCGAATCTGCTAGTGTGCCCGCATTGCCTGTCACTCAATGAAAACAATCGATGCAAGGTCCGGCTGGACCTGGGTGACCCGGGGCTTCGCGTTATTCCGTCAAAGACCCGCAGAGTTGATCAGCCTGTTTTTCATGTGGATGATGCTCGCGCAATTGCTGAAGTTCATTCCTGTTGCCGGGCAATTTCTCAGTTTATTCCTATATCCGGTCTTTTCAGTAGGGCTGATACAAGCCTGCCTGCAAGTTGAAAATGAGCAAAGAATAAAACCCAGTTTGCTGTTCATGGGTTTTAAGTCGCAGAGCAGGGGCGCTTTGCTGGGATCGGGCGTCTTCCGTATATTGGCCTTATTGACAGCAACTTTGCTGTCTGATGCGCTTGCTGATGGAGATATCGCGGCATTTGTAAAAATTATCCAGACTGCTACCGGACCCATAGACGCGATTGCGCTGCAACAAGCCTTTCCCTTTAAAGGAATATTGTTTTTTATCCTGATTTATTTACCATTTGCAATGGCATTTTGGTATAGCGTTCCATTGATGGTATGGCAGCGGATGCCGCTGATGAAATCCATGTTTTATAGTTTTTTTGCCGTACTGCATTCCTGGAAAGCCTTCGTTGTCTATGTGCTCGGCTTGTATGGCGTGATGATATTGGTCAGCCCTGTCATACTCATTTTTGCCGGGATAGACATTTATGTCGCGGCATTCATGTTTGTCGCATTATCATTTCTGATTTTTGTGATCGCTTATTGCTCTTCTTATCCGACTTACACAGATGTTTTTGGCAAGCCGGACCAGGAAACTCAGCCTGCAGCCTGATGTTCTGAGGGTAGGTCGAGGTCTTCAATAATCTCAAAACTATGCGTCATCTCTGCCGTTTTTTCCAGCATGATGGACGCCGAGCAGTATTTTTCATGTGATAGCTTGATGGCACGTTCCACCAGGTGAGGTTTCAACTGGCGGCCACGTACAACGAAGTGGAAATTGATCTTTGTAAATACCTTGGGTTCGGTTTCCGCCCGTTCGGCTGTCAGCTTGACGTCACAACCACGGATATCCTGCTTGCCCTTGCGTAAGATCAGCACCACATCATAGGCCGAGCAGCCACCCGTTCCCAGCAATACCATCTCCATAGGGCGGGGCGCAAGATTACGGCCGCCGCCATCTGGTGCTCCATCCATTAATACCGCATGGCCGGAACCGGTTTCTGCCAGAAAAGACATGCCGGACGACCCTGTCCAGCGTACTGTTGCTTCCATTCCTCACCTCTCAATGAAATTAGAAAATACTGTCCTCAGATTGTAGCCTATTGCTCAAAATCGTGAACTTTTGAGAAAAAAACTGTGAATTACCTTGCACTGCACAATTTCTTATCCTATTATTGACTCATCGGTTAGTTAATAGCAAGTCTGTCAACTAACCCCGCACTTGTCTCCTCCACCTACTTCCTTTGGTGGATTCAACCCGAAGCCAGTCTTCGGGTTTTTTTTGCCCGTATTTCTGCAAAATTTCCACAAGCTCGCTGCAAAGCCTGCACAAAAATTAAACAGTTCTTGCACTAAGTCTTTGAAAATACTATAATTTCCGACTCCCTGATCGCCCAAGGGAGAAGTGATAAGGACGAGTCTGCTGAAATAAATGGCAGAACCACCAAAAACACAGAATATTCAGGGCGTTTTTAACTTTTATTAGGATTCAACATGAAAACCTTTTCCGCTAAGGGCCATGAGGTTCAGCGCGACTGGTTCGTGATTGACGCGACAGATAAAGTACTCGGACGTGTTGCCAGCGAAGTGGCACTCCGTTTACGCGGCAAACATAAACCAGAATTTACACCACACGTAGACACAGGCGATTTTATCGTTGTTGTTAACGCAGGCAAACTGCGCGTGACTGGTACTAAAGCACTGAACAAAACATACTACCGTCACACTGGTTATCCAGGCGGTATTTATGAAACAAATTTCCAGAAAATGCAAGAGCGTTTTCCAGGTCGTGCACTCGAGAAAGCTGTCAAAGGCATGTTGCCTAAAGGCCCACTCGGCTATGCAATGATCAAGAAGCTGAAAGTCTATGCAGATGCAACACATCCGCATGCAGCTCAGCAACCACAAGTACTCGACATCTAAGGATTAGCCATGATCGGTAATTACAACTACGGAACTGGCCGTCGCAAGAGCGCAGTTGCTCGCGTATTCCTGAAATCCGGCAGCGGCAAGATCGTTGTCAACGGCAAACCAGCAAACGAGTATTTCTCTCGTGAAACTGGCCTGATGGTCATCCGTCAACCTCTGGAACTGACTAATAATCTCGAAACATTCGACATTATGGTTAACGTTCACGGCGGCGGCGAATCTGGCCAATCCGGTGCTGTTCGTCACGGTATCACTCGTGCCCTGATCGACTACGATGCAGCTTTGAAACCTGAATTGTCAAAAGCTGGCTTTGTTACTCGTGATGCTCGCGAAGTTGAACGTAAAAAAGTTGGTCTGCGCAAAGCACGTCGCGCAAAACAATTCTCCAAGCGTTAATTTTTATCGCCGTACGGAATTGCTACAAAAAAGCCGCCTGCAAGGGCGGCTTTTTTGCTTTGGAGCATGTAACGAGTTTTTTCAGTCGCAGCGGCATGGACTCTTATGCTGCTAGAATAGCGTCAAAATTTCTTGCAAGGGAAGCATATGATCAAAATTGGCATCGTAGGTGGCACTGGGTATACCGGGGTAGAATTATTGCGCATATTAGCCACCCATCCTGAGGCGCACATCACGGCGATCACTTCCCGTAAGGAAGATGGCTTGCCGGTTTCTGACATGTATCCTTCCTTGCGTGGCCGCGTCGATATCGCTTTTTCTGCGCCCGACAAAGCCAACCTCAAAGAATGCGACGTTGTCTTCTTTGCGACCCCGCATGGCGTCGCCATGGCACAGGCACCTGAACTGCTGGCCGCTGGCGTCAAGGTCATCGACCTGGCAGCCGACTTCCGCATGAAGAATGTGGCTGAATTTGAAAAATGGTATGGCATCCCGCATACCTGTACCGATGTGCTGGATGAAGCCGTATACGGCCTGCCAGAGCTGAACCGTGCCGCCATCAAGACGGCCAGAGTAGTTGGCAACCCAGGTTGCTACCCCACGACCATGCAGCTCGGGTTTGCACCTTTGCTGCAGGCAGGCATCATTGACGCAGGCAATCTGATCGCTGATTGCAAATCCGGCGTATCCGGCGCTGGCCGCAAGGCCGAGCTGGGCCTCTTGTTCTCTGAGACCAGTGACAGCTTCAAAGCCTATGCTGTATCAGGCCACAGGCATACTCCAGAGACGGTAGAGCAATTACAGCGCATCAGCAAAGACCCGATCGGCCTGCTGTTCACGCCGCACCTGGTACCGATGATACGTGGCATGCATTCCACACTCTATGCACGCCTGAATACAGAAATCAGCAACGAAGACTTGCAAGCCCTGTTTGAAAACGTCTATAAGAACGAGGTTTTTGTTGATGTAATGCCATTCGGCTCACATCCAGAAACGCGTTCCACCCGCGCATCGAACATGTTGCGTCTGGCTTTGCACAGGCCAAACAATGGCAATACGGTCATTATTCTGGTGGTGCAGGACAATCTGGTCAAGGGGGCATCCGGTCAGGCAGTGCAGTGTATGAATCTGATGTTTGGCCTGGAAGAAACGACCGGGTTGATGCACGTACCAGTGCTGCCGTAATCGCGCGGTCATGGCAAAGTCACGTCTGACTCCCAAGCGCTTCCTAGCGCCAAAAATGACGATTACGCATGAAAAGCCCTGGTCATCCAAAGTGGCCATTGCTGGCGTGGTCGTTGCCATTGCTGCTGGTGTCGCCTGGTGGACGTATGATCTGGGCAAGAGTTTTGCGTTTGGCTCCAGGATCAGTACGGAGCAGGTAGAAGAACTCAAAGAAAAAATCAAGGAACTGACTGCCGAGCGTGACAAATTGTCACTGGCAGCCAATACCATAGAGAGCACCGTCAACATCGACAAGTCCACCCAAAAGCAGTTGACCGACCAGGTCAAGGCCTTGACGACAGAAAACCTCAAGCTCAAGGATGATCTGGCCTTTTTTGAAAGCCTGACGCCCTCGGCAGTCGGTGCTGAAGGCATCTCGCTACAGAATTTCAAGGTGGAAATACTCAGCCCAGGCCAGTTGCGCTATAGGGCGCTGGTCATGCAAGGTGGTAAAAGTGGGCGTGATTTCACTGGGGAAATGCAATTCAGCCTGAACTTGGTACAAGCGGGTAAACCTGCTACGATGCTGTTTCCCGATCCTAAATCGGGCGATGCTGGCAAGTTGAAGTTGTCATTCCGGCATTATCAGAGACTGGAGGGTATCATTACCTTGCCAGAAGGAGCTACGGTCAAAGGTGTGCAGGCCAAGGTATTATCGAATGGTCAGATCCGGGCTCAGCAACTGGTTAATTTATAGCGGACAATTTAAAAACGATTGATTAAAAGCGGTCAATTCATAAACCACGCAAAGAATAGCTGCGCTTGCTAAAATAGCATTTCTGATATGCTGCGGCTTCTGGCTTATTTCCTCAAGAAGGAACACCAATGTTTAATCGAAAAACCAAAAACACCATAGACAGCCTGATCGGTGCAACCACCGTCATCCAGGGCGATTTGCATTTTAAAGGCGGTTTGCGCATTGATGGCCATATCCGCGGCAATGTGGTTGCTGATCTTGAAGCATCCAGCATGCTGGTAATCTCTGAACAGGCAAAAATTGATGGTGAAGTCCGCGCCGCTCATATTGTCGTCAATGGCGTCATCAATGGCCCGGTATTTTCGTCAGAATTGCTTGAATTACAGCCAAAAGCACAAATATCTGGTGATGTGCATTACAAAACACTGGAAATGCTGAGCGGTGCTGTCGTTTCTGGCAAGCTCAGCCATGACCAGGCACAAGAACCTGTTTTGAAACTCGCAGCGAACAATGCATAGATTTCTGTGCGGGTCTATAATGATGGTAAATAGTCTGAAGGAGTAATTATGAATGCTGTTGCCGAAATGCCCGCACCCATTGTTTTCACTGAAAGCGCCGCTGCCAAAGTAGCCCAGTTGATTGAAGAAGAGGGTAATCCTGACCTGAAACTGCGCGTCTTCGTACAAGGCGGTGGTTGCTCTGGTTTCCAGTATGGTTTCACATTTGATGAAATCACCAATGAAGATGATACGACCATGACCAAGAATGGCGTCCATTTGCTGATTGATTCCATGAGCTACCAGTATCTGGTTGGTGCAGAAATCGATTACAAAGACGACCTCGAAGGCGCACAGTTCGTCATCAAGAACCCGAATGCAACAACCACTTGTGGTTGCGGTTCTTCATTCTCGGCATAATCGTCGTTGATTTGCCTGAAAAAGGACGCTTAGGCGTCCTTTTATTTTTTTGCGTGACCGATTGCAGCTAAAGCAGAACTAATTGTTACAGTTTACAAAGTCTTGATAAATTGCTTATCGAATGATTTCATGTAAGATTTCGCCCTCTGGCATTTTAATCAATTTAGCAAGGTGGTTCGACATGAAAAATAAACTGGCATTGGTCCTGGTATCCATCTCACTCACGATGACGATGGCCGCACATGCAGGCGAAGGCGAGTTGAGCAAATCAGAACGCCGCCAGTACAATGCCATGCTCAAGGCGATTGATGGTAATGACGCCGCCGCAGTAGAAAAGCTCATCAAGGACAAGATCAAGCTGGACTTGCAAGAGGACAGCCGTGCCGCCCCCACCTTCATGACGCAAGCAGCATTGAAAGGTAACAATGACATCATCCTGACCTTGCTCAAAGCTGGCGCCAGCATAGAGTCCACCAATGGCGATGGACATACCCCTTTATTTTGCGCCGTGATGTCAGATAAGTTGGAAACAGTCCAGCTTTTGATCAGCAAAAAAGCCGATGTGAATGCCACTGCACCTAATGGTGATACGCCTTTGTCATGGGCTAAGGGTGTTGCCAAGCCGAACAAGAAAATGATAGATGTTCTGGTCAAGGCTGGCGCTAAATAAATAATTTTCTTGCCGACAGGGCTGGTCATTTTTCGCTCTGTAAAGCAGCCTGCCTTGGCAGGTATGTTGCATGCAGCACTTCTGTAAGAAGTAATGAAAAGTATTTGCGGCAATTTCTGAGAACAATTCATCACAAGACATGGAAAGCTGATTACACTCCTTGAATCAACAGGAGCCAGCATGGAAGCATCACTCGCCATATCTTCACGCCAGCAAGACCTTGTGCGCGCACTGCGCCAGCAATTGCCTGCGCATTGCATTTTGTATGATGAAGAAGATACCCGTCCTTATGAATGCGACGGTCTGGCTGCCTACCGCCAGTTGCCCATGGTGGTGACACTGCCTGAAAATGAAAGCCAGGTCATCAGCATCATCAATATCTGCCGCGAAAAGCAGGTCGCCATCGTGCCGCGTGGCGCTGGCACCGGTTTGTCTGGCGGTGCCATGCCAATCGCGGATGGCCTGGTACTATCGACAGCCAAACTCAATAGGATCATTAAGGTAGATGCTTATGCCCGCACTGCCGTGGTACAGCCAGGCGTGCGTAACCTGGCGATCTCTGAAGCAGTGGCCGCCCATGGCTTGTACTATGCCCCTGACCCGTCTTCCCAAATCGCCTGCACCATAGGTGGTAACGTGGCAGAAAATTCTGGTGGTGTGCATTGCCTCAAATATGGCCTTACCGTACACAATGTCATGGCCGTGCGCGCCATCACCATGGAAGGTGAAGTCATCGAGTTGGGTGGCGGTGCGCTGGATGCGCCTGGCCTGGATTTGCTGGCGGTGTTCATCGGTTCTGAAGGCATGCTCGGTGTCGTCACTGAAGTGACTGTCAAACTGATACCCAAGCCGCAAACAGCACGCGTCATCATGGCGTCGTTTGATAATGTCGTCAAAGGCGGTAATGCAGTGGCGAGTGTCATTGCGGCAGGTATCATCCCCGCGGGGCTGGAGATGATGGACAAGACATCTTCACGCATGGTCGAGCCCTTTGTACAGGCAGGGTATGACACCGATGCCGAGGCCATTTTGCTCTGTGAATCAGACGGTACCATAGAAGAAGTTGAAGAAGAAATTGCCCGCATGAGCGCCGTACTGGAGCAGGCTGGTGCCACCGCACTGGCAGTATCCAGTACCGAAGCAGAGCGCTTACGTTTCTGGTCTGGCCGCAAGAATGCCTTTCCTGCTGCTGGCCGTATTTCTCCTGATTACTACTGCATGGATGGCACGATACCGCGCAAACATCTGGCACAAGTCCTGATCGGCATCACCGCCATGGAAGAAAAATATGGCCTGCGTTGCGCCAATGTTTTTCATGCTGGGGATGGCAATTTACATCCGCTGATTTTATTTGATGCGAATAAAGAGGGTGAGTTTCACCGGGCCGAGGAATTTGGTGCCGAGATACTGGAGCTATGCGTCAAGGTCGGTGGCACGATTACTGGTGAACACGGTGTGGGCATAGAAAAAATCAATTCCATGTGCGTGCAGTTTTCCAGTGAAGAGATTACTGCCTTCCTGGCCTTGAAGCGGGCTTTTGATCCTGACGCCTTGCTGAATCCGGATAAAGCCATACCTACTTTGCATCGCTGTGCTGAATACGGCCGCATGCATGTGAAAAGAGGTGTAGTGAAATTCCCTGATTTGCCGCGTTTTTAAAGACGGCGACTAGACTTAATTGGACGATGGCATGCAAACGACGCTAGACAATTTTCGTGATCGCATATTGGCCGCAAGCGCCGGTGGCACAGCACTGCAGATACAGGGCGGCGGCAGCAAGCACTGGTATGGGCAGGAAGTGCTGGGTGATGTGCTGGATACCCGCGCCTACAGCGGCATCCTGGCGTATGACCCGACTGAACTGGTGCTGACCGCACGTAGCGGTACTCCGTTGACAGAAATAGAAACTGCCCTGGCAGCACAAAACCAGATGCTGGCATTTGAGCCGCCGCATTTTGGCGCTACCGCGACCATAGGCGGTGTCGTGGCAGCTGGCATGTCTGGCCCGCGGCGGCCTGCCGTTGGTGCCGTGCGTGATTTTGTGCTGGGTGTCAGCCTCATGAATGGGCAGGGGCAAATACTGGAATTTGGTGGACAGGTCATGAAGAATGTCGCTGGCTATGATGTCTCGCGCTTGCTCACTGGTTCCATGGGATGCCTGGGTTTGCTGCTGGATATTTCCGTCAAGGTGTTACCACGTCCCTTTGCAGAAACCACCTTGGTGTTCGCCCTGTCAGAAGCAGATGCGCTGACGCGTTTAAATCAATGGGCAGGCCAGGCCTTGCCTGTCTCAGCCAGTTGCTGGCATGTAGGTCGTTTGATGTTGCGCTTGTCTGGCGCAGAGGCCGCAGTGCGTGCCGCCAAGGCCAGGCTAGGTGGTGAAGAAATGCAGGATGCCAGCGCTTTCTGGACAGCCCTGCGTGAACAGACCCTGGATTTTTTCCAGCAGGAAGAAGAGCATGGTCTATGGCGCTTGTCGCTACCATCCACCAGCCCGCCCTTGAAGCTGACTGGCAAAACCATGATCGAATGGGGTGGGGCGCAGCGCTGGCTCTACAGCACAGAAAAACCAGAACTGATACGTCTGACTGCACTGGCCGCTGGTGGCCATGCGACTTTATTCCGTGGTGGCGACAAGAGCATAGGCGTGTTCGCCCCCTTGTCTGCACCAGTAGAAAAAATACATAGACGCCTGAAAAATACTTTTGACCCTGCCGGTATATTTAACCCCGGTCGCATGTACAAAGGCTGGTAAAAACAATGCAAACCAATCTCGCTGATTTCATCAAAGATACACGCGAAGGCAAAGAGGCTGAAGATATCTTGCGCAAGTGCGTACATTGCGGATTTTGTACAGCCACTTGCCCGACTTATCAATTACTCGGTGATGAACTTGATGGCCCGCGTGGCCGCATCTACCTCATCAAACAGGTACTGGAAGGCAAGCCCGCTACGGTTAAAACCCAGCAACATCTGGACCGCTGCCTGACTTGCCGCAATTGTGAAACCACTTGCCCATCCGGCGTGGAATATGGCCGCCTGGTGGATATAGGCCGTCAGGTGGTGGAAAAACAGGTTGACCGCCCGCTGTTCCAAAAACTCAACCGCGCTGCTCTCAAAGCCGTGCTGCCGCGCAAATGGATATTCAATCCAGCGATGAAGCTGGGACAAAGCCTGCGCGCAGTCTTGCCTAAGGCCTTGCAAAATAAAGTGCCTGTCGCGCATGATGCAGGGCAATGGCCGCAAACTGAGCACGCCCGCAAGATGCTCTTGCTGGATGGTTGCGTACAGCCCGCCATGTCACCGAATATCAATGCTGCCACCGCCAGGGTGCTCGATGCCATGGGTGTGCAATTACAGATCGCCCCCAAGGCTGGTTGCTGCGGTGCCATACGTTATCACTTGAATGATCACGAAGATGGCCTCAATGATATGCGCCAGAATATTGATGCCTGGTGGCCCTATGTAGAAGCTGGGGCAGAAGCCATCGTCATGACCGCCTCCGGTTGCGGCGCCACGGTTAAAGAATACGGACATTTGCTGGCACATGATGAAGCTTATGCAGGCAAGGCTGGAAAAATATCCATGCTGACCCGTGACCTGAGTGAAATCCTGCCAGAGTTTGAAACGCAACTGGTACAGCGTCTGCAAGGAAAACTTAGCAAACCCGGCAAGCGCATTGCGTGGCATCCACCATGCACCCTGCAACATGGCCAGCAAATACGAGGCAAGGTCGAAGACCTGTTGACGGCGATTGGCGTGGATGTGAAGCTGTGTGCCGACAGCCATTTGTGCTGCGGCTCAGCCGGTACTTACTCCGTATTGCAACCGAAACTTTCCTATCAGTTGCGCGATAACAAATTACGCAATCTGGAGGCGACAGATGCGGAGATGATCTTGTCCGCAAATATAGGTTGCCTGACGCATTTGCAGTCGGGGACAGACATCCCTGTCAGGCATTGGGTAGAGCTGATTGATCAGTTGATGCAGACAGCTTCTATTGAAGCTGAAACTACATAAAAGTATTCTAAGCATCGAGATAAAAAAGAGCAATCATTCGATTGCTCTTTTTGTTTATTCCGCCAGCAGCTTCTCTATATCATCCAGCAAGTCCTTCGGCGCAGTCTGCGGCGCATAGCGTTTGAAGACTGTTCCGTCTTTCTTGATCAGGAACTTGGTGAAATTCCATTTGATCGACTGGCTGCCCAACAAGCCAGGGGCCTGGCTTTTCAGGTGCTGGAACAAGGGATGAGCCTTATCGCCATTGACATCTATCTTGTCGAACAAGGGAAAAGTCACACCATAATTCTTTTCGCAGAAAGAGCCAATTTCACCGGCAGAACCCGGTTCCTGATGACCAAACTGGTTGCAGGGGAAGCCCAGTACTTCCACACCCTTGTCCTTGAATTGCTGATATAGCGCTTCCAGCCCCTTGTACTGCGGTGTGAAGCCGCAATTGCTGGCGGTATTCACGATCAGCAATACCTTGCCTGCATATTGTTGCAGATCGACTGGCGTGCCTTGCAGGCTGTTGGCTTGAAAGTCTAGCGTACTCATACGATGCCCAGATGTTTGGTGCCTGCACTCAGGTCACGGTCTTTGGCGTCTTTGCCCCTCAGCATGATGGCCAGGCGCAGTTCATTGACAGAGTCGGCATTGCGCAGCGCGTCTTCATACGTGATCTGGTCTGCTTCATGCAAATCAAACAAAGACTGATCGAAGGTTTGCATGCCCAGTTCGCGGGATTTCTTCATGATCTCTTTGATTTCATGTACCGCACCTTTAAAGATCAGGTCAGACACCAGTGGTGTATTGAGCATGATTTCTACCGCTGCAGCACGGCCCTTGCGCCCCTTCAGTGGCACCAGGCGCTGTGAAATCACTGCCTTCAGGTTCAGTGATAAATCCATCAGCAATTGCTGGCGACGTTCTTCCGGGAAGAAGTTGATGATGCGGTCAAGCGCCTGGTTTGAGCTATTGGCATGCAGGGTGGCCAGGCAAAGGTGACCGGTTTCTGCAAAGGCAACAGCAAAGTCCATGGTTTCGCGGTCGCGGATCTCACCAATCTGGATAACATCCGGTGCCTGACGCAGGGAGTTTTTCAGCGCAGCACCCCAGTCTTCAGTATCAATACCGATTTCACGCTGGGTGATGATGCAATTCATGTGCGGATGCACATATTCTATCGGGTCTTCGATCGTGATAATGTGGCCATAGCTGTTCGCGTTTCTATAGCCCAGCATGGCTGCCAGCGAGGTCGATTTACCTGAACCGGTAGCGCCCACCATGATGACCAGGCCACGCTTGGTCATCGCGATTTCTTTGAGATTTTCTGGCAAGCCCAGGTCTTCCAGTTTGGGAATGGCCGTGGTGATCGTCCGCAGCACCAGGCCAACGCGGCCCTGTTGCATAAAGGCCGAGACGCGGAAACGCCCCAGACCTGCCGGGCTGATCGCGAAATTACATTCCTTGGTCGCTTCAAATTCTGAAGACTGCTTGTCGTTCATGATAGAACGGGCCAGATCAACAGTATGTGCAGGTGACAGCGGTTGGTTTGAGACTGGCGTTACCCGCCCATCTATCTTGAAGGCCGGTGGAAAGTCCGCAGTAATAAACAAGTCTGAACCGTTCTTGCTGAGCATGAGTCTCAGCAAATCATTCATGAATTTGGTAGCCTGATCGCGTTCCATTTTTTATCCTTTGATCAATTAGCCTGGGAAGTTGTCTGGTGTTTTGGCCGCACTACGTGCAGTCGCTACCGAGATGACATTGCGGCGCACCAGATCGGTCAGATTTTGATCCAGTGTCTGCATACCCAGGTTACTACCGGTTTGTATCGACGAATACATCTGCGCGATCTTGGCTTCGCGGATAAGGTTACGTATCGCTGGTGTACCCAGCATGATTTCATGCGCCGCCACACGGCCAGAACCATCCTTGGTTTTCAGCAGGGTTTGCGAGATAACCGCTTGCAGCGATTCTGACAACATCGAACGCACCATTTCTTTTTCTTCCGCCGGGAAAACGTCGACAATACGGTCAATGGTCTTGGCAGCAGATGAAGTATGCAGTGTACCAAACACCAAGTGACCGGTTTCAGCAGCAGTCAGTGCCAGGCGTATGGTCTCCAGATCACGCAATTCACCAACCAGGATAGCATCGGGATCTTCACGCAGTGCAGAACGCAAGGCGGCATTGAATGACATTGTATGCGGGCCGACTTCACGCTGGTTGATCAGGCATTTCTTGGATTCATGCACGAATTCGATAGGATCTTCGACCGTCAGGATGTGACCATATTCATTTTCATTGAGGTGGTTCACCATCGCCGCCAGTGTGGTTGATTTACCAGAACCGGTAGGGCCGGTCACCAGTACCAGACCACGAGGTTTCATGGCCAGTTCCGCGAAAATCTTGGGTGTGTTCAACTGTTCCAGCGACAAAATCTTGGATGGAATGGTACGCATAACCGCTGCTGCACCGCGTTCCTGGTTGAACGCATTCACACGAAAACGTGCCAGGCCCGGAATGGAGAAGGAAAAATCGCACTCCAGCGATTCTTCATAGATTTTGCGCTGCGAGTCGTTCATGATGTCATAGATCAACTCATGGACATCTTTATGCTCCAGTGGAGGCAAATTAATGCGCCTGACGTCACCATGTACCCGTATCATGGGCGGCAAGCCGGAGGATAAGTGTAAGTCGGAGGCATTGTTCTTGACGGAGAACGCCAGCAGTTCTGAAATGTCCATTTATAATTCCGGTAATGAAATCGTTGCTGATTGTGGTTAAGCTGCTTTAAAGCAAGATATCGCAATATTAAGCTGTGGATGGGAGTTTTACCAGAAGTCCACAACGAATTAGATAGATTTTTGGTTACTGATTATGTCCTCAATTTCTGACAACTTGCAAGCCGTAAGTGCTGATATTCGCGCTGCTGCGCTTGCCAGCGGGCGCGATCCGCAACAACTTCACCTGTTGGCTGTGTCCAAGACCTTTCCGGCTGATGCTGTCATAGACGCCGCAGAGGCTGGCCAGCATTGTTTTGGTGAGAATTACCTTCAAGAAGCTTTAGAGAAAATGCAGGAAGTACAGGCGAAAAAGCCGCAACTTCAGCTCGAATGGCATTTTATCGGCCCCATACAAAGCAATAAGACCCGCCCCATTGCAGAGCATTTTGCCTGGGTGCATTCAGTCGACAGGGAAAAAATCGCCCAGCGTCTGTCGGAACAAAGACCGGCAGGCATGCCAGCCCTCAATATTTGTCTGCAAGTTAATATTAGCGGCGAGGCAAGCAAGAGCGGTGTCTTGCCTGAAGAAGCTGTGGCACTGGCGCAAAAAATTGCCGTGTTGCCGGGTTTGCAATTACGTGGCCTGATGGCCGTGCCAGAAGCCAGTGACGATGAGCATGTACAAAGGCAGGCGTTTCGTCAGTTGAAGCAGTTGAGCGATAGCATGCAAGCCGCAGGCATTGCCCTGGACACCCTGTCCATGGGCATGAGTAGCGACATGCAAGCAGCAATCGCAGAAGGCAGCACGATGCTGAGGATAGGAACAGCTATTTTTGGAAACCGGAACTATGCAAAATAAGATGAAAATCGCCTTCATAGGCGGCGGTAACATGGCAAACGCCCTGATAGGTGGCTTGCTCAAGAATTTGACGACCGCTGAACATATCCACGTCATCGACCTGAATCAGTCTTCCCTCGATAAACTGAGCAGCGACTTTGGCGTAACAACAGCGCTCGCTGCCGATGCCAGGCTGGCGCAGACGGATGCGATTATCCTCGCCGTTAAACCGCAGCAATTGCGTGAAGTCGTGCAAGGCCTGGCAGCTCATCTGGATAAGCAATTACTGATCTCCATCGCAGCCGGCATTCGTGCCAGCGATATGGCGCGCTGGCTGGGGGGCTATGAAAAAATTGTCCGTACTATGCCCAATACGCCGGCTTTGATAGGGCAGGGCATGACAGGGCTGTTTGCACTGGCAGGTGTAAGCACGGAGCAAAAACAAATGGCAGAGCACATCATGGAGGCGGTTGGCGCAACAACCTGGCTGGACGATGAAAGTTTGCTGGATGCCGTTACGGCAGTATCCGGCAGTGGCCCGGCTTATGTGTTTTATTTTATCGAAGCCATGCAGCAGGCCGCAACGGAGCTGGGCCTGAGTCCTGAGCAGGGCCTGCAACTGGCGATGACTACCTTTACTGGCGCGGCGCAACTGGCTTTGCAAGCATCAGAACCAGTCAGCGTCTTACGTGAACGTGTTACATCCAAAGGCGGCACCACCTATGCCGCTTTGACCAGCATGCAAAACGCCGGAGTCAAACAGGCTATCGTGACAGCCATCAAGGCAGCGGCGGCCAGGGGAAAAGAATTGGGTGACGAGTTTGGAAAACTGTAAGCTGAGGAGGTAAGGGTATGTAAACAAAGTGCTTACTACTGAAGGTTTAAAGCGTAATCTCAATCAAGACTGATTTAAGTTGATAGGCCAGAAGGCTGGCTCAAGTTTAAGATTTGCTTGAATTCACGGAACTGGCCGTCGTATTTGTGGTATTGAAAACATCTGTGCGTATACCTCGCAATACGTTAGCCAGGCTACGCCAGGTTTGCCATCCCAATAGTGCAGATTTGGCAAAAGAAAATATCCGCCTTGGTTTGAATATCAGTACAGCAGCAATTGCAATACCACCGAGTAATGGCCTATGGCGAGCAAATTGTCCGGCTCTGCCTAGCAAGCTGGCTGCTCCACCTGCCATGCCCATGGATTCTTTGAGCTCCTGGTAATGTATCGTCATCAGGCCGCGTTCTGCCTGTATCTTTAATAATAATGCCTGACGCCGCAAGGCCAGTCTTTCCTGACGGTTTCCCATGCTTTAACCCTGTTCTTTCTGGCTCTTATCGCCACGATCAAAGACTGAAGCGTCTTTTTTCAATTCGGCCAGGCTATGGAATAACAAACCGGGTTTGTTGCGGAATTGCGTGCGTAAGCGTAAAGCGATACCCACAGCCAGCAGACCAAATACTGTGATTAAAGTCAGCAATACCGTATAGCGGTTAGGGGTATCCCAAAACACTGCTACCACGGTCAGTATGACCAGCAGGATGGCAATGCCAGCAAAAAACAGCGCCGTTAATGACCATATGAGACTGGAAGAAAAGTGTGCAAACTCTTCTTCCAGCTCAACTGCAGCCAGTTCCAGGCGAGTGCGGACCATACTGCTCAGTGTTGCAGCAAGCTGTCCGAGCGAATCGCTGATAGCCATTGTATGTTTGCTGTGCTTATTTACGGCGCTTATCTGCTACGGCCAATCAGCAAGCCAACCAGCAGGCCAATGCCGGCTGCAATACCGGCAGACTGCCATGGGTTTTCCTTGACATAGACGTCGGTGGCCTTGGCAGCTTCTTTTGTACGTGTCACGACGATATCTTCGATACGCTCAACTTCTGCCTTGGCATTTCTCAGGGTTTTTTCAAATTTGGCCTTGGCAGACTTGAAACCTTCACTGCCTTGTTGCTCGGTATTTTTCAACAGTTCTTCTGCATCGCGGATAACCAGATGCAAGTCATTCATCAATTGTTCTTTATGCTCATCTACTGTGCTCATGATTCATCCCTTCTGGTTGGTCAAATAATTTACAGCTTATAGTAATGATGTATGGTTACTTTGCGTTAATGCAAGATGTAGCAAGAGGTAATTTAATACCGCGAATTAAGAAATTGGCAATCTGTCAGCTTACTTTACTGCATAGTCAATGGCAATGCCAGCAAAGATTGCTGCACCCAGCCAATTGTTATTCACGAAAGCGGCAAAGCAGGCCATGCGTTCACGCTCGCGTATCAGGGTGTAATGGTAAAGCGAGAATGCAACTGCTACCGCCATGCCAGCGAAGAACCAGGTGCGCAAGCCGAATTGCCAGCCCACCAATAAGATCAGCATGAAGCTGAGGGCATAGCACAACATGACGGCAAGGACATCGTAATTGCCAAAGGTGATGGCAGAGGTCTTGATACCTATCTTCAAGTCATCATCCCTGTCCACCATCGCGTATTCGGTGTCATAGGCAACTGCCCAGAATACATTCGCCAGTAACAAAATCCAGGCTGCCAAGGGGACGGTATTTTGCACGGCAGCAAAGGCCATGGGGATACCAAAGCCAAAGGCTATGCCCAGGTAAGCCTGGGGGATGGCAAAGAAACGCTTGAAATAAGGGTAGCTGCCCGCCACCACCACCGCCGCCACCGACAGTATCTTGGTCAGGTTGTTCAATGGCAGGATCAGGCAAAAAGAAATCAGCGCCAGTACCACGGCAACTCCTACAGCCTCTTTGCCGGATATCTTGCCGCTGGTCAGTGGCCGGTCTGCCGTGCGTTTGACATGACGGTCAAAGTCCCGGTCTGCATAATCATTGATTGCGCAACCGGCAGAACGCATCAGGGCCGTGCCCAGGCTAAAGATCAATACCAGGTGCCAGTCTGGCTGACCATCAGAGGCTATCCACAGCGCCGCCAGCGTAGGCCAGAGTAATAAGAGTATGCCTATGGGCTTGTGCAGCCTGACCAGTTTGATGTACCAGCCCAGGCGAGTCAGCAAGAAATTCATGATTCAGCTTTGTTGTTGCGCATGGCAGAATTATAAGTGTTATCTATACACGGAGTGGCGCTGAGTGATATCTTAATGAATTGCTACATTCAATGCTTTATTGCAATATGTTGAATGCATCATGTGACTCATTTCACTGATCCGTCATGGATTTTGCAACAAGCTCACATAATTATTATAAGTTTTCTGGGACTATCTATGAAACCGCATACCAAACTGGCCTGGGCCAGTGCTGCTGTATTGATGAGCTTTGCCAGCTCCGCCCATGCAGTCACTGAGATAAGCTGGTGGCATTCAATGACCGGCGCCCTGGGTGACCGCGTTACCGCATTGGCTGAGCAATTCAATAAAAGCCAGAATGAATACAAGGTCACGGCTGTCTATAAAGGCAGCTACGACGAAGCCCTGGCCGCGGGCATCGCTGCCTTTCGCGCCGGTAATGCCCCACACATACTGCAAGTATTTGAGGTTGGCACTGCAACCATGATGTATGCCAAGGGCGCAGTCAAACCAGTATCCGAGGTCATGAAAGTCGCTGGCGAGAAATTTGATACCTCTGGCTATGTCGCCGCAGTGGCTGGTTATTACACTTCACCCAAGGGTGAAATGCTGTCCTTCCCTTTCAATAGTTCAACCACCGTGTTTTACTATAACAAGGACATGTTCGCCAAAGCGGGCATGGACCCCAACAAGGCGCCGGCAACATGGCAAGAAGTCGTGGCTGCCGCTGCCCGTTTGAAAGCCAGCGGTGAAAAATGCGCCTACACCACAGGCTGGCAAACCTGGGTGCATCTGGAAAGTTTTTCAGCCTGGCATAATGTGGAGTTTGCCTCCAAGGGTAATGGCTTTGGCGGCCTTGATGCACGCCTGACCTTCAATAGCCCGCTGCATGTACGTCATATAGAAAACCTGGAAAATTGGGCCAAACAAGGTTACTTCACTTACGCCGGTCGCAAAAATGAGCCCGAAGCGAAATTCTATTCAGGCGAATGCGGCATGCTGACTTCGTCCAGTTCTGCCTATGGCAATGTCGCCAAGAATGCCAAGTTCAAATTTGCTGTGGCACCGCTGCCGTATTATTCCGACGTCAAAGGTGCACCGCAAAACACGATCATCGGTGGTGCTTCGCTGTGGAGTATGAACGGCAAGAAAACAGAAGAATACAAAGGTGTCGCCAAGTTTTATAAATTCCTTTCGCAGCCAGAAGTACAGGCCAAATGGCATCAGGAAACCGGCTACCTGCCCATCACCAATGCCGCCTATGAGATGACCAAGAAATCAGGTTTCTATGAAAAAACACCAGGCCCCGGCGTCGCAGTACAGCAAATGATCGTCAAGACCACAGACAAATCCCGTGGCATTCGTCTGGGCAGTTTTGTCCAGATACGCACCATCATGGATGAGGAGCTGGAATCTGTCTGGAGTGGCAAAAAATCAGCCAAAGCCGCACTGGACAATGCTGTTTTGCGGGGCAATGAATTACTGGATCGTTTCGAAAAAGCGAATAAGTAAAGTCAAGATCAAGACCTCTCAACACAGAGGCACAGAGATACAGAGAAAACCAAGAGAAAAGCAAAGCGAGTAAAGAAGCACATCGTCTTTGTTTTTCCTCTGTGCTCCCTCTGTGTCTCCGTGCCTCTGTGGTGAGCTTTTCGGTTTTAAAGTTATTCAATGAGGTTTTTTTGGAAAAGCGTGCGCGGTTTCGTTCGGCCTGGTTGCCTTATTTGTTGCTCTTGCCGCAGTTACTGGTAACGGTGCTGTTTTTTTTCTGGCCTGCGATGCAGGCCCTGTATCAATCCGTCTTGTTGCAGGACGCCTTCGGCATGTCCACGCAGTTTGTCTGGTTTGATAATTTCAAGACCCTGTTTGCTGATGAAACTTATCTGGCGGCATTCAAGACCACGGCACTGTTTTCCAGCCTGGTGGCGGTACTTGGCTTGAGTCTGTCGTTGTTGATGGCAGTTTTTGCTGACAGGGTGGTCAGAGGCAGTTCCATCTACAAGACCATGCTGATCTGGCCATATGCAGTGTCGCCGGTTGTGGTCGGCGTGCTGTGGATGTTCTTGCTCAACCCCACGCTCGGCATCGTCGCGCATGGCTTGCGCCATTTTGGGATTGAGTGGAATAATCTCTTGAATGGCCGTCACGCCATGATATTGATCGTCCTGGCGGCTGTCTGGAAACAGATCAGCTATAACTTTTTATTTTTCCTCGCAGGTTTGCAGTCCATACCCAAGTCGTTAATCGAAGCTGCGGCGATCGATGGTGCCGGGCCGTGGAAGCGCTTCTTCACCATCGTCTTTCCACTGTTGACACCAACGACTTTCTTTTTGCTGGTCGTCAATATCGTCTACGCCTTTTTTGATACCTTCGCGATTGTTGAGGCCACCACCCAGGGCGGACCGGGCAAGGATACCGAGATTCTGGTATTCAAAGTCTTTAATGATGGTTTCAAGGGTGGCGATCTTGGCAGTGCCGCTGCGCAATCAGTGATACTGATGACGATCGTGATCGTCTTGACCGTGCTGCAGTTCAAATACATAGAAAAGAAAGTGCAGTATTAAGCATGATAGAACGCCGGCCTTTTCTGGGTATGTTCAGCCACTTCATCCTGATACTTGGTGTCAGCCTGGTGGTTTTTCCCATCTATGTTGCCTTTGTCGCCGCTACCCAGACGGCTGAACAATCTGCACTCGCACCGATGTCCCTGATACCGGGCGACCAGCTCTGGATCAACTTGCAGGCAGTGCTGGGCACAGGCACGTCTGGCAATGTCGCCAGCAGCCCGGTGGGGCGCATGATGTGGGTCAGCCTGGTGTCTGCGCTGATGATCGCCATCGGCAAGATTTCAATTTCCATGTTGTCTGCTTTTGCGCTGGTGTATTTTCGCTTCCCTGGTCGCACACTGTTTTTCTGGATGATTTTTGTCACCCTGATGTTGCCTGTCGAAGTGCGTATCAGCCCGACTTATAAAGTAGTGTCTGACTTGTCCATGTTGAATAGCTATGCCGGGTTGACGGTACCGCTGATCGCCTCGGCGACGGCGACCTTCTTGTTCAGGCAATTCTTTTTAACTGTGCCCGATGAACTGGCCGAAGCCGCACGCATCGATGGTGCAGGCCCCTTGCGCTTCTTCAAAGATATTCTGTGGCCGCTGTCGCGCACCAATGTAATTGCCCTGTTCGTCATCATGTTCATCTACGGCTGGAACCAATACTTGTGGCCCTTGCTGGTATCGACAGAACAGAACATGTACCCGATAGGTGTAGGTATCAAGCGCATGATTGCTGGTGGTGATGCTGCCGTTGAATGGAATATGGTAATGGCGACCCTGCTGCTGGCGATGTTGCCACCGGGACTGGTGGTGGTCGTTATGCAAAAATGGTTTGTTAAGGGCCTCGTCGATTCAGAAAAATAAGAGGACGTTGTGAAAATTAACCTGGCGTTGTTGCGCCGCCTTGCCGTGCTAAAGCATTGTCTGCGTTGGCGCGCCTAGCCATCTTAATTTCACAGCAACCTCTCAATAAAATAACTTATGGCACAACTGCATTTTAAAAACGTCACCAAGACGTATGGCAAGGGCGATAAAGCCGTTGCTGTCATCCATGGCATTTCCATGGAGATCAACCATGGAGAATTCATCGTCATGGTTGGCCCTTCTGGCTGCGGCAAATCGACGCTCTTGCGCATGGTCGCGGGGCTGGAAGAAATTACTTCTGGCGATATTGTCATTGGCGACAGGGTTGTCAATAATCTGGAACCCAAGGACAGGGATATCGCCATGGTGTTCCAGAACTATGCGCTGTACCCGCACATGAGCGTGTACCAGAACATGGCCTATGGTTTGAAGATACGCGGTTTTTCCAAAGCCGATATTGAAAACCGGGTACAAAAAGCGGCGCAGATACTGGAACTGGGCGCACTGCTGGACAGGACTCCGCGCCAACTCTCTGGCGGCCAGCGCCAGCGCGTTGCCATGGGCCGTGCCATTGTCAGGGAGCCAGCAGTATTTTTGTTTGATGAACCACTGTCAAACCTGGATGCCAAATTGCGGGTGCAAATGCGCCTCGAAATCCAGCGTCTGCACAAGGCACTGGGTACCACTAGCCTGTATGTCACACATGATCAGGTTGAGGCTATGACTCTGGGCCAGCGCATGATCGTCATGAATGGTGGCGTGGCAGAACAGATAGGTACGCCGGCAGAAGTATATGCAACGCCGGCCACGACTTTCGTCGCCAGTTTCATCGGCTCACCACCGATGAATCTCTTGCGTGGCAAACTGACTGAGAATGGCAGGCAGATGCGGATAGGCCAGGCACTGGTGTCACTGCCGCTGGTGCAAAGTGAAGCAGAGCGCGTCGCCAACCGTGAACTGATACTGGGTGTGCGTCCAGAACATTTATTCATAGGCATGCCAGGTTTGCCACTGGATGTACAACTGGTAGAGTCGCTGGGGGCAGATTTGCTGGTGCATGGTCTATGTGGTGGTGAACCCATGGTGATACGCACGCCTGCAGGCACAGCAGTAGAAGCAGGTCAGCGTACAACCGCAGGCTTTGCTGCGGATGTGGTGCATTGGTTTGATCCTGTTACAACCAAACGTATCTGAACATTTGATACGGGTCAGCAAGCCAATATCAGGGTCATTCAATCGATCAGACAATCAGGGCAGCTTTGCGCTTTTGATTTTGCTGCTGTTTTAAAAAATCCGAACGTACACTGGCGCGGCTGGGTGCGCCATTCAGTGTATTGGCTTTGCTGATGGCGGGAGTCTGTTGCTCGCTTTTTTGCCCGCAAATATAACCCAGTCCAAACACCGCAAACGTCAGCAGTGCGGCTATTGCATACCTGCGTATGGTCTCACGCCCGCTGCTGTTCATATTGGTATCACTTCCTGTTTGCATTCCTGACCCCTTTGACTGAAGCTTGAATATTTGCGTAGGCAGCGAGTTTTAATCTTGATACGCTTGCTATTGAACTTCATGCCGCTTTTGCAGGTCGAAGTGTCGCAATAATTAAAAAAACGTACCAGAAAATTGCTGAAAGAATAGTTAATTAGTCTGTTTGGTACTGAATTGCGGTACTATTTGCGAAATTTTACATTTAGTCAGGAAGCCTTCATGAGTTCACCCGAATTGGTCTTGAAAGTCTTGCGTTCAGAGTTGCGTGCCGCAGGCGTGACATACAAAATGCTGGCAGAGCGCATAGGCATGAGTGAATCCAGCATGAAGCGCATGTTTGGGCAAAAGGATATGAGCCTGTCGCGCCTGGCAGAAATCTGCAAGGCATCCGGCATTGCCATGGAAGATGTATTGCGCCAGGCCGCCGACGTCACGCCGCATGCAGATACGCTGAGCCTGACGCAAGAACAATCGCTGATGGCCGACCCCAAGTTATTGCTGGTAGCGATTTGCTGCCTGGGGCACTGGACGCTGGAGCAAATCATAGAAACCTATCATTTGTCTGAGGCTGAATGTGTCCTGCATCTGATCGCGCTTGATAAACTTGAAGTCATAGAATTGCGCCCGCTGAACCGTTACCGCCTGAAGGTATCCCCCGCATTCCACTGGCGTCCTGACGGGCCGGTGCAGCAGTATTTCAGGGACGTGGTGGTCAGCGATTATTTTGATGGCAGCTTTGCCGCGCAGGGCGAAACTTTGCTTTTCGTGCCAGCCCGGGTGTCATCACACAGTGCCATGGAGATGGTGCAAAAGATACAGCAACTGGCGGCCGAGCTGGCACGTCTGCATCAGGATGACCGCCGCCTGAGGCCAGAAGAGCGCGATGGCTTTACCTTGCTGGTGGGTTTCCGTTCCTGGGAGTTTTCAGCCTTTACGGCGTTGCGTCGTCCAGAGACGGCAGCGCCAGTCAAAGGACTGACGCATCAGATTCACCAGATAGGCCCGAGGAAAAGGTAAAGAGAAGAGCCATTACCCCGCGTCGCTCCGGCACCAAAGAACAGCGGTCCAAAACGCGTTTCAACAGAGACAAAGGCGCTGGCGGCCTGCTTGAGGGAACTCAGGCGCAGTGCCTGGCCATTGCCATAAGAATTGCCCGCTTCCAGCGAGAACCCCGTCCGTATCGCACCGCCTATGGTGGTTGGCAAAGAGCCGATTTTACGCGCTATGACAAAGCGGCCAAAAGCCGTAGCGTCACCCGCAAGTGAGTTGTTCGCCGTGCCAGACAGACGCAAGAAACCGCCCAACGGGTTGGGAGCACCACCACGTTCTGAACGGCTCCATTCTCCATATAAATGGCCGGCCCAGTCACCAAGCTGAAAGGCTGACAAAGCATCAATCTGCGACTGTGCCTGCGAGCGCTCCCCCGGATTCTGTGCCGCTGTTTGTTCCCACGAGGAGGTCACCAGATAACCCCGGCTCGGGTTGGCCAGAGAGTCCAGGGTATCCAGACGGAAGCGCAGGAAGCGCGTGGTACTGTAATAGCGCAGGCTGTCCTGATTGGCGACGGCGGGCAATAAAATGTCAACTTTGCCAAAGCCACGGCTGGCACCTGCTTCGATAGTGCCCCAGTTATCCAGTTGTCGTCCAAAAGCCAGCGTCGCCTGGGTACCGCGCACGCCCACCCGCAAGGCTCTGCGCCCCTCCTGGTACAAATCCAGGCTGCTGCCATTGTAATCAAGCGAGGGGGCGACATACCATGGAGAGCCGGAAGCCAGCGGCTGCCAGAACTGGGTGCCAAACTGGCGCTGGCTGCCTATGCGGGCAAAGGTGCGCAATTCTGCCCCATAGCTATTGAGTGAAGAGGCGATATGCAAGACGCTCAGGCCAAAGCGGTTTTCATCGGCAAAATCACTGGTCAGCTCCAGGCCCACTCGCAGGCGGTTACGGCTGGAATTTGATTCTGATGGCTTGATCAGCACATTGCGTTTGCCATCTTCATCGCTGATGACGGTTTCTATATTATCGATATCACCGCGCCCGTATAGCTTGCCCGAGGCTTGCCTGATCTGCTCTTGCGACAAGACCTGGCCCTCCTTTAAACCCGTTTGTGCGATCAGGGCCTGGGGGTTGATATAGCGCGGGCCTTCCACCTCTATTTTTGCCAGCGGCAGTTTGTCGGCAGTATTTCTGCCAGCCTGCCCCGCGTTCGAGCGCTGGTATTCAAAGACGGCATATTGTTCATCGGGTACACGCAAGGCGCTCAGTTGCGTGGCCATTTTGTTGGTGGCAATTTCGCCTGCCTTGATGGACTGCTGAAACAGTCCAAAATCAAGAAAGCTGGTACCTGACAATTCTGGTGCGATCAACACGTCAGATTTACGCAAATCCCTGATCGAACGCTGCACGTTTTGTTCAGTGAGGATTTGCAGCATCTGCTTGGTCACATCAATCGCACTATTGAGTTCATGCTCCTTGGCCAGTGGTGTGCCTACATTCACGGCAATAATGATATCGGCACCCATGGCGCGGGCCAGTTCCACTGGCAAATTACTGACCAGGCCACCATCAACCACGAGTTTTTGTTTGATGCGCACAGGCGCAAACACACCTGGCAGGGCCAGTGAGGCGCGCATGGTCATCAGCAAGGGGGTGTCATTCAATTCCACCATCTCGCCAGTCAGCAAATCAGAGGCAACCGACAGAAAGGGCAGGGCCAGCTGGTTGACGGGCTGGTCACGCATGCCTTCAGGCATCAGGCGTGTCAGGGCATTTTCCAGCGCGGCATTGCCGGCAGCCGCAGGGGGCAGGGACACACCAGACTTGGTTATCGCAAACTCTATGCGCGAAGGCAGCATCAAGTCTTCTTCCTTGCGGCGGAAATCCAGGTCATAGCGGGCTGGGCGGTCAGCCAGTACGCTGTCCCAGTCTGTTTCCTTGACGATTTGTTCCAGCTCGTCTGCTGAGCGCCCGGCAGCATAGGCGCCACCGACGACAGCGCCTATACTCGTGCCAACCACCATATCCACTGGCACACGCATTTTGCGCAACGCACGCAAGACACCAATATGGGCAAAGCCACGCGCACCGCCGCCTGATAGAACCAAGGCTACTTTCGGGCGTGTTGGCTGAGTGCTGGTAGCCATAGTGGAATTTGGAACATCGCCAGTGGTTTGCGCCTGGCTGTCAAAGGTAAAAAAGCTGGCTACCGCGCAGGCAAGTACCACCAGTATCCGGGACAATGACATGGACTGAAGCTTTCTGTAGAAATGTGATGAGCTGGGTCAATACTCCAGAATCTCAGCAGCGTGTTTCGCAAAAGACCGCAGTATATACTTATCGCCCAGTTCAATGACGGGCAGTTTGCTGATTCGCGAGAGGTACCCTAATTATCTTGCTTAGTTATCTGGATTAACCAGCGCAGTCAAAATGTGGTCACGCCAGACGCCGTTAATCTTGAGATAAGACCTGGCATAGCCTTCCTTTTCAAAGCCCAGTCTCTCCAGCAAGGCACCGCTGCGCTGGTTTTCTGGCACATAGTTGGCCATGATGCGATGCAGCCCCTGCTGCTGGAACATATAGGCAATGCCAGCCTGCACGGCTTCTTGCATAAGTCCTTGGCCTTGCTGTTGCTCGGCAATCGCATAACCCATGTGGCAAGCCTGGAATGCGCCCCGCACGGTATTGCTGAAATTGCAAATTCCTATCATGGTCTGGTTCTGGCAAACCGCAAAATGCATGGCCAGGCCAGCTTCTATCAGGCGCGAACTTGCCAGCAATCTTTCTTCGCATTTCTCCAAGGAGAAAAATTCTTCATCGCGTGCAGGTTCCCATGGTGCCAGATGATGACGGTTGAGCAACAGGTATTGCTGCACCATGGGTGCATGTTCGGGCATCAGTACCCGCAATTGCAGGCGCGTGGTCGCTATTGCTTCTTTGTTCATCGTGCAGTGAGGGGATTATTGAGTGCTCGCTGCTTCGTCGAGCATGGTGACACCGGGCAAATCGCAAGCCATCACAGCTTTGCATATCGCTTCAATTGCCGCCTGGCGGGTAAAGCTCTTGCGCCAGGCAATGACGACGCGGCGGTCGGGTGCTGGTGCGGTAAAAGGCAGGTAACGCAGCATGCCATCTTTGGCATCCATGTCAGGTACAGATGCCATTGGCAGCACCGTAATGCCTATGCCGGACGCCACCATGTGACGTATGGTTTCCAGTGAAGAACCTTCAAAGGTTCTGGCAATACCATCACCGGTCGTGGAGAAGCGCGACATTTCCGGACAAACTTCCAGCACCTGATCGCGGAAGCAATGGCCATTGCCCAGCAAGAGCATGGTTTCTGACTTCAGTTCTTCGGCCGAGACTTCCTTGCGCTCAGCCCAGGCATGGGTGCGCGGCATGGCGACCACGAAGGGCTCGTCATACAGCGGCTGTATCATCATGCCCTGGTCTGGCAGGGGCAGAGCCATGATGGCCGCATCGAGCTCACCCTGGCGCAATAACTCCATCAGTTTTACGGTGAAATTCTCTTGTAGCACCAAAGGCATCTGCGGCACCTGCTGTATCATGGTTTTCACCAGCGTAGGCAGCAGGTAGGGGCCTATCGTATAAATGACACCGAGGCGGAAAGGGCCAGCCAGCGGGTCTTTGTTTTGCTTGGCGATTTCTTTTATAGCAGCGGTCTGTTCCAGCACACGTTCAGCCTGGGCAACAATCTGCGCGCCCAGCGGCGTGGTCGATACTTCAGTGCCGCCACGTTCAAAAATAGTGACGCCCAGTTCATCTTCGAGTTTTTTGATGGCGACAGACAGCGTAGGCTGGGCAACAAAACAGGCTTCTGCCGCATGGCCAAAATGCTTTTGCCGGGCTACGGCAACGATATATTTTAATTCTGTAAGTGTCATGCCGATAGTTTGGCACAGACTGAGAGCAGCGTCAGCAAGTGCTTTGTACAGGGAACAAATTTTTTCGTGAATTTAACAATGGCAGGGGGAGTATTTTTTTAACAATCATACGGAATATACGGTATCCGCCTGTTTTGGCACATACTCTGCCAAAAACTAAATTTCTCATGAGACGCTGGCTGATTGTCGGTTTATTGATCTGGCGCAGTGTCTTGCCCCTGATTTATAGTAGATGGTCAGGGAATGGCTCTGCTGCGCCACCCCCTTCTTGAAACTACATATCCGGCATCAGCCCTTGGCCTTGCTCATGGCCTTGGTCAATTCCAGATGCCCTTGCGCCGCACCGCTTTCTGGCACTGCTTCACCATCACGCTGGCGAACTTCTGCCAGACGCGCTGCCAGTTGCTCAGGTGCATCACCACCACGACCCACCCACACACCTTGTGTCAGGGTGATGTTAGCGGCTTCAAAGCTGCCAGCGCCTGCGCACAGGATGGCACGGCTAGGAGCCTGCTCAGACGCCAGCACCAGCATCGCTGGTACTACATCAGATGGTTGCAGGGCCGCCAAAAATTCTGCCGGGAACAGGCTCTCTGTCATGCGGGTTGCTGCTGTCGGTGCCAGACTGTTGACGCGGATATCATACTTGGCCCCTTCCAGCGCCAGCGTTTGCATCAATCCAACCAGGGCCAGCTTGGCCGCGCCATAATTTGACTGGCCAAAATTGCCATACAACCCGGACGACGAGGTCGTCATCACGATGCGGCCATATTTTTGTTCTGTCATGATGGCCCAGACTGCCTTGCAACAATGCACCGCACCCATGAGATGCACATCCAGCACCAGTTTAAAGTCGGCAATATCCATCTTGGCAAAACTCTTGTCGCGCAAGATACCGGCATTATTGACCAGGATATCAATTCGCCCCCATTGCGCCATGGTGTCTGCCACCATCGCCTGTACCGCTTCAAAATCAGTGACCGATGCACCGTTGGCTATTGCCTCACCACCAGCTGCACGAATTTCTTCAACCACGGCCAGCGCAGCGGCAGATGAACCACCAGAACCATCCCGCGCACCACCCAGATCATTGACTACCACCTTGGCACCGCGCGCTGCCAGCGCCAGCGCATGTTCACGTCCCAAACCACCACCTGCACCGGTTACGATGGCAACTCGGCCTTTGAAGTCTATTGTCATTTTTTCTCCTGTTGTAATTTGATATCGTGGGCAGACTCAGCCCTGAGATGCCGAGTGTATGCTATTTTTTTGGAGATGTAGCGGCAGGCAGCTCAGTTTTTAGACGCTGGCGACTAAACAGCTTTTGCACCGATTTTCTTTTGCATGATGATCGCGCCACCAAATTCCGGGTTCAGCTCATACGGCGCAAAGCCTTCTGCGCGATACAGATTTTGTGCCCGGGTATTGCCCTCCAATACTTCCAGCGTTATCTTGCAGTAGCCCAGTTGTTCGGACAATGCAGTCAGGTGCTGCATCATTTGATTACCTATGCCCTGGCCGCGAAAATCAGGGTGGACGGCAAAGTCGTGGATGTTCAACAGCGGCTTGCAGGCAAAGGTGGAAAAACCCTCTATGCAAATCGCAAAACCGGCAGCCTGATCATTCACGTAGGCGAGAATAGCGTGCACGGTATTGCGTTTTTTGAGTTCGCTAACGAGATTGGCTTGTGCATAATCCGACAAGGCTTCGCCACCACCCATGGGGTCCAGCGCATACATATTGAGCAAGTTGACCAGGTCTTTGGCATGTTGCAGATGATTGACATCAACATTAACGATATTCAGCATAGCTTTTACACTCTCAAAAATTCTTCTTTATATCCCAGCCAGCGCTCCAGGTGAGCAGCAACGGTGACGGGATCATTTTTTAATAATTCATCAGCTAGATTGCGTGCCTTATCCACCAGCCATTGATCGGTTTCAAGATTAGCAAAGCGCAACATGGCTTCGCCGGATTGACGTGCGCCGAGGAATTCACCGGGGCCGCGTAACTCCAGGTCCTTGCGGGCAATTTCAAAACCATCATTACTCTCGCGCATGGTGGCCAGCCTTTGCTTGGCAGTGCCACCCAGCGGGCCCTGGTAAAGCAACAGACAGACACTGGCCGCTGCACCACGGCCTACGCGGCCACGTAGCTGATGCAATTGCGACAGGCCAAAACGTTCAGCGTGTTCTATCACCATCAGGCTGGCATTCGGTACATCGACGCCAACTTCAATCACCGTGGTAGCAACCAGTACCTGGCTGTCATTGCGGATGAATGCTTCCATGGTGGCCTGCTTTTCTGCTGGTTTCAGGCGGCCATGGACCAGACCTACCTTCAGTTCTGGCAGGGCTTCAGCAAGCATGGTGTGCGTGTCAGTTGCTGTTTGCAGTTGCAGGGTTTCTGATTCTTCTATGAGTGGGCATACCCAATAGACTTGCTTGCCTTCCTGCCCCGCTGCCTGCACGCGGGCGATGACTTCATCGCGGCGATTCTGGTCAATGACGCGGGTGACGATAGGTGTACGGCCCGGCGGCAATTCATCAATGATGGACACTTCAAGATCAGCGTAGTAGGTCATCGCCAGAGTGCGTGGAATAGGCGTGGCCGACATCATCAGTTGATGTGGCACCTTACCCGCCTCAGTCTTGTTGGCCAGGTTCAGACGCTGGCTGACACCAAAGCGGTGTTGTTCATCGACGATGACCAGGCCCAGTTTCTTGAATTGTACGCTGTCTTGTATTAATGCATGGGTGCCTATCACCAGTTGTGCTTCGCCAGAAGTGATGAGCGCATTGGCAGCGTCTTTATCTTTTTTCTTCAGGCTGCCAGTCAGCCAGGCGGTTGTAACACCCAGTGGTTCCAGCCATGCAGCGATTTTCCTGAAATGCTGCTCTGCCAAAATTTCTGTTGGTGCCATCAGCGCAGCCTGAAAACCATTATCGATGGCTTGCGCTGCCGCCAGTGCTGCAACGATGGTTTTGCCGCTGCCTACATCACCCTGCAACAGGCGCTGCATGGGGAAGGCTTCGCGCAAATCATCGCGTATCTCGGCCAGCACTTTTTCTTGTGCTTTCGTCAGTGAAAATGGCAAGTTCAGCAGGAAAGCATTGCTGAGTTCACCCACCATTGCCAGGGCATTCGCGCCTTTGCTGCGGCGTGTGATTTGTGCGCGCTTCAATGACAATTGCTGGGCCAGCAGTTCATCGAATTTCATGCGTTCCCAAGCCGGGTGTTCGCGTTCTATCAGGCTATGTTGATCGACATCTGGCGGTGGATTGTGCAGGGTGCGTATGCTGCTTTCAAAATCCTGCAAATGCAGGGCGGCCAGTCGCGCAGGGGATAAAGTGTCGCACCAGTTGACGCGGGTCATGGCATTGGCAATTGCCTTGCGTAACAAAGCTTGTGGCACACCCTCGCCAGATGGATAAACAGGCGTCAGCGCAGTTGGCAAAGGCGCGCCTTCATTGACGATCTTGTAGTGCGGATGCACCATCTCTGCGCCAAAGAAACCATGGCGCAATTCACCGCGTGCCCGCACCCGCACACCTACGGCCATCTGCTTGGTCTGGTTGCCATAAAAATTCAGGAAGCGAAGTACGACCTGGCCACTATCGTCAGCTATAGTCACCACCAACTGGCGGCGCGGGCGGTACTGGATATCGCATTCTGTGACCAGGCCCTCAACCTGCACGCTGCTGCCACCACGGAAAGAGGCATCGCGCATGCTGACGATTTCAGTCTCATCTTCATAACGCATGGGCAGGTGCAAGACAAAATCCATGTCCTTGCGCAAGCCAAGCTTGGCGAGTTTTTCACTGGCTTTTGCTGCAGTAGTACTACTTGCGTTGGCTGGGGCTTTGGTTTTTTTTGCAGTTTTTTTGGGGCTGGATTCAGGCGGTGTATAGCTGCCAGCCATGGCTGCATCAGCTGGTGTATTTTTTAACTCTGCACTTGCACTTTGGTCTTCAGCGGCCATGGGGTGTAAAATGGTGGGTTTTGCTGTTAGCTTATTTTCTTAGCTTACTATTCTTACGACAGGTAAAAATGATTGCTCTGGCATTTTAAAGCGTATTCATTGCTGTTATGGATAGCCTTGCAAGATTCTTGCTTTGCATTCTACTGATTTTTTATACAGTGCGCAGCAGCTTTTTTACCTATTTTCCCTGATTACCCTGAATTTTGTCGAATTTTTGCATGCGCTACTCCCTAAGTGATTTTGATTTTGAACTTCCCGAAGCCCTGATCGCGCAAACTCCTTTGCCTGATCGCACCGCTTCGCGCCTCTTGCATGTAGATAGTTATCAACTGATAGACCGGCATTTTGCTGATGTCATTGATCAACTGTCTGTCGGTGATTTGCTGGTATTTAATGATACCCGTGTACTCAAGGCGCGCTTCTTTGGTGTCAAGGAAAGCGGTGGCAAGATACAGATGCTGGTAGAGCGCGTGCTGTCGAATAATGACATGGAACGCAGTGTGCTGGCACAGATGCGGGCTTCAAAGTCGCCGCTGCCGGGCAGCAAAATTCGCCTGGCTGATAGTTTTGACGTGGTTGTCGGTGAGCGGGTTGGTGAATTTTTTACCCTGTATTTTCCGTCTGATATCTTCACGCTGCTGGAAACCTATGGCCGCCTGCCTTTGCCGCCGTATATAGAACATGATGCAGATGACTTTGACGAGCAGCGTTACCAGACCGTGTATAACCGCGTGCCGGGTGCGGTAGCGGCGCCAACCGCTGGCCTGCATTTTGATGAGGAGCTGTTGCAGCGGTGCCAAGATAAAGGTATCAAACTCGCCTACGTCACCCTGCATGTGGGCGCAGGTACGTTCCAGCCTGTACGCACAGAAAACCTCGCTGACCACCAGATGCATAGCGAATGGTATACCGTGCCAGATGAGACTGTGGCAGCCGTGCAAACCACCAAAGCCGCTGGCCGCAAAGTGGTTGCTGTCGGTACCACCAGCATGCGTGCACTCGAATCTGCCTCTCAAACTGGCAGTTTGAAAGCGGGCAGTGATGACACCCGTCTGTTCATCACGCCGGGCTATGTATTCAAAACCGTGGATAGGCTTATCACCAATTTCCACTTACCAAAATCCACTTTGATGATGCTGGTATCAGCATTTGCCGGGTATGATCGCGTCCGCGCTGCATATGCCCATGCTATCGCTCAACAATATCGTTTTTTCAGCTATGGCGATGCCATGCTGCTGACCAATTCCTCCGGGGAAGACCATGCTTGAATTTACACTGATTAAAAAAGATAAAACTACTGCTGCTCGTCGTGGCCGTGTCAAAGTCAACCATGGTGAAATAGAGACGCCTATCTTCATGCCAGTGGGGACTTATGGCTCGGTCAAGGCGATGTCGCCGCTGGAGTTGAAAGAGATTGATGCCCATATCATCCTCGGCAATACTTTCCACCTGTGGCTACGCCCGGGCATGGATGTGATCAACAAGTTTGGCGGCCTGCATGATTTCATGGGCTGGGATAGACCTATCCTGACAGACTCTGGTGGCTTCCAGGTATTTTCGCTGGGTGCGATGCGCAAGATCACTGAAGAAGGCGTCAAGTTTTCTTCGCCTATCAATGGTGAACGTCTGTTTTTGTCGCCAGAGATTTCCATGCAAATCCAGCGCGCCCTGAATTCTGACATCGTCATGCAGTTCGATGAATGCACGCCCTATGAAATCGATGGCAGGCCAGCGACAACGGAAGAAGCAGGCAAATCCATGCGCATGTCTTTGCGCTGGGCCAAGCGTTCCATTGATGAATTCAACCAGGGTGAAAACCCGAATGCCCTGTTTGGCATCGTCCAGGGCGGCATGTTTGAACACCTGCGTGACGAATCCCTGGCTGGCTTGAATGAACTGAATTTCCACGGTATTGCCATCGGCGGCCTGTCGGTAGGTGAACCCAAGGAAGACATGATGCGCGTACTGGCGCATGTCGGCCCCAAGCTGCCAGAAAACAAACCGCATTACCTCATGGGCGTAGGTACGCCAGAAGACTTGGTCGCTGGTGTAGCCAATGGCATAGATATGTTTGACTGCGTCATGCCTACCCGTAATGCGCGCAATGGCTGGATATTTACCCGCTTTGGCGATATCAAGATCAAGAATGCCCGTTACAAGGAAGAAAAAGAACCTCTGGATGCAACTTGTGAATGCTATGCCTGCAAGAACTTTTCACGCGCTTACCTGCATCATTTGCACCGCACCGGCGAAATTCTGGGCGCTCGTTTGAACACCATCCACAATCTGCATTACTACCTGGATTTGATGAAAAACATCCGTAAAGCACTCGACGATGAGCGCTTCCCAGAGTTTGTCCAGCAGTTCCATGCAGACCGCGCGCGCGGCGTTTGAGCTAGTGTAGGACATACGCAAAACCGCCCCAACTGCGTTGCAGCGCCTAGCAGTACTTAAAGTACTTTCTTCGTCGCTACACCTTGTTGTGACAATTTTGCGTAAGTCCTAATGTCTTATTTAATACGGTAAATAATGACGGACTGATCAGTAATACGAATTATATTCAGGCCGCTTGCAGGCAAAATGGCGCTCTCGTCCGATTGGACAAATGAATACTAGAGGTCTGATATGAATTATCATCCCGTCATTATTGCCGGCGGCGGCATTTCTGGTTTGTATTGCGCCTGGCGTTTGGCGCTGGCCGGGCAAAAAGTCGTGGTGCTGGAAGCCTCATCTGACCGCTGGGGTGGTCGCATAGAAACCGAAGACCTGGATGGCTTCATTGCTGAATGGGGACCCATGCGGTTCGAGCCCACGCTGCAGCCGCGCTTCGATAAATTGTGCCGTGATCTTGGTGTGAAACTGACCGAGTTCAGCGGCCCTGAAGGTGAAGAAGTCAACGCACCTACTTATGATTTGCCAGCAGAGGAAATGGGTCTCAACTCTCTGCAATTGCTCAAGCGCGGCATCATGCTGATCTTGGGGCAAGACCCACAAGACCAAGCCTGGATAGATGCCCAGACTGAAGCTGACTACCAGCGCATGCGCAAGCATGCACAACTCAATGGCCAGCCCTTATGGAGCATGGGTTTCTGGAACGCCATGTCCGCCGAAGGTGCACTCAGCCATCTGGCGCTGACCAAGCTGCGCGACACCGGCACTTTCTATCATATGATCCCGGAAAACCTGAATGCGATTGAATGGATCATCTGGTGGCTGCGGGCCCTGAAAACCGTAGGCCAGCAACTGGCCAGTGTGGATGGTGGCACCGCAAAACTGACCGAGAGCCTGATGGCCAAATTGCGCGGCCTCAGTAATGTGACCCTGGCCGGTGGTCATATGCTGACCAGCTTCAAACAAATCGCCATGGGCCAGCCCAGGCTGGAACTGGATGTACATACCAAGAACGGCAATATACAGTTGCAGACTGACAGGCTGATCCTGGCTCTGCCCAGGATGCCGCTGGTGAAACTGGCATCCTGCCTGCCTGAGCATGTCTCTTCACAACTGGATGCGGTGAATGGTTTCCCGATGTTGAAACTGTTTTTCGTCACAGACTCACCATGGTGGGATTATTCGCAACGACCGCAACAATATGCGAGTTGCCTGCCTACCCGTGAGATCCATTATTTCCGTCGCCCCCAAGGCCAGGACAAGGATGGTCATGGCATGGTCTTGCTGTACATGGACCGTCCATCGACAGAGTTCTGGAAGCACTATGTCATGGAAACCGACAAGCACGACCGCGCCGAGATCGACCAGAACGTCAAGATCGTTGATGCCTTCTCATTGTTTGTCGCACGCGATGTCAAACGCCTCGTCGATATCAAGCGTTCGGGCCTGAAACTGACTGATCAGGCCCAGCACATGTTTGAAGAAAAATCGCTGGAAGATACTCGCGACTTTATCAAGAATTCCATCGTGACTTATGGCATACGCGACTGGGCCAGGGCACCTTATGGCGCTGCCAACCATGGCTGGCAGCCAGGAGTGCGTTCATGGAAGGTCATGGATGTGTTCAAGGCCTTCGACTTTGGCAGCGGTGCCAAGAATATCCACATCGTCGGTGAGGCATACTCAGATTACCAGGGCTTTGTTGAAGGTGCTTTGAACACCTCGGAACTGGCTTTGGCGACAATACGCTCCAGTTAAAAGAAGAGTATTTGAATGGTATTTGTAATAGCAGGGGAGTCAGCGTGAGCTTGCTCCCCTTGTTTAACGCGATGTTCCAGTTTCTTCGGGGAGACTTCCTATATACCAAAGTATTGACAGTCAAATGCAAGAATGACAATCCAGGAGAAGCTTGTTACACTCTTTAAAGGTCCTCATGACCAAAGCCAAAATGGCAAGCATGTAGCTTAAATGGAGAAAGCTTGTGAGTAAAAGTACAAAACTGATCGCGGTAGTAGTGGTCCTGGCAATCGCCTATCCTGCAGCGGCCTGGTATACCGGAAAAAATGTAGAAACCAAACTGACAGAGACCAGCCTGAATCAGGCTAAATCTTCTCCTTATGTCAAAGTCATCAAGCAAGAGTATCAGCGCGGCGTGTTCTCTTCTACCCAGGACACAACGCTGGAGCTGACTTTTCCTGGCATGAAAAAACCGGATTTTCCTCTGCCTGGCGCCAGTGCTGATGCTGGTACTGACGCCAATACCGCGGGGCGGCCCGGCACCGATAATCCTGTTGCTGCTGATGCACCAGTTGCACCGGCAGCAGACCCTGCAGTCGCGGAAAAAACGTCGAAACCGCTACAAATACATTTTATCAATCATATTCAGCATGGCCCCTTGCCTGGATTTCGTGGCTACGGTGCCGCCCTGATCAAGACTGAACTGGTGCTCGATGCAGAAAGCAAGGCACAGCTCGCCAAGCTGTTTGGTACGGTCAACCCGATAGACATCACTTCGCGCCTGAATTATGGTGGCAGTGGTCGCGTCAGTATTTCCAGTCCGGCATTCAATACCGTCATGGAAAAAGACAAAGAAAAAGTCAACTGGCAAGGCTTAAGCCTGGAGGTCGGCTTTGAAAAAGATTACAAGGCATTTAACGTTGTCATGAGTGTCCCCGGTTTGACCGTCGATGGGTTGGAGGGTCAGTCATTCAAACTGGGTGCCGTCAGCCTCAAAGGTGAAGTAACGCAAGCCTACCCAGGCACCCGTCTTTACCTGGGCAAGACCGAGACCACTGTTGCCAATATCAGCTATACCGATAAAGCCGATACCAAGAAAAGCTTTATTCTGGATCAGTTCAAGTTGGGCACAGAAGCCAATATGAAAGATGAGCTGATGGACTTTGCTGCAAGAATTGGCGCCACCAAGCTCAGCTTTGATAATCAGGAGTTTACGGATTTTCATTATGACTATGGCGTCAGGCGCATTCACGGACCATCTCTCGCGAAAATCTCCGTTGCCTATACCGATGCGATGAGCGCGCCTGGTGATCCTGAAAAAACGGCTGCCCTGAAAGCCGTGTGGGATGAAGTCGCCGCGATTGTTCTGCAAAAAGAACCAGAACTGGTACTGGAACGCCTGAGTGTCATGACTGTCGATGGCGAAGCAAAACTCTCAGGTTCTGCCAAGCTGGTAGGTGCAACAGCGGCAGATGCGGCTAACCCCATGTTGCTGCTGCCAAAATTACAAAGCAATCTGGATGTTACTTTGACAGAGACATTGGTGGCCAAACTGGGTGGTGCCAACCAAAAAGATCCTGAAGCACAAAAAGCTGCGCAGGATGCCTTGGCCCAACAGATACAGGCTTTCGAAGGCCAGGGTTTTATCACTCGCAGTGGCAAACTCCTGAGTTCCAAAATCGAATGGAAGCAGGGCGCTTTGACCATTAACGGTAAACCATTTAGCAAACAATAATCATTGCCTTTGTAGTAATTATATTAAGTTGGTCAAATGCAGGCAATCATCCGGGCATACCGATGATTGCCTGCATTTTGTTTGGTGACACAGCTTTCTTTACAGATATCCTGACAATTTCGAGCAATTCGCATTGGCGATGCTAAAATACGGAGCTTTGCCGATTGAAAAATAGGCATTTGACGCTATATAACAGGAATTGCGCAAGAATTGAGCAAGAACTGCGGCAATTTATATCCGGTTTTTAGCCAAGAAATTAGTATTTCATTATTAAAATGACAGGAGTCTGAACGTGTTTATTTCCAATGCTTACGCACAAGCAGCCGCTGGCGGCGATCTCCAGAGCAGTCTGCTGACTATGTGGCCTTTGCTCCTGATGGTAGCAGTCATGTATTTCCTCATGATACGTCCTCAGATGAAGCGTCAGAAAGAGCAAAGAACAATGATGGATGCTCTGGCAAAAAATGATGAAGTGGTCACAGCAGGCGGTATCCTGGGTAAAGTGACCAAGGTGACCGATGCCTATATCACGATAGAAATTGCCAATGGCACGGAAGTCGTTGTGCAAAAAATGTCCATCACCATGATGCTGCCCAAGGGCACGATTAAAGCGATTTAATCAGCAAAACACGGCAACGCAGTCCCAAATAAACTGGGCTGCGTTGTGCTTTTTTAGCTTCCAATTATTTTTCCCATTATGAATCGCTATCCACTCTGGAAGTACATACTGATTCTGATCGCCCTGGTGTTCGGTGCTCTGTATACTGCACCAAATTTTTTTGGCGAATCACCTGCAGTACAAATCAGTAGCGGTAAAGCCACTGTCAAAGTCGAAACTGACATGGCTGGCCGTGTAGAAAAAGCGCTGGAACAGGCTGGCCTGAAAAGCAAAGATATCTCCTATGAATATAATGGTGTGCAAGGCACAGTTCGCGCCCGTTTTGACGATACAGATACTCAGTTCAAGGCCAAGGCAGCTCTCGAAAAAGCCCTGAACGCTGACCCTGCTGATCCTACCTATACGCTGGCTTTCAATCTCCTGCCAAATACACCAAAATGGATGCAGAGGCTGCATGCCTTGCCCATGTTCCTGGGTCTGGATTTACGTGGTGGTGTGCATTTCCTTATGCAGGTTGATACCAAAGCTGTTCTGAACAAGCGCATGCAAAGCTTGGTCTCCAGTGTGCGTAGCAATTTGCGTGAAAAAGAAGTGCGCCATGCTGGTTTGAATCGCGATGGTGACCTGATCAAGGTCAAGTTTCGTGATGCAGAGGAACGCACCAAGGCCAAGAATGTTTTGCTGTCACAGATGACGGACGTCGATTTGCTCGACACGGCTGGTAGTGATGGTGCCGACTTTGGCTTGCAAGTGAGTTTGAAGCCTAAGGCACTGAAAGATGTTGTCTCGGAGGGTATCAAGCAAAATATCACTGCCCTGTCCAAACGTGTGAATGAGCTGGGTGTTGCTGAGCCTATCATTCAACAACAGGGGGCTGACCGCATTGTTGTTCAATTACCAGGCGTACAAGACGTTGCGCGTGCCAAGAGCATTATCAACCGCCTCGCGACACTGGAAGTCCGTTTACTTGATGAAAGTGTCATCGGCGCAGTTGATGCCAATACCGCTGTTCCTTATGGCTCAGAAAAATTTGTCTCCAACCGTGGCGAGTTCCTGATACTCACCAAAGACCCTGTCATTACTGGTGACGATATCACTAATGCCACGTCCACTTTTGACCAGCACCAGCAGCCTGCGGTCAGCGTTGATTTGAATGGTGACGGCGGCAAGCGCATGGGCAATGCGACCAGTACCCGCATAGGCAAGCGCATGGCGATCGTCCTGTTTGAAAAAGGCAAGGGCGAAGTATTGATTGCCCCAACCATCAATGATGAATTGCGCAATCGCTTCATCATCACTGGCATGGGTACATCATCCGCCGCTGGTGATCTGGCCCTGTTGTTGCGCGCTGGTTCCCTGGCCGCACCGATGGAAATCATAGAAGAACGCACGATAGGTCCACAACTGGGTGTGGAAAATATCAAGCAGGGTCGCAATTCGACACTGTATGGTTTTATCGCAATCTCTGTTTTCATGATTGCCTACTACCTGATGTTTGGCTTCTTCAGCGTGCTGGCACTGTCATTCAACGTACTCTTGCTGGTGGCGCTTTTGTCACTGATGCAGGCGACGCTGACCTTGCCAGGTATTGCTGCGATTGCACTGGCATTGGGTATGGCGATTGATGCCAACGTGCTGATCAATGAACGCATACGTGAAGAACTACGCGCAGGCAAGACACCGCAAAAAGCCATAGAAGAAGGTTTCGATCATGCCTGGGCCACCATCCTTGACTCCAACGTGACCACCCTCATTGTTGGCCTGGCCCTGCTGGTATTTGGTTCTGGTGCGGTTCGCGGTTTTGCTGTGGTTCACTGTCTGGGTATTCTGACTTCGATATTCTCGTCCGTATTTGTCTCACGCGGCGTTGTGAACTTCTGGTACGGAAGAAAGAAAAAACTGGCGTCCATTTCTATTGGAACGATCTGGAAACCAACAGAAAGCGCTGGCAAGTAAGCAGCCAGACTATCAAGAACACAGGAATTCATCATGGAATTATTCCGTATTAAAAAAGACATTCCTTTCATGCGCCATGCGCTGATATTCAATGTCATCTCTGCACTGACCTTTGTCGCAGCTGTGTTTTTCCTGCTGCACAAGGGCCTGCATTTCTCGGTCGAGTTCACCGGTGGTACGGTCATGGAAGTGACTTACCCCAAGGCTGCCAATGTCGATGCCATACGCCATACGGTAGAAGAGCTGGGTTTCAAGGATTCACCAGTACAAACCTTTGGTAAAGCGCAGGACGTGGTAATACGTTTGCCGGAAACAAAAAAGGATGCCAGGGTCAGTGTTGCCGATACCGTGTTCGAGGCACTTTGCAAAATTGAAAGTGGCAACCTCGTTAAAGTTCCGGCCAGTGCAGCGAATGGTACGACTACAGAAAAACTCGCTTGTCAGGATGCCGCCAAAACCGAGCTGGTCAAGCTGCAAAGGGTAGAGCTGGTTGGCGCCCAGGTAGGTGATGAGCTGGCACATGATGGCTTGATGGCCTTGCTGTTCGTGGTGCTGGGCGTCATGCTGTATCTGGCAATACGCTTTGAATGGAAGTTTGCGGTAGCAGCGATTGTCGCCAACTTGCATGACGTTATCATCATCCTGGGTTTCTTTGCCTTTTTTGAATGGGAGTTCAACTTGTCGGTACTGGCAGCAGTACTGGCGGTGCTGGGTTACTCGGTAAATGAGTCTGTGGTTATTTTTGACCGTATCCGTGAAAATTTCCGCAAGCAACGCAAGATGTCTGTGACCGAAGTCATCGACAATGCGATTACCAGCACGATCTCACGTACCATCATCACCCACGGTTGTACGCAGATGATGGTGTTGTCGATGTTGCTGATAGGTGGCCCGACTTTACATTATTTTGCAGTTGCACTGACGATAGGTATCTGCTTTGGTATTTACTCTTCCGTATTCGTCGCAGCGGCGATAGCGATGTGGCTGGGTGTCAAACGTGAAGACTTGATCAAACCCGTCAAAGAAAAAGACGATACAGATGGTGCCGTTGTCTAAATATTTTGAAACCATGCAATAGTGTCTCTTCCATGTAACGGAAGGTATCTAAAATGAAAGCCAGCCTGTGTGCTGGCTTTTTCTTTGTTAGCATTCCAGTCTGAACTTTTTGACGTTGAACATAGTCTCAGGGGCGGCTGCAAATGAAGTGAAGATGATTTATTGATCAAGCCGGTGGACGTAGCCGGTCACGTTATGCAAATGTCTGTTGGGTACCCCTCTGCACTGGATAAAAATAATATGAGCAAATTCAAAACCCTGATTATCGTTGTTGCTCTGGCCGCCATTGGTGGCGCAGCCTACACTTACTTTAAACCATCTGGCAAAGCGTCAGGTGAAGGTGCTTCTGCAAAAACCGGTAGTGGTAATGGTGCTGCCGGTGCCGCTGGTGCAAGCGCAAACCGCCCTGTCAGTGTGTCAACCATCCTCGCGCAAAAACGTGACTATGATGTCAGGATTACCGCAAACGGCATGGTGACTGCATTAAATACGGTGGACATTCGTCCGCAGGTGAGCAGCACTATTGCCAAGGTGCATATCAAGGAAGGGCAGTTCGTCAAAGCCGGTGATGTTTTATTCACACTTGACAGCCGCGCAGATGAAGTCAATCTGGCAAAAGCCCAGGCACAACTTGATAAAGATGTGGCAACAATGGCTGATTATCAACGCCAACTGGCACGCAGCCAGGATTTGGTCAGCAAAAAATTTGTCGCGCAAAGCGCAGCCGATACCAGTCAGACTCAGGTTGATACGCAGCAAGCCGTGATTGCCTCAGACAAGGCCGCAGTGAATGCTGCCCGGGTTGCGCTCAGTTATAACCGTATTGTTGCCCCATCTTCGGGACGCACTGGCATTATCAATGTGTTCCCTGGTTCTCTGGTACAACCTGCAACTGCCGTTCCTCTGGTCAGCATTACCCAGATGGACCCGGTTGCGATTGCCTTCCCGCTGCCACAGCGCAATTTGCCTGATGCATTAGAAAGTATGAGGCGCAGTGACAGTTATGTCATGGCCAATTTGCCAGACACCACGATCAAGTTCAAAGGTAAATTACAGTTTGTTGATAACGCCGTGGATGCCGCATCCGGCACCATCAAGGTCAAGGCTGTATTCGATAACAAGGAATTGAAACTCTGGCCCGGTGCTTATGCCAATCTCGAACTCAGCGTACAGACCCTGAAAGATGTTGTCGTGGTACCGCAGGATGCCGTTATCGTAGGCCCTCGTGGTAGTTCGGTTTACATCGTCGATGCTGAAGGCAAGGCTGCCATGAAACCAGTGGTTGTCACCAATAGTTTTGGTGCAGATGCTGTCGTTACAGGCATCGATGCTGGTGCCAAAGTTGTGTTGGACGGCAAACAAAACCTGCGTCCTGGCGCTACCGTCAAGGAACGTAATGGCGATGGTAAAGAAGACAAGGGTGACAAGGGCGGCAAGGGCGGCAAGGGTGCTTCTGCCAGTTCCGCATCTGCAACTCCAGCGGCATCAGCAGCCTCAGCAGCGAGTGCATCATGAATTTGTCTGAATTATTCATACGCCGTCCGGTGATGACAGTATTGCTGAACCTGTCCATCGTCGTCGCAGGTATTCTGGCATATCGCTATATTCCTATCGCGGCTTTGCCAAGTTATAACACGCCAGTCATCAGTGTGAATGCCAATTTGCCTGGTGCCAGCCCTGAGACCATGGCAACTTCAGTGGCCTTGCCGCTGGAAAAGCAATTTGCGACCATACCTGGCTTGTCTATTATCAGTTCCAGCAATACTCTCGGCTCTACATCGCTGACGCTGGAATTTGACCAAAACCGCAATGTCGATGCCGCCGCCGTGGATGTGCAAGCGGCATTGTTGCGCGCGCAACGGTCCTTGCCAGTCGATATGACTTCACCGCCCTCATATCGCAAGGTGAATCCTGCTGATGCGCCAGTGTTGTTCATTGCCCTGACATCGCCGTCACTGAGCTTGTCTGAACTGACGAGTTATGCCGAGCATTTAATCTCGCCTAGTTTATCGACGCTCGAAGGTGTGGCGCAGGTAAATATTTTCGGCATCAAGCGTTATGCCGTGCGCATACGCGTCATGCCAGATGCTTTGCAGGCACGCAACCTGACGCTGGATGAATTGTCTGCATCCATCCGAACTTCGAATGCGAACACGCCAGTTGGTACGCTGGACGGTGACAAGCAAACACTGACTCTGCTGGCCAATAAGCAAATGCAGAGTGCGGCAGAATTTGCCAATCTGGTGGTCAGCAATAAAGGCGGGCAAGTCGTGCGCCTGCGTGAAGTGGCAACAGTTGAAGACAGCTATGAGCAAGTCAAGACCAACGCCAATTTCAATGGCGAAAGCTCAATTACCCTGGCGATACAAAGACAGACCGATGCCAATACCGTCAAGGTAGTAGATTCCATCAGGGCTGCCCTGCCAGGCTTCAAGGCACAGTTGCCTGCCTCGGTCACAATGAATCTGATCAATGACAGGTCTATTTCTATCCGTGACGCCTTGCATGATGTGAACCTGACCTTGCTGTTGACGATTTTCCTGGTCGTTATTGTTATCTTCCTGTTCTTGCGCCGCATGGTAGCGACCATCATCCCTACGATGTCCTTGCCGGTATCCCTGATCGGTGCCATCGCACTGTTGTGGGGCTTTGGCTACACGCTGGATAATGTCTCGTTGCTGGGTTTGACGCTGGCAGTTGGTCTGGTGGTTGATGATGCTATCGTTATGCTAGAAAACATCATGCGCCATGTGGAAAATGGCGAGCCGCCTTTCAAGGCTGCGCTACAGGGGTCGCGTGAAGTGGGCTTCACCATTATCTCGATTTCTACTTCGCTGGTGGCGGTGTTCATTCCTATCTTCTTCATGCCTGGCGTGATCGGTCAGTTATTCCATGAGTTTGCCGTAATCGTCACTCTGGCGATCGTTGCCTCTGCCTTTGTTTCGCTGACGCTAGTGCCCATGCTGGCCAGTCGCTTTTTGAAGAGTGAGCATGAACTCAAAGAGCCGCCAAAAGCAGTGGGCGCCATGTTGCACTTATTTGAAAATAGTTTCAATGCGTCTTTGCGTGGCTATACGCGTGGGCTGGACATGGCGCTGCGTCATCGCAAGCTGGTCTTGCTGATCGCACTGGCGACGTTTGCAGCTACCGCTTATCTGTTCAATGTCATCCCCAAGGGTTTCTTCCCACAAGAAGATATAGGACAGATCAATGTCTCAACCGAGGCTTCAGAAGAAACTTCCTTCCCTGCCATGGTGAGCTTGCAGGACAGGGTCGCCAAAATCATACGTGATGACCCTAACGTGGCAACCGCTACCTCATTTAACGGTGGTAGTGGTTCACAAAATACTGGTCGCATGTTCGTCAATCTGAAGCCGCGTGGTGAACGCAAGCCCATGAAGGACGTGGTAGATAGTTTGCGCAAAAAGCTCAATGAAGTGCCGGGTATCTCAGTCTTCCTGCGCCCTACCCAGAACCTGCAACTGGGCGGCCGCCCGAGCAAGAGCCAGTATCAATACATCCTGCAAAGTGTGGAAGCCGGTTCCCTCAGTGACTGGGCCATCAAGTTGCAAGAAAAATTGCGCAGTGACCCCGGTTTCAAGGATGTGACGACCGATTCACAATTGAAGGGTTTGCAGGCCAGCATTGACATCGATCGTGACCGTGCCAATGCCCTGGGTGTGAGCATGGACAGCATTCGTTCTGCGCTGTATAGCGCCTTTGGCGAACGCCAGATATCGACCATGTACACCAACGTTGATAGCTATCAGGTCATCATGGAAGTTGAGCCAGATGCCAAAAAAGATGAAAGTGCCATCAACGGTATTTTTGTCCGTGGCAACACTGGCACGCTGGTGCCCTTGTCCAGCATTGCTACTGTCAAACGCACGGTAGGGCCAACAGCCATCAACCACGTCGGGCAATTGCAGGCGGTGACGGTTTCTTTCAACCTGTCTCCTGGCACGGCATTGGGTGAAGCGACTAACCGTATAGAAAAATACCGCGATGAAATCAAATTGCCATCTTCCATTATTACTACCTATGGTGGTGATGCGGCGGTGTTCAAGGATTCGCAATCCGGCCAGGTTATCCTGATCGTTGCGGCCTTGCTGGTGATCTATGTTTTGCTGGGTGTGCTGTATGAAAGTTTTATCCACCCCATCACGATTCTGGCTGGTTTGCCTTCAGCTGCTGTTGGTGCCTTACTGACCTTGCAGATGTTTGGAGAAGACCTGACCCTGATTGCCACCATTGGTATTTTGCTGCTGATTGGTATCGTCAAGAAAAACGCCATCATGATGATTGACTTTGCGCTCGATGCGCAAAGGCATCACAACATGACCCCGCCAGAAGCAATTCGTGAAGCTTGCATACAGCGCTTCCGCCCCATCATGATGACCACGCTGGCGGCGCTGGTAGGTGCCTTGCCGATTGCCATGGGTCTCGGTGCTGGTGCTGAATTGCGTCAACCTTTGGGTTTGGCAGTGGTCGGTGGGCTAATCTTCTCACAAGCGATTACCCTGTTCATTACGCCTGTGATCTACCTGGCGCTTGATCGTTTCAGCGGCAAGGGCCCTATTATTGGTGACACGCTGGAAGTGAGATGAAGCAAGCGAAATGAAGCAAGCGAAATGAAGCAAGCGAAATGTAGGGATGGAAATAAATGAGCAGTCAATCCACTACGATATTGAAGGTGGATTGATTAGTGGACGATGAATGGATTGTAGATTGACCAAGGGAGAAGAATTAACCGCAGTCGTCTTCCTGCAAATGCTGCCTGAGTTTGAGTAAGCTGTTTTCCAGACTCAGGTAGTCATCTTCAGTATAAGTCTTGAAGCGGTGTTTACCCGATTGAACCACCTTAGGGAATACATCATCAAAAGTAGCGTCGCCCACAGCCGTCAGCTTGACGAATAACTGGCGCCGGTCATCATTGCCACGCTCACGTTGTATCAAGCCTTTTTGCTCCAGCCTGTCCAGTACGCCAGTCAGCGTACCTTTCGTGATCAGGGTTTTTTCACCGAGTTCTTTGCAAGTCATACCAGGCGTATTACCTAGCGTGGCGATGATATCGAATTGCGAATGCGTAAAACCCAGTTTGCGCACATTCCTGGCAGAAGCCTGTTCAAATAATTGCATGCACTCCGACAGTAATCGTATGCTGCGCAGGTAGCGTTCACCCATGAGATTAATTGTGAGGTTGATGGTCTGGCCCGCAATGAACGTCAGCGGACCAGACCAGGGACGGCAACTAATTGACAATTAGTCAGCCTTGATTGCTTCTACCTGGATAGCCAGTTTTACTTCTGGTGCAAAACGTGGTGTACCAAAGTTCATCCCAAAATCAGTACGTTTGAATTCTGCAGATGCATCTGCACCGCAAGCTTCTTTCTTGAACATAGGATGCTGGATACACTTGAATTTATTGATCGTCAATGTGACTGGCTTTGTCACACCCAGCATCGTCAATTCACCGATAACAGCAACAGGTGTATCGCCATCAAATTTGATGGAGGTACCTTTATAAGTCGCTGTTGGGAACTGTGCAACATTGAACAAGTCTTTTGTCTTTGCATGCTCATTCATTTTTTCGTGACCAAAGTCGATGGAGCTGGTATCGATAACGATATCCACAGTGCCAGTTTTGGCGGCACGGTCCAGTACGATTTTGCCACTTGTTTTTGTGAACTTGCCGCGCCATACAGAAATGCCCATGTGGTCAGCTTCAAAACTTGGATAAGTATGATTAGGTTCGATGTTGTATGTCTGGGCAAATGCTGGTGCAGTGCTGATCAACAGGGCAGCGGCGATAAGTTTAGCGATTTTCATTTATGACTCCTGAATGGCGAAAATTTGTTTGATTAAAAAGGGGGTACTCGGTATTACGGGTTTGTTACTACGTGAAACTTGATCTGTACTTCATCGGCGACCATGCCGGTATCTTTCCATTCGCCTTCACCGATGTTAAAGGTCAGGCGTTTGATAGGCAGGCTGCCATCAAAAACTTGGGCATTGCCTTCTTTCTTGACGCTTAAGGGGAAGCTGACATCCACAGTCTTGCCCTTGATGCTGAGCTTGCCAGTGACATCCAGCTTGCCTGCTGCGCCTGCTTTCATAGACGTGGAGACAAAGCTGGCTTTAGGGAAGGCAGCAGCATTGAACCATTCCTTCTTCAAGACTTCTTTATTGTATTCAGCATCTCCCAAATCAAAGCTGGCGACATCAATGTCTACCGTTGCTTTTGAAGCTTCTGGTTTTGCGCTGTCATAGTCGATGTTAGCCGCAAATTTTTTGAATTTGGCATCAACTGGCACATTCATTTGCTTGAAGACAATGTTGACTGTGCTTTTGGCCGCATCAACCTTCAGGGCGGCAGCGATGGCCGGGCTGGCGATCAGCACTGCTACGGCAACGGAAATGGCGATTTTTTTCATGGAATAGGTAGACATACTTGGACCTGTTAAAAAGAAATTAACTAATAAGAATTAAAAACGTGGACGCATGCGATTCAAGAGTCCGTCTTTATCATAGAAATGATGCTTGAGTGCCGCAGCGACATGCAGTAAGACCAGGACGAACATGACTTTGTTTAAAATTTCATGCAATTCTTTTAAAGTCCCCTTGATTTCCGGGTTGGGCGCTATTAATACTGGTAATTCAAATAATCCCAGATAGACTACCGGATAGCCCGCTGCCAGGGTGTAAAAATAACCAGATAAGGGCACAGCAAACATCAGCGCATACAGCAGAATATGGGTGCCATTGGCAAGCTGGGTTTGCACCTTACCCATGCTGTCTGGATAAGGAGGGGCCTTGCTCAACAGACGTGAGATAAGGCGCACGGCAACAAAGCCAAGCACCGTAACACCGAGCCACTTATGGTATGAAAAATATTGCAGCTTTGTCGGACTGATACGCATGTCCACCATGATATTGCCCAGGATAAAGGCAATGACAATCAGCACCGCAATAAGCCAGTGCAATGCTATGCTGAAATTAGAATACCGTTGAGTGGCTGCCATGCTGGCTCCTCTGATGAAAGAGATAATTAGTTCGAAGTAGAACTAATATAGCGCAAAAATAGAAAGTCTGCTGAAAGCCGCCCAATTTTTAAGCGGATAATATGTAAGCAGCTGCTACATCATGTTTTTGAAACTGCTTCTTGCAGCTATACTTTGTCCGAAATCTCCGCGCAATTTGCTATAAAAAGGTTTTTCCCCTGCCATTAAGGCATTCATTTATCATTGGCATACTTGTCAATTCATCATATCAATAATGAAACCAGAAATTCCAGAAAAACTCTTGGGGAAGATATTAGTTGACCCAGCCAAAAACGTGTTTGGCAATATGGCTGGCGCCGTCAGTGAAACCACGGGTCTGCTGGATCAAAGCGGGCCGTTGAAACCGGGTACAGGCCTTGCTAGTGGTGTGCTGGCATTGACACTGGCATTTCTGTGCTTGCTGGGCGTGATCGCTTTCCACTTCCCCCAGTATTTGACCACGCCTGAATTGCGCAAGAACTATTCGCCTGATTTGATACGTCACATTCTCTTCGCTGCCCTGGTGCTCTCGGGCGTAATCAGCTTATTGAATATATTGTTCAATCGTCGGCGTGGTTTGAATGCGGTAGCGGCCGCTTTGGTCATTGGTGCCGTGGCTTTTGGCGGATCACATGTGCCAGTTGCCGATTTTCCTGATCATACGCCTTATATTGGCCTGGACTGGTTTATCCTGGATTTGTTGGGGTCGACGATCATTTTCGTGGTCATAGAAAAAATCTTCCCACTCTATAAGGGACAATTGATTTTCCGCCGTGAGTGGCAGACTGACATGGTGCATTTTGCCGTCAATCATTTCATCGTCGGCCTGGCCTTGTTGACAGTCAACTTCGCCATCCACCGCCTGTTTGGCTGGATGGCTCATGACAGTGTGCGCGACTTTGTGCAGTCCATCTGGTTCTTCCCGCAGTTACTGCTGTGTATTTTGGCTGCAGATATGGTGCAGTACTGGACGCATCGCGCCTATCATGAGATTCCATTCCTATGGCGCTTCCACGCCGTCCATCATTCAGCCAAGACCATGGACTGGCTGGCAGGTTCACGTCAGCACATCCTTGAGTTGATCTGCACCCGCGTTGGTGTGCTGGGTGCCCTGTATGTCCTTGGGTTTGACAAGACCGTCATGGATGTTTACATCATCGTGGTTGGCTTCCAGGCAGTATTCAATCATGCGAATGTGCATTTGCCATGGGGCCCTGTCAAGTATGTGATCGTCACGCCAGATTTTCATCACTGGCATCATTCATCAGATGATGTGGCGATCGACAGAAACTATGCCGCCCATTATGCCTTCCTTGACCACTTGTTTGGTACTGCGATCAAAGGTCAAGAAGGTTTTCCTGAGAAATATGGTGTGCAGGGTGACTATATGCCGGATGGTTTCGTGAAACAGCTGATGTTCCCGTTCCGTTCGCAGAAGTAAGCTCGCAGAAGTAACAATAAAAACAAAACAGGCAGATCAAATGATCTGCCTGTTTTGTTTAGTGCTGCTAAAGCCAGAATTTAAAACCTAGTTTAAATCGCTTTTGCCAGTTTCGCTGCAATACCGGTGTAGTTCGCTGGTGTCATTGCCAGCAACAAATCCTTGGCTTCGCGCGGGATCGCCAGTCCTTCAACAAACTCTTGCAAGGCTTCTTTGGTGATGCCTTTGCCGCGTGTCAGTTCTTTCAATTGTTCGTAAGCGTTTTCAACCGCATAGCGACGCATGACGGTTTGTACCGGTTCTGCCAATACTTCCCAGGTTGCGTTCAGGTCTGCAGCCAGGCGCTCTGGATTTGTTTCCAGTTTGTTCAAACCGCGCAGGCAACTGTCGTAGGCCAGCAGGGTATAACCAAAAGCCACACCGATATTGCGCAGGACGGTAGAGTCCGTCAGGTCACGCTGCCAGCGGGACACTGGCAATTTTTCTGACAGATGGCGCAGCAGGGAATTAGCCAGGCCCAGATTGCCTTCAGAATTTTCAAAGTCAATAGGGTTGACTTTGTGCGGCATGGTGGAAGAACCAATTTCACCTGCCTTGGTTTTTTGCTTGAAATAACCGACTGAGATATAACCCCAGATGTCGCGGTTCAAATCCAGCAGGATGGTATTGACGCGGGCAAAGGCATCAAACATTTCGGCCATATAATCATGCGGCTCGATTTGTATGGTGTAGGGGTTATACGTCAGGCCCAGGCGTTGCTCGATCACGTTTTTGGAAAAGCTCTCCCAATCATGAGCGGGGTAGGCTGACAAGTGGGCATTGTAATTACCGACTGCGCCATTCATCTTGCCGAGAATGTCAACTTGCTCTATACGCTTGATCGCGCGTTGCAGACGGGCGACCACGTTCGCCATTTCTTTGCCTAAAGTAGTTGGGCTGGCAGCTTGTCCATGGGTGCGCGACAGCATGGGCACGTCAGCATTTACGTGTGCCAGTTCAGTCAATCTGGCAATAAGCTTGCGCAAAAATGGCAGCATGACATCATTGCGCGCCGTCTTCAACATCATGCCGTGTGAAGTATTATTGATATCTTCAGACGTGCAGGCAAAGTGGATGAATTCGCTGGCAACAACCAGCTCAGGCACATCTTTGACTTGCTCTTTCAACCAATATTCCACGGCTTTGACATCGTGGTTGGTGACCGCTTCGATTTCCTTGATGCGTTGTGCGTCTGCCTCAGAAAACTCAGCAACGAGTTTGTCGAGCAAGGCATTCGCCGCCGGAGAAAAAGCCTTGATTTCATCGAAACCGGCTTGTGATAAGGCTTGCAGCCAGGATACTTCAACTTTAACGCGGTGATGCATGAAGCCAGCTTCAGACAAAGTGGCGCGCAAAGCGTCAACCTTGCTTGCATAGCGACCGTCGAGCGGAGAAAGGGCGGAGAGTGAGGATAAGGACATGATGGGCTATAGAGATGGAATGACAGAAAGCCTTGCGCAAAAAACAACAAAAGTGTAGATTTTGCAAATGGTAAAGATTTGGCAAAAATTTACAATTGTTGTGTAAATACAGATTTTTTTGCACCGAATACGCGATTTTACCATTTGAATGCATTCAAATTATAGAATCGTAGTGATGTTGCTGCTCCGCACGTCTGTCCTTCAAGCACGGGTTTTGCTGGAAGGCGATGCTATAATCCGCGCTAAACCTACTACCAGATTCCTATGAAACTTATTGGCTCCATCACCAGTCCTTATGTAAGAAAAGTCCGCGTTGTCATGGCGGAGAAGAAACTTGATTACGTTTTTGTTCAAGAAAACGTGTGGGCAGCGGCTACCACGATACAGCAATCCAACCCACTCGGAAAAGTACCCTGTCTCTTGATGGAAGACGGCGGTGCGATGTTTGATTCGCGCGTCATTGTCGACTATATCGATACCCTGACACCCGTTGGCAAACTGATTCCGGCACAAGGCCGTGAACGTGTGGAAGTCAAATGCTGGGAAGCCTTGGCAGATGGCATCATGGATGCCGCCATCCTGGTGCGCCTGGAAAAAACCTTGCGCCCGACAGAACAGCAAAGCCAGGAATGGATAGACAGGCAAATGAGTAAAGTTCATGCTGGCTTGAAATCCATGGCCAGCGGCCTGGGCGATACAGCGTTCTGTACCGGCACCCACCTGACCCTCGCTGATATCAGCGTGGCTTGTGCACTGGGCTGGTTGGCCTTCCGCTTCCCGGAAATAGACTGGCGTGGTGACTATCCAAATCTGGCCAAACTGTTCGATAAATTATCGGAACGTGCTTCTTTCAAAGACACAGTGCCTCAATAATTACAATAAATACGCGCAACAAGCAGACTGAAAATTAAAAGGGATGTAGCGTGAGCGACATCCCTTTTTGTTTTCTGCCGCACTAGCGAACTGGCAGTGATTACTGCAACTTATTCTTCTGTAGACATTTGCGATTGCAAATAATTCTGGATACCGATTTTCTCTATCAATTCCAATTGTGTTTCCAGCCAGTCTATATGCTCTTCAGTATCTTCCAAAATGACCTGGAACAAATCGCGTGACACATAATCACCAACTGCTTCACAAGTGGCGACGCCTTCCTTGACTGTCTTTTGCGCAGCAACTTCCAGCTTCAAATCACATCCCAGCATTTCTACCGTGTCTTCACCTATCATCAACTTGTGTAAAGCTTGCAGATTTGGCAGGCCACCCAGCATGAGGATGCGGTCGATGAGTTTGTCAGCGTGCTTCATTTCGCCGATGGATTCTTCGTATTCCTTCTTGGCTATTTTTTCAAAACCCCAATGCTTATACATGCGTGCATGCAAAAAATACTGATTGATCGCACTCAATTCATTGGTGAGTTGTGCATTAAGCAGTTTGATGACTTTCGCGTCGCCTTTCATGGCTTTCCTTCCTGTGGCTATGGATATTGTTGGTGAGGTGTTTGCTGACGAGCTTGATGCTTGCATGCTTTTATCACATGATAGATCATTCAGTGGCAGTTGCAAAATGAAGATGACCTAGATCACTGAATTTGCTGTATTAAATGCTTGAGTGAGACAATATTTTGACGCTGATTGAAGAGATGAAGAGCAATTATTCTCATTTAGTTTTCTATAATCTGAAAAGAGAAAAAGCCTTTCAGTGCTTAGCCTTAGTTTGCGCTAAATTTATCATCAGACATTTGCATCTGTTTCTGGCTCGCTGTTCGCTTGATTGTTGAATTGGATAATTTGCAGACCTTAAATTTCAGCTCTTTCAAGCTGGGTTTTTTTAAGCTGATTTAGTTTCATATTGCCCGGACAAAAATCCGATTTATTTATCGCTCATGTCTTGGTGAAAAGTTTGACTAAAGCCTTTATGTTCTTTGAAAGCAGATATGGATGAGTTTCGGAGTAAATATAATCTATTGATTGGCGCGTATGTGGATGCCCGAAAACTGTTATGCGCTTCGATACGGGATGAATCCTCGATTGACGAATTACTTGCTTATGGAGAAGACGTTATGGCGTCTGAACCGGGAATTGCCTTACGATTTTTCGGAAGAGTGTTGGAGTTAGACTCCAAGAATATTAGCGCACTAGTTTATTCAGCGCTTTGTTATTGGTCATCTGGTGATGATGTAGGCTTCCAAAAATTACGTGACCGAGCGTTGAGGCTTGCACCTGAGGACCCAAAAGTGCTGGAACTGGTTGATCGCTGAGTCAGGCCTTTCTGATTCATATGATTGCTTCACGTCGCAGAGTTGTGTCTGTTGACGATGACAGCAAGGGTGGTATACTCCGATTGCTAAGTTGGCAATATTTAAAGTACTTTGAGTCAGCCTGAAAATATTGCGCGATTTGAGTGGTAGGTCAGGAACTCTTCGCTTGTTAATAATCCGAAAGGATCTAATAGTGCAATACAGTGCCATTGCTTCATCATCCGCAAATGCAGAGCCGGCAAAGCATCTTCGCTTGAACGCCATCCGCCTGGTTTTTGCTTCAACACTACTTGCCATGCTGACGACTTCATGCGCGCAAAGTCCTGATGCACTGGCGCAGGGAAATGGTTCCTCCGGTACTGCCTCTTCCTCAACTTCTATCGCCAACAAGAAATCTATGGAAACCAATCATCAAAATGCATCTCCAGAAGTGCCGCAAATGACTGCTGAGGAAATCAGCAAGCGTATGCTGGACCTGATGGGCAAGATTAAAACGGCTGAGGATATTTCTGCCAAAAATCTGGAAATCGCGACTGGCCTCAAGGTCTACGTCAACGCTGACAATCCCGATAAATATGCAGTGGGCGCAAAAATTACCGATACCTGGTTCTTTAACATTAAAGTGATATCCGGTAGCAAAGGCGGCAAATCCAGTCGGTTGATATTCTCTTTTGACGACCAAACCCATAGCGACGCAGATATGACACCGATCTGCAAAGTCGATTTTGACGCCTATTTGAAGCGACTAACTGAACTCGGTTTTCAATCAGAGCCGTACTATGGAGAACATAATCGGCTCATTTACTGGAATTTCTCGCGTGGGAAAGTTGAGTTGCAAATTTCCCTTTGCGGAGAAAGTAACGAAAAGGCGACGCACAAGTGTGTCTCCATGATAGTCATTGACGTCTAAAAAGGAAGTCACATGACTGGAGCAAATGACAAGCCCAATGCGGCGCCACCGACTGCTGAGCAAAAGCTTGATAAGATCATCAAGGACTTCGGTCATGCCAATAAGACTGCGAACAATAATCCCGGCGATGATTTGGCCACGCTCCTCGATGCTTCACCTGATCTGAAGAAGCGTATCCTCGACTCGGTTGATAAAGGGTTTTTGACTAAATTTCAGGCGCTTCCTGCCAATTCTGGTACCGGCGGTTCGTACGACCCGAGTGCAAAAGCCATCAATGTGCCGATGGACGTACTCCAGAAAGCCAGTACGAGCGAACGCAGTAAGGGTGAGCTGATTTTTGTGATGGGTCATGAAATCCAGCATTCATTCAATGCCGCCGCGACCAGAAAGATAACGCAAGATTTCCTTGATGGCACCACGACGCTGGCAAAGAGCAAGGCGTCGCCACACGACTATACGCAAGTGACTGAAAATTTTATCCAGGCTTCTCGTAAAGACGAAGCCTCCGCACATATCGGCGGCTTCAATGCGATTGTCTCGCAAGCCAGAAAAGATAATCCAAAAGCGACACTTGAAGATATCTACAGCACTGCCCCGGGACGCATGCAGGATTTCATTGCTGTGAGTGGCACTCCAGGAAATGATAACTACGCCATGAAGCCAGGATTGGCTATCGATGCAGATATGAGCATGCCCTACTCGCAAGGTAATATTGCGACCATGGGCAAGTATTACTTTGACAAATCCGCAAAGCAATCCCAGCTCGGTGCAAATGGCAATCTCGATTACACCAATTTTTATGGCAGCTGGGCAGTGAATGTTGCAGGTAATAATGAAAAAGCGTATCAGGATTATTATCACAAAACTGACAAGAAATATGCTACGCCTGAAGTGCAGTTCGATATGAAGCGACTGGGCTTGCAACAAGACCTGATCAACCAGAATGTAAAATTTTCCGACAACAAAACCTTGTCTTATGTCGATACCAGCGATGGAAAGAAAAAGCCTGCAATTTTCGATCCGAACGCGCATCCTAACCCTGCTCCTCCGGTAAGTCCTGTCACGAACCATGCAATGGCTAGGGATTCCAAACTTGATCTGATTGATGGAACATCAGTTCCGGTCAACTCGTCGAAGACAGTCCCCTTGTCGTCTGCCAAAAACAGTGCAGACCTGCTCATGGGCGACGACACGCCATCCAGTCGCTTGCTCAGGAGTGTGCCCGAATCGCTTAGAACTGACCAACCAAAATTGGGGTGAGCGCAAGAATTACATAAAAATGTAACCAGGCATGGGAAGCTTGCAACTTTCCTGAGTTTTATTGATGTCTATGCAGGTGTTGATAATGTGAAAGTACGTGGTTATGCAATCCAAAGCTTTTGCTTGGTCATGTCTCTCATGTTCAAATGCACCCCTGGCAAAGCATCTCCGCATGAGCACCATTCGTTTGGTCTGCGCTTTGGTACTAATTACCATGCTGTCGACATTTTGTGCGCAAAGCCGTAGTGCACTGGCAGATGGCAATAGTTCTTCTGGTACCTACTCCTCCTCAACTTCTATCGCAAATAAGAAATTTATGGATACACTTCATCAAAACGTATCGCCAGGAGTTCTACAAATGACTGCCGAGGAAGTCAGCAGGCTTATCTTGGACCTGATCAGTAAAATCAAGACAGCCGAAGATTTTTCCGCTAAAAAATTGGAAAATGCGACAGGTCTCAAAGTTTATTTTGACCCGGTCAATTCCAAAGAATATGGGGCTAGCGTAAAAATTACCGATACCTGGTTCTTTAATATTACCGTGATCTCAGGCAGCAAGGACGGCGAGCGTAGCCGTTTGCTATTTTCCTTCGATGATCAAACTCATGGTCACGCCGATATGACCCCGATCTGCAAAGTCGATTTTGCAGCCTATACAAAACGACTGAATGAACTTGGCTTTCAAAAAAAACCCGTTTATGGCGAACACGGTCGTCTCAGTACCTGGCGTTTCTCACGTAATGAAATTGTGATTCATGTGGACATTCGAGGAGAAAGCAAAGAAAAACCTCATCATGATTGTGTCTCTATGATTACCATTGACGCTTAAGGTGGATGCCTGTCGATTTGAACTGAAAAGGGGTCCACTTTGCTAAATAATTTACATCTATTGTGATGCAGGTTTAGCGCACAATTTTTCTTGTCTTGATAGCAGGGGACAGGAGTGATTGATGTGGCATTACCAGACATTACCGGCATCGCTTAGAACCGGCCAATCCCAACCGGGTGAGTGTAAAAATTTACATCAAAATATGCAACAGGAAATATAGCAGCTTGTAACTAAGCTGGGTTTCCCAAGGAATCATCTATCCACTTGATCAAGGCAGTGTTAACGGCAAGAGGTTGTTCTAGTGTGGACGCATGACCGCATTGAGGGATTATCGTTAATCGTGCGTTGGGAATAGCTGCCGCCATCTCCGCAGCTAATTCTGGTGGGGTGAGAATATCTGAATCCCCTACGAGAACAAGCGTCGGCACTGAAATAAATGATAAGCAGGGGCGACTATCTATACGCGAGATAATTGCATCAGTCTGCCGTTCAAATGCATCGATGCCCACTGCCATCACCATCCGGATATTTATTTCGCACAAGTTGCAGTCCCCTTTATGCGCTGGGTGGACAATCGAATTCAACGCTTCTGATGCGAGCGTAGTAAAGTCACCTTTGCGGAAGTTTGCAACCATGGCTCGACGTTGCTTGATCTGCTCAGCAGTATCCGGGCGCGCCGATGTATCTAGAAGCGCAAGCTTGAGTACACGGTCTGGTGCCTGTCTCATGATCTCAAGGCAAATATAACCACCCATTGAAATACCGGCGAGTGCAAATTGAGGAGGTGCTGTGGCCAGGATTGCAGAAGCCATCTCAGTTATTGAATTACCCTCCAGCGTCGATGCAACAGTCACTGGTCCAAACTGCCACAAAGCAGGTATTTGGAAGGTGAAAGCTTCTGCTGAGCAAAGCAATCCGGGCACGAGAACGATAGGCTGCATAGATATCCAGTGTGGAGCGTTAAGTGATTGTAGATATGGCAATTCCAATCTTTTGAGCGTAATACTTTGCCAGGATTGGCTTCTCCAGTTTGATAATGGCTCGCATTCTTTAATGCCTGCGCGTATCTTCCGTGATGCTGTCGCTACTTGCCTACATGGTGCTGATCAGATTGAGAAGTGTGTGCAGGTTAAGCTTGCATACAGCCTGAGTATGTCATTTATCGGGATAGCCATTGTAAAACTCGCTGGCTATTTTCCACTGCTGGTTGATTTTGATAAGTTGAATCACTTTCCAACCCTTTCCTTGATAGTCTTGGTCCCTACCTGCGCTCTCATAGTCGAGTGAAATCTGGGCCACGCTGCCAAGTTGCTCGATTTTAATGTTAGAAAATCTTTGCTTCAGTTTGCTTCCGCTTTCAAATACCGATTTTCTAAAATCAGCGTATTTTTGCACGCTTTGCAGATCATATTTTTTGTTGCCGTTGATATTGTCAGCAATATAGGAGAACGGGATATTCAGATCCAGAAGCTGCGATTCAAATAAAACCCGATCACCATTTGAGAAGGCCTGGACATAGTTGGTCAGAATTTGTCGTAACTGTTGATCGTCCTCTTTGGTCGGTCCATTCCAACCCGGTATTTCACCATTGGCTGCGATAGCGGTACTTGCGTTCGTGATATAGCCGAGCGCAAAGATAATCGTAGTAATTAAAGTTTTAGTAAACGACAGTTTCATGGTTACTCCTGATTGATTGTTATCGCGGTCAGGTTAATGCAGGTCTGTTACTTGGGGCTATCGAATTTTGCTGATGACCACCATTAAGCTTGCTAATGGCTAACTAATGTTTGATTCGTGCTGATGAATCCCATTTTATAAAGGCTACGGGTGGCCGCCGATATTTCACCTTGATCGCTTTTTCTTGAGATTCTCGAAACATATCGAACAGTCAGGGAGAATTCCAAACGCCTTCCACGACCTTGGCCTGGGAGCAGGGTGTGCAAACCTTGCCTAAACAAGTCTGCATTTTGCTAAGTCGCTTAGTCGGCGCCATCAACGAAAATAGGGGGAGTTCAATGAGGCTATAAAAAAAAGCCAGATCGCGCAATTGCCGCAATCTGGCCTGTCCCGGGGAGGGGATTTTTTAGCTGCTCAGCGAGAAGCTGATCGTTGCCGTGGCAATCACGGTCAGTGCTTTGCCATCTTCAAAATAAGGTTTAAAAATAGCACGCAATATGGCGACTTTGGCTGCTTCATCAAGGCGGTTTGAGCCAGATGATTTTTGCACATCGACTTTTTCTGCCTGGCCTTTTTCATTGACCAGCACACGCAAGGTCACTTTGCCTTCTTCGCCCATGCGTCTGGACATGGCTGGATAATCTGCCTGCGGTGCGCGTACGTATTCAACTGCACTGATCTGTTTTGGTAGTGCCGGGGCGGCTGGTGCCGGGGCAGTTTCCACTTTTGCCGCAACAGGCGCTGGTTGCGGGGCAGGAGGTACCGCCTGGGTGGTGATCTGGTGTACATCGGCTGGTATTTCTACCAATGGAACGATATGCGGGACCGCAGGTAAGGGTACTTGCACCGTCGCCAGCTTTTTCAGGGGGACTGGCTTGGGTGGTGGTTCTGTCTTGACCGCAGGTGGTTCGACAAAGGTCATCATCACTTCTTTTGGCAACATGTGGACTGCATGCGAAAGCAGACCATGTTCCAGCGCATAAAACAGCGCCAGGTGAGCCACGACGATGACGGCAAAAGAAAAGACGCGGGATTTGGGTGCTGTGAAATCTTGTGGAATTGATTGTAATGTAAGTGTGGACATGGTTAACCTCACGCAGTGACGGCGTTGGGCTGGAAGTGTAATTGCTGAATGAAATTCTGGAAGCTGGATGCATTATTGCGTTGCTCATCCATGCACTGGCGCATGACTTTGCGTGCACAGCCTGCGCATTTACCACAGCAAGTGCCAACATCGAGTTGCTCGCGCAGTTCAGCCATCGTACTGACGCCCATGGCGACAGCCTGATGAATTTTCTTTTCCGACACATTATTGCAAACACATACAATCATGAATTACTCCATTAATGCAGATTTTTTACCAGAGAAGTCTAACAACCAGCCCAATTTGCGCAGCTTGGTTTTTTGCGCGGCCTTCTTTTCTACCAGGCTGGCCCACTGCTCGGATAATTGCTGGCAAGTGGCTTTCAGCACAGGTGCCAGATCCGGCAAATTCGCCAGCACATACAAATGTCTTTCTATGACTGATGCAAGCCTGGTGCTGGCTTGCTCAGCTTCTTCCTGCGTCGCACTATTCGTGCTGTTGACTGTGTAATGCGACATCAGGTGCAATACTGCAGAAACCAGCAGTTCAGGCTGCTTGGATGTGGCAGTCAAACCCGATAATTCTTTGTTCATCAGCGTTCCACCTGGCATGTCCAGTCTCCAAGTATGATCAGCGTATCAGGCTGTCAATATCAGCTTGTTCAGTTGCGTAATGCGCAGTCGGTAAATACGACCCGCATGATCAATTTCCAGTTCACGCTTTTGCTGCATCAGATCACCGCTCTTGATACGCGGGATTTCTTTTGGAGCCTGAGTCGCGGTTGCTGTTGTCGCTGCTGTAATAGCTAGATCAGCGTGCTGGTGTAAAGCGTTATATGTAGTCATATTTACCTTGCAAATCTAAACGATAACAATTCTTATTTAGATTATTGAATATTCGAACTTGTTTGGCAAGTGTTTTTTGCTGATATTCGTCAGTTCAAGATTTACTTTTGCCTCGCTCATTAAAGTGGCAAACTAAATACGCTGAAAAAATAGCTTCAAGGCAATGCTTCCGAGAAGTGCTTGTCGCTTTTATATGGAAGAGGAAATGTTGGCGAGACTGATACTTACCCAAGCATTTCCGAAATGGAAATGCTTGGGCAAATGTTTGGAAATGACGTTGTTTGCAGCGTAAGAGGCTTCAAGAGCAGAAACTATATTATTTAGCTGGATGCATGCCCATAGCCTCACCCATGCAGATGGCTTTGGCGGGCGTCCAGGCTGGATTGAAATCCATCGTGCCTTTAGGGAATAGCATGACGACGGTAGAGCCTAGCAGGAACCGGCCCATTTCCTCACCTTTTTTCAAGACGATTTGCTGGTCATCGTAACGCCACTCGCGTACTTTAGCGCTACGTGGCGGGTTGACGATGCCATGCCAGGTGGTGGCCATGCTGCCGACGATGGTTGCACCAACCAGTGTCAATACAAAAGGGCCAAAGGCTGACTCGAATACGCACACCACGCGTTCATTGCGGGCAAACAGGCCGGGCACACCGCGTGCGGTAGTTGGATTAACCGAAAATAATGCCCCCGGCACATAGATCATGCGCGTCAAACGGCCATCACAAGGCATATGGATACGGTGATAGTCGCGTGGGCTCAGGTACAAGGTGGCAAAGCTGCCATCTTCAAACAGGGATGCCAGCTGGCTGTCGCCACCGACCAGGGCAGTAGTGCTATAGCTATGTCCCTTGGCCTGGAAAATCTGGTCTTTTTGTATGGGCCCAAACTGGCTGATGGCACCATCTACCGGGCTCAGCAAGTCGCTGCTGGCGAACGGACGGGCATCTGCACGCAGCGGGCGGGTAAAAAATTCATTGAAGCTGGCATAGCTGCTGATGTCGGGATTGGCAGCTTCCTGCATATTCACCTGGTATTTACCGACAAACCAGCGTATCAGGCGGGTAGTGAGCTTGCCTGCCTTTGCATTGGCAACTTTGCCGGCAAATACAGTCAGTGCCTGTTTTGGCATTAAATATTGTGGCAGTACGGCAAGGCGATCAGACACGGCGACTCACTTTTCAAAATGTTCAGGACAGCGATTATAACGTTGGGCGGGCAAAAGCCTGCTTTTTCTAAGGGAATCGGCGGCACATCGTCAGAAATTGTTTCTCCTGAGCTAAGGTTTTTGCAAATGAAGGGGGCGTATGCTATCGTCAATAGAAATACTTATTATTGCGTCCCCATGTCTGATGATAGCCAGCTAATTGTGATTGATCAGATCCGGATCGGGATGTTCATCAAACTCGACCTGAGTTGGTTCCAGCATTCTTTTCCGATGAACTCATTCAAGATCACCAGTCAACAGCAAATTGACGACCTGATCGCGCTCAAGCTCAAGCATGTACGCTATATCCCGTCGAAATCTGATCCGGCCACCGCCAAGCCTGCAAGCCAACCCCGGCCTGTTCCTGGCAATCTGCCAGCGTCCGCACCAAAACAGGTGTATGCCAGCATCATCGACGCTAAACGCGCCCGTTTTGAAAAACTGCAAAAGCAGCGTGATGAAATTGCCCGTTGCGAAGAAAAATTCGTGCAGGCTGCCAGCGTGGTCAAGAATATCAACCGCCTGATCTTTTCCAGGCCCAAAGAAACCATCATCGAAGCTGGCAAGCTGGTTGACAGCATGTCAGAAGTCCTGCTCAGCGGCAACGACACTGTCATGCACCTGATACAACAGACGGCGGGTAGTGAGGAATTGTATTTCCATACATTGAACGTATCAGTATTGGCGATGATGCTTGCCAATGAAGTGAAATGCAGCGACGAAATGATCAGGGAAATTGGCATTGCTGCCCTGTTTCATGATCTTGGCAAGGTCAACGTGCCAGAACATATTATTAACAAGACCGAGTCGCTGACCCGGCCTGAGCAAAATTTCTTTGAGCTGCATCCCGAATATGGTATTGAAGTTGGCAAAAAAGCAGGCTTGCCGCCAGTGGTGCTGGATGTGATTGCCCAACACCATGAATTCATGGACGGTACTGGTTACCCGCATAAACTGAAAGGCGATGCAATTGGCATGCACACACGTATTGTGACCATCGCCAATGTGTACGATAATTTATGTAATCACAATGATCCCAAACTATCATTGACGCCGCATGAAGCTTTATCGACCATGTATGCGCACAGGCGTTCGCAGTTTGATGCAGCCATCATGGCGACTCTGGTCAAGAGTCTTGGCGTATATCCGCCAGGCACGTTGGTCAGATTGTCGAATGAAGCCATTGGCCTGGTCATGAATGTGAATGTGGGCAAGCCCTTGCGGCCACGCGTGCTGGTCTACGACGCGGAGATACCCAAGGAAGTTGCCATCATTCTGGATCTTGCAGAAGAGAACAAGGAATTATCCATCAGCGCCAGCATACGGCCTGGTTTATTGCCCAGGGCAATTTTCAACTACCTGAACCCGCGCAAAAGGGTCAATTATTATTTTGACTCGCAATCGAAGAAAACACAGGGCGGCCCTTTACCAGGCCAGAATTAGCAGAAATGACCGACACCAGCATGTCACAGTCAGCATCCGTTTTGAGTAATGGATTGCTGCGTCATATTCTTGACCATAGTCGTGAGGCGATTCTGGTGGTGGATATGCAACGCATGGCGCTGGCGGATGCAAATCAACTGGCCTGCCTGATGCTTGCCTATCAGTATGACGAGCTGCTGGGCTTGCCGCTGGCAAATATAGAATGTTCACTGCAAGATGTATTCTTTTGGGAAAGCCTGCGTGCAGATGCGCAGGCAGAGGGGCGGGCGATTGCAGAAAGTGAATGGATCAGCCGCCATGGCGTTTCCTTCCCGGTAGAGAAGCGCGTTTCCACTTTTATTGAACAGGATAAAGAGTTTTTTATCATTCACGCCGAAGACATTACCCACAGGCGTGAATTGGTAGAGGGCCATGTACACCTCGTGGCGCAATTGCAAAGCTCGCTGGATGCAACCGCTGAGGGCATCCTGTCGATAGATTTGCATGGCAACGTGGTGAACATCAACCAGCGCTTTTCTTCCATGTGGCAATTGAGTGACGAGTTGTTGGCGTCACGAGATGAGGCGCAGATGTTTGCCCACCTCAGGCAGGCGCTGCATGACGCCGACGATTTTTTTGCCAGCCTGGGGAAAATCAACGAAGACCCAAATCTGGAAACCGAAGATTTGATGACCCTCAAAGACGGGCGTTATTTTATCTGTGTGTCAAAACCAGAATTTATGCGCGATAGACGGGTAGGGCGGGTTTTCAGTGTGCGCGATATCACCCAAATGAAAGAAGCCGAATGCAGCCTGGTGGCCGCCAGGGATGCCGCAGAACAAGCCAGCAAAGAAAAATCACGCATGCTGGAAGCCTTGCTGATCAGTGAGTCTCGCCTGCGCCGCCTGGTCAATTCCAGTCTCATCGGCATCATGCAGGGCAATCTGAATGGAAGACTGACAGAGGCCAATGATGTCTTGTTGCAATTGGCAGGCGTACAAAGGATGGAGTTTGAAGAATCTGGCATGAGCTGGCTGGACCGGACCACAGAAGAAAGTCATGCATCGCATCAAAATGCCATGGCAGAAATACGCCTGTATGGCCAGGCCAAACCGTATGAGGGCGAGTTGATACGCGAGGATGGTCTGCGTATTCCCGTCATGGTTGGCTTGGCTCAACTCGAGGGTTCGCTGGAAGAATGGGTGGGCTTTGTGCTTGACCTGACTGAGCAGCGCAAGGCTGACCGCATCAAGTCTGAATTCATTTCTGTTGTCAGCCATGAACTGCGTACCCCCTTGACCTCGATACGGGGTGCGCTGGGTTTGCTGGAAAATGGTGTGGCTGGTGAATTGACCGCCAAGACCATGCAGTTGATTAAGGTCGCCCACAGGAATTGCCAGCGCCTGGGTGTGCTGGTCAATGACATCCTGGACATGGAAAAACTGGCGTCCGGGAAAATGGTCATCAATATAGAACGCTTTGATCTGGTTGCCATCACCAGGCAGGCAATAGAAGCCAATGCTGGTTATGCCCAGGCATTGAACGTGCGTTACCGCATTACCGGCCACCCCGATAATGCCTGGGCCATGGGTGACAATGTGCGCGTCATGCAAGTGTTTGCCAACTTGCTGTCCAATGCGGCCAAGTTTTCACCGAATGGGGCAGAGGTGCACATCAGGATTACCGACAATGCAGGCATCTATAAGGTAGAGGTTGAAGATCACGGGCCAGGCATACCCATGTCTTTCAGGGAACAGATTTTCAAGAAATTTGCCCAGGCAGACGGCACCAATACCCGGCAACAGGGCGGCACTGGCCTGGGTTTGAATATCACCAAGACCTTTGTTGAAAAAATGGGCGGTGAAATCGGCTTTGAAACTGAAGAGGGTAAAGGCAGCATATTCTGGTTTACTCTTTTGGCCTCGGCGCACCGCCGACACGACAGATAGTCTTGAGTTTTTGACTTTACGCCCTATCTCTTACCTACACACGCATAGCCTGTTTATTAAATATCGCGGACAAGATTTTAGCTAATTGAATGGTAGTTAAAATCTATTGGATATTTAAAATTCATAGTGATATGCTTCTTGTCGTTGTGGATATATTGTCCACCTTGTTACGTCATCAGGAGAATTTAATGAAAACTGTAGGTCAAAAACTCGACGCATTCAAAGTTCCAGCAGCCAAGCCAGGCTTCAATCATCACGAAGAAAATGGCGTGTCCGCATTCGAAGACATCACTGAAGCGTCGTTCCCGGGCAAATGGAAAATCATTTATTTCTACCCAAAAGATTTTACTTTTGTTTGCCCAACTGAAATCGTTGAATTTGCCAAACTGACTAGCGATTTCGCTGACCGCGATGCTGTTCTGCTGGGCGGTTCTACAGATAACGAATTCTGCAAACTCGCATGGCGCCGTGAGCATAAAGACCTGGACAAACTGAACCACTATGCATTCGGCGATTCAACCGGTTCTTTGGTAGACATGCTGGGTGTACGTGATGTCAACGCTGGTGTTGCACTGCGCGCTACTTTCATCGTTGATCCTGACAATGTCATTCAGCATGTTTCTGTCAACAACCTCAACGTGGGCCGTAACCCGACAGAAATCCTGCGTATTCTGGATGGTCTGCAAACAGATGAACTGTGCCCATGCAACCGTACAGTAGGCGGCTCCACTCTGTAATTAAGAGCGCCCAGTTGTCGATGTAAAATAAACCCGCCCCGGCGGGTTTTAAAACCACTTTTTGATAGGTAAATACTATGGAATTCTTGAATTTAATTAAAAGTCGTATCCCTGATTACGCCAAGGATATCCGTCTGAACATTGATGGCACGATCGCCCGCTCTAGCCTGGAAGGCAATGACGCGGTAGGTGTAGCGCTGGCCGCTGCATTCGCGGCAAAAAGTACAGTGATCATTGAAGCCATCAAATCCAGTGGCGCAATTACGCCAGAAGAAATCAATGCAGCGCTGACAGCAGCGGCTTTGATGGGTATGAACAATGTCTGGTACCCGTATGTGGAAATGGCTGACGATGCCGACCTGAAAACCCAGGCTGCCCAGTTGCGTATGAATGCCTATGCCACCAATGGGGGTGTTGATAAGCGCCGCTTCGAGATGTATGCCTTGTCGGCTTCCATCATCGGCAAATGCCATTTCTGCGTGAAATCGCATTTTGAGTTGTTGAAGAAGGAAGGCATGTCGGCGACGCAGTTGCGCGATGTGGGTCGTATTGCTGCTGTTGTGAATGCGGCGGCGCAGGTTATTTCTGCTGAGACTGTGTAAAGTTTGCAAATCGCGTGCAGGTGGCGGTTGTCGATTTTGGTCCCTTCTCCTTCAAGGAAATTCTTGGGAATTCGCAAAGCGCAGCTTTGTGCCACGAATCTCTAAGCCGCTTGCAAGCGGCGTGGTGGGGAAGGTTGGGATGAGGATGGGGTTCTGTCGATTAGCGGCAATCACAAATTCGTCGCGTAGGTTGGGCTGGGCCTCGCTATGCTACGCTTGATCAGCCCAACACTGGGCTTATCAAGCACGTATTCGTCATTGTGAAAGCTGGAGACCTCCGAACCAGCGTTCCTGTGGCGTTCGTTGCATTGCTGTACTTTGATTAAAGCGATTGCCCTCCGTAGAACCAAGCCGGGTCTCGGCCCGGCCGAAATTCTTTCTTTGCACGCCAAAGAAAGTATTCAAAGAAAGGCGACCCAGACGTAGCCGCCCCTTCGCGGTTACCGTTTGTGCAATACAAAAAATGGGAAGGCCCGAAACTCGCTTCCCTTGCAGGGCGCACAATCGCTTGCAAGCGATTGCCGTTACACAGGCATGCAGCATGCTGCACGAAACCCCTGCTACACCTCAGACAGCGGCTCTTCTTAATCCATTTTCTGTCCAGTACAAATGGCGGCTACACATGGGAGCGGCAAAAGTCAAAAGCAACTTCAGCCCCAAAGTCAAACCCAACAGCAATCCAGTTCGACCTCACTTCAAATTACAACAATTCCCTAACGCGACTTCCTCTTAAAAATCCCCAACACCACAATCAGCAGCAACAAAGGCAATAAAAACGGCGAAAATATCATCAAAAACAAGCCGCCTATCAGCACCGCAAAACCCACCAGCAAGAACGACACCCCCGCAATCACCAGCCCTGCCATGATCATGGCAAAAACGATGGCAACGAGGGCTACGGCGATGCCGCCGATTGAAAAACCATTGTCAGAAAAAATATCAAAATCATCCGGACTCCAGTCCAGGTTCAAATCGATGGGGCTGTCCATGACATACCAGATGACCAGCAACAGTACGCAAAATGCGGTGAAGCGGGCGGATGATTTTTGGTCTGACATGGCTGGCTTGTTCCTCGCTTATTTCTGAATATTTACCGACTTATTGATCAACTTATTTGCCAACATTGATGAAGGGTATTGCTCCGCCAGTGGTGGTTGGCAAATGGCCATCCCATTTTTCTATGGCCTTGGCCTGGTTCTCGGTTTCACGCAGGCGTAGCAGTTCTGGTGTGACTTGCTGTCTTTGCAGGGAAAGTGCTTCTGCTTCAGCCCGGGCGCGGGATATTTTTTGTTTCGCTTCTACTTCTATCCTTTGCAGGTCGCGCTCGGCTTTCATCTTCAATTGATCAGCGGTGGTCTTGGCTTCAATCGCTTCATTGAAGGTGCGGCTGAAGTTGAAATTGACGATGGAAAATTCATCAACCACCAGGCCATGTCTTGCCATGCGTTCTTTCAGAGCCAGGATGATTTCATCGCGCACTTGTGAGCGGCGTGAAATCAGTTCTTCCGCAGTGAAGCGGGCAGTCACAGCTTTGACAGCCTCTTGCACACTAGGGATGATGATGCGTTCACCAGGTTCATTACCAAGATCACGGAAGACCGAGACCACTGCATCTGGCCTGACGTGATAGTTGATAGCGATCTTGGTGTGCACGGTTTGTAAATCCTTGGAAGCAGCATCGCCATCACCTTCGCCTTTTTGTATGGCGACGGAAACCTTTTGCATTTTCTGGGCGATAGGCCATACCCAGTGTATGCCTTCACTGTAGACCTCATCCGAGGGTTTGCCAAATGTTGTTAGTACACCGCGATGGCCTGCAGGGATAGTAGCGAAGGGGCTGAGGATGAACAGGACCAGCAAGACGATCAGGCCGACCGCAAACTTGGGAAGAAAATTACGCATGATTTTTAAATTCAAGGAATGAAAACAACCGCAGTATAGGTGTTTTTTACATAAGTATTCCCGGTAATCGGAGGGTAAAACTACCGCTTATTTTGCGTTCTCTGAACTTGCATAAATTGCTACAAATGCCACTTCACCAACGCGATGATAAGCGCGGTACATGCCTTCGGTATTGAAGGGCAGTACGATATTGCCAAGCCTGTCTATGCCTATGACGCCACCCTCGCCTTCATACAGGGGCAGTTTATCCATGACGACATTATTGGCAGCCTGCTCAAGACTAAGACCCAGGTATTGCATCTGCGCAGCAATATCATGCAATGCCAGGCTGCGCATGAAGGCTTCACCCGTACCTGTTGCAGACAGGGCAGCAGTTTGGTTGTCGGCATAACAGCCAGCACCCAGCATGGGCGTGTCACCCACGCGGCCTGGCAGTTTGTTGGTCATACCGCCTGTGGAAGTTGCAGCGGCCAGGTTACCATGCACATCCAGCGCGACAGCACCTACCGTACCAAATTTTTTATCAGGATCGAGCGGTGCGGGTTCTGGTGCTGCTTCAGGTGTAGTCGTCAGCAAATTCGCTGCATCGTGATCCAGCAGCATGCCAGATTCTTGCCGTGCGCGTTGCAATTGCGCATGGCGCTCTTCTGTATAAAAGTAAGATAGGTCTTCAAATGGCAGGCAATGTTTACGCAGGAATTCTTCTGCACCTGTGCCCACCATCAAGACATGAGGGCTGTGTTCCATGACTGCTCTTGCTGCCTGTATGGGATTGCGCACATGCTGTATGCAAGCGACTGCACCAGCGCGGCGGCTCTTGCCATCCATGATGGCGGCATCCATTTCCATGGTGCCTGCGTTGGTGAATACCGCACCTTTGCCAGCATTGAATAAGGGGCAGTCTTCCAGCAAGCTGACGGCAAGGATCACAGCATCAAGTGCGCTGCCACCTTTTGCCAATACGGCATTACCAGCATTGACGACAGACCGCAATGCATCCAGATAGCATGCTTCCTGTTCTGTAGTCAGGCTGCTGCGTAAGATCGTGCCAGCGCCACCGTGGATGGCGATAGCGGCAGGTGCGGCCATCTTATGCTGGCCTGTCCATGTCGATGATCTTGCTGGCTGCTGCTGCATGCTGCTTGCGGGTCGTGGCATTCGGTTCCTGATACAACCATGGCAGCATGAACTTGGTCATTTCAGATGCAGCATGCACCGGGGCCTTGGCCTGGTGGGCGACTGCACTGCAAATCGCTTCTATCAGGCACAGCGCTGCTCCTTCAGAGTTCGGTGAGAAATTGCGGCGGGTTTGCGCATACAGGGTGATGTTGGCCAGCGAAGCGAGTGGCGAACTTGGCGCATCCGTCAGCGCGAGGATGGGCACACCCTTGTCACGTAACTGCTGCAGGATGGTGACCACATCTTCTGCATAGCGCGGGAAGGAAATGCCGATGACCAGATCGCGCTCTGTGTATTTGAACAATTGCCGCGCGACATTCGATGGGCCGCCTGAACCCAGAGTTGATTGCACAGTATTACAGAATGGGTCCAGGCTATGCGCCATCAGGCCAGCCAGGAAGGCGCTCGCCCCATAGCCGACGATGTAAATTCTTTCGGCGTTCAGTATCTGGCGTACGGCATGGTTGCACAAATCAGGAGCCAGTCCGCGGCGGGTAGCTTCCAGATTGGCCATGTCTTCATTGAGAGAACTGGAAATAATTTCTGTGCTGGTGGCAGGGCGCTGGATTTCGCTGCGCAGATTATCGATAGGTGCCAGCATGGCTTCAAAGCCATACACCAGTTCAGCACGGAATTGCGGATAACCTTCAAAGCCCAGCGCCCTGGCAAAGCGATTTGCCGTGGCGACCGAGATGCCGACGGCATTTGCCAGCTCATCGATAGACATGGTGGCTGATCGAAATACATTCGACAGCACATAATCGGCTGCTTTTCTGTGTGCTTTTGACAAGTTCATATAGACCTTGCCTATGCGCGCATTAACAGTACCACCCAGGGATTGCGTATCAGGACGATTCATATCGACTGGCTTTTCCGGTGAAATAGAAATGTAAATATAATTTCATCGATTTAAATTGTAAAGAAATGAATCGTGTCAAATCGATGAATGTCTCTCTCCGTACATATTTTGGATAATTTGGACTATTTAGGAGATTTGTCAGGATAAACAAAATACATCAAATTTTGTTCTGAATTTACCTGAATTTACGCAAGCTAATGGTGGTGTAATTGAAAAGATTGCAGTCACTTAATAACATGAATTGAAACTATTCAGTTATTTACCAAACGGTAAAAAAATGCCCACAGGCATGTGGGCATTCAGTCTGTTGGCGATCGCAAAGTAGCGATTGCTTAATTACAAAATGGCTTAGCGGCTGGCCAGATCAATGATTCCGCCACCCAGGCAAACATCGCCATCATACAAAACTGCAGACTGGCCAGGCGTGACTGCCCATTGGGCCTGCGGGAAGTCCAGTTGAAAACGCGCACTGTCACCGCTGAAATGGCAAGCCACATCAGGCTGGCGGTAACGGGTCTTGGCAGATAGCTCACCGGCTTGCGGTGCTTGGCCCGCCACCCAGCTGACTTGCCCGGCTTCCAGACCAGCAGACAATAACCATGGGTGATCATGGCCCTGCACTGCATACAGGGTGTTCGCTTCTACATCTTTTTTCGCGACATACCAGGCGTCGCTGCTGCCGTCGGCATTCTGGTGCGACTTGATACCGCCTATGCCTATGCCTTTGCGCTGACCCAGGGTATAAAAACTCAGACCCACATGCTGGCCTATGATTTCACCTTCCGGCGTCTGAATATTGCCCGGCTTGTACGACAGATAGCGATTCAAAAATTCGCGGAAAGGGCGTTCACCGATAAAGCAAATGCCAGTCGAGTCTTTTTTCTTCGCATTCGGTAATTGCAATTGCTCAGCGATCTTGCGTACTTCAGTCTTCTGGATTTCACCAAGCGGAAACAGGGTATTTGCCAGTTGCTTCTGGTTCAGCCTGTGCAGGAAATAACTCTGGTCCTTGCTGGCATCCATGGCTTTCATCAACTGGAACTGGCCATTCATTTCACGCACGCGGGCGTAGTGGCCAGTGGCGATGTAATCGGCACCCAGCTTCATGGCGTGGTCAAGAAAGGCCTTGAACTTGATTTCGGCATTGCACAGTACGTCCGGGTTCGGTGTGCGTCCAGCCTGGTATTCACGCAGGAACTCGGCAAAGACACGGTCCTTGTATTCGCTGGCGAAATTGACGGCTTCGATATCGACACCAACGACATCGGCAACGCTGACGGCATCTATCCAGTCTTCGCGGGTAGAGCAGTATTCTGAATCGTCGTCATCTTCCCAGTTTTTCATGTACAGGCCGATGACTTCATAGCCCTGTTCTTTCAGCAGCCATGCCGAGACGGACGAATCAACGCCGCCTGACATGCCTATTACGACTTTTTTCTTGCTCATTTTTGCGGTTCCAAGTTTCCAAGTGCGCTTGGATGGGTAAACAACAGGGACAGCGGCGCGTGCTGCCCCTGCAAATAATCATTGATGCACTGCATGACCAAAGGGCTACGATGCCTGTCCTGTGACGCCAGCAAGTCGGCATAACTCATCCACACGGTGCGCAGGATGCCGGTATCAAGCGGCCTGTCCTGCGCTGCACCCAGTTCACCGCTGAAGGCAAAGCGCAGGTAAGTCACGGCTTCACCCTTTGTGGGGGAAATGAAACGCGACATATACGTACCGATCAGTCCGGTAGGTGTGAAAGCGTGCGCGGTTTCTTCCAGTGTTTCGCGGATGACAGCCTGTTCCAGCGATTCGTTGGGGTCAAGATGACCGGCAGGTTGATTGATGCGGATACCGTCAGGTGTTTCTTCTTCAATCATGAAAAACTGTTGGTCGCGCTCAATAATTGCGGCTACAGTGACGGAGGGTTTCCAAATGGCAGACATAGCATTTCCCGGTAAGTCCGACATTTTACTTTGCCGTCAGATTTTGTGTGGCAATCCAGCAAATTTGAGACCGAATTAGCTAATGCGTAATTTATCTATGCTGGCTTATTTCTGTGCTTCCAGCGTATTTTGATTTTGCACCAAACTTGTACAGTTTTTGATTTTAGTGTCAAGTGACTGTTTTTAAAGGAAATTATTTGGTTTTATTGATGTCTGCAGGACGTCATCAGCATGATTCTTTAAAGAAATTTGCAGAAAACACAAAAAAGTGAACGGTTGTGCTAAAAAACATTTTGCGTGTAATATCGTTGTCGAATATCAAATGTAAGATTCGGGTAAGAAAACTAGTGACCCGCATCAGCAAAAAAATAATGGAACGGTCAGAGCTTACCCTTGGCCATTCCAGCACGAAATTGATACACCAATATTCATACTAAAAAAGGGAGCAAATCTATGAAAATCGGCATACCCGCCGAGTCACGGCCGGGGGAGACGCGTGTAGCGGCAACCCCAGAAACCATCAAGAAATATGTCGCCGCCAAACATCAGGTGATCGTGCAGTCTGGTGCGGGCGTGGCGTCCAGTATTACTGACGAGGCTTACCAGGTTGCCGGTGCAGAAATTGGCACTGCTGCCGATGCACTTGGCGCTGAACTGGTCTTGAAAGTACGCGCCCCCAATGCAGAAGAACGTGCGCTGATGAAATCAGGCACGGTGCTGGTCGGCATGCTCAATCCTTTTGACGTAGACAATATTGCGGCAATGGCCACACACGGCCTGTCCGCATTTGCACTCGAAGCTGCACCGCGCATTACCCGTGCGCAGTCGCTCGACGTCTTGTCTTCGCAAGCCAATATCGCCGGTTACAAGGCTGTCATGCTGGCTGCCAATACCTATCAACGCTTCATGCCCATGCTGATGACAGCGGCAGGCACGGTCAAGGCCGCACGCGTATTGATCATGGGTGTGGGCGTAGCCGGTTTGCAAGCCATTGCCACAGCCAAGCGCCTCGGTGCTGTGATTGAAGCGTCGGATGTACGCCCGCCCGTCAAGGAACAGGTTGAATCCCTGGGCGCGAAATTTATCGACGTGCCTTATGAAACTGATGAAGAACGCGAGATCGCCAAAGGTGTCGGCGGTTACGCCCGCCCCATGCCAGCAGCATGGATGGAAAGACAGGCAGCACTGGTGCATGAACGTGCCAAGCAAGCTGACATTATTATTACTACAGCCCTGATCCCTGGCCGCAAGGCACCAATTCTGATCTCGGAAGAAACTGTCAAGGCCATGAAACCGGGCTCGGTCATCGTTGATATGGCGGTAGAGCAGGGTGGCAATTGCCCCTTGTCTGAACTCAACAAGACGGTCACCAAGTACGGCGTGCACATCATCGGCGAGCCTAACCTGGCAACCCTGGTGGCAGCCGATGCATCGGCCCTGTATGCACGTAATGTGCTGGACTTCCTCAAGCTCATCATCGACAAGGACGCTGCTCTGGCGATGAACCGTGAAGATGAAATCGTCGCTGCCACCCTGGTTTGCTCAGGCGGTGAAGTCCTGAAGAAATAGAATAAAAATTTTTAAAGTTTTTAGCAATCAGTATCAGAAAGTAGAAAGACCATGCAAAGAAATATGCTCCGCGCCAAAATTCATCGCGCAACTGTAACCCAGTGTGACCTGCACTACGAAGGATCGTGTGGGATTGATGAAGATCTGCTCGACGCTGCCAACATCATCGAAAACGAACAGATAGAGCTGTATAACGTCAACAACGGTGAACGCTTCTCCACTTATGCCATCAAGGGCAAACGTGGCAGTGGTGAAATTTCACTCAATGGCGCTGCAGCCCGCCGCGTACAACTGGGCGATCTGATGATTATCTGTACCTATGCACCGATGACAGAAGAAGAAGCAAAAGCGTATAAACCGAATGTCGTTTTCGTCAATGGCAAGAATCAGATCACCAGTATCAAAGAGTATAAATAACCCAGGCAGGGCAGGCAGTTTGTAAAGTTCTGCTTGTTCATGTCTCGATTTGCATGTCTCAATCCAATTAAAGAGAGGACATCATGGAAGTTAGTCATACCCTTACCAATCTCATCATCTTCGTGCTGGCAATTTATGTCGGTTACCATGTGGTGTGGACAGTAACACCAGCCCTGCACACGCCTTTGATGGCGGTGACCAATGCCATTTCTGCCATCATCATTGTTGGTGCCATGCTGGCCGCTGGTCTGACCGAAGGCCTGCTGGCCCAGGTCATGGGCACGGCAGCCGTAGCACTGGCGGCAGTGAATGTATTCGGCGGTTTTCTGGTCACCCAGAGGATGCTGGAAATGTTCAGAAAAAAAGAGCCTAAAGCCATTGCCCATGCTGACAAGGAGGGCAAATAATGAGCATGAATCTGGTAACGATGCTGTATCTGATTGCATCCGTTTGCTTTATCCAGGCCCTTAAAGGTTTGTCCCATCCTTCCACCGCCCGTCGTGGTAACAGCTTTGGCATGATAGGTATGGCAATCGCAGTCGCGACCACGATCGCCCTGATTGTCAAGCTGAAAAACGAGAGCGCCGGTGCAGGCCTTGGCTATGGCCTGGTTGCCATCGGCGTTATTGTCGGTGGCGGCATAGGGGCAACGCTGGCCAAACGCGTAGAGATGACCAAGATGCCGGAACTGGTCGCAGCGATGCACTCATTGATCGGTCTGGCTGCGGTTTGTATCGCCGTGGCTGTGGTGTCTGAACCCTGGGTATTCAATATCGTCGCAAGAGACCAGCCTATTCCTTTCGGTAACCGTCTGGAATTGTTCATTGGTACTTTTGTCGGTGCGATTACTTTCTCTGGTTCCGTCATCGCCTTTGGTAAATTGTCGGGCAAGTACAAGTTCCGTCTGTTTCAAGGCGCGCCAGTCAGCTTCAGTGGCCAGCATCAGTTGAACCTGGTATTGGCAATTGCCATGTTCGGTTGTGGTATTGCCTTCTGCGTCACACAAAGCTGGACACCCTTCATCATCATGACGGCTTTGGCCTTTGTGCTGGGTGTACTCATCATCATCCCTATCGGTGGTGCTGATATGCCGGTGGTGGTGTCGATGTTGAACAGTTATTCTGGCTGGGCGGCTGCGGGTATCGGTTTCTCACTGAATAACTCCATGCTGATCATTGCCGGTTCGCTGGTGGGTTCTTCTGGTGCGATCCTGTCTTACATCATGTGCAAGGCGATGAATCGCTCTTTCTTCAATGTGCTTTTGGGTGGTTTTGGTGGCGAAGCGGTTACAGCTGCTACAGGCGGCCAGGCACAGCGTAACGTCAAGTCAGGCTCTGCTGATGACGTGGCTTTCCTGCTCGGTAATGCAGAAACTGTCATCATCGTTCCTGGTTATGGCCTGGCAGTTGCCCGTGCCCAGCATGCACTGAAAGAACTGACAGAAAAACTGACGCACAAAGGTATTACAGTGAAGTATGCAATTCACCCTGTGGCGGGGCGCATGCCAGGCCACATGAATGTCTTGCTGGCAGAAGCTGAAGTACCTTACGACCAGGTATTCGAGATGGAAGACATCAACAACGAATTTGCTCAGGCTGATGTGGTGCTGGTATTGGGTGCAAATGACGTGGTTAATCCTGCGGCAAAAGACCCCAAATCACCTATCGCTGGCATGCCTATCCTGGAAGCCTACAAAGCCAAGACCGTCATCGTCAACAAGCGCTCCATGGCTTCTGGCTATGCAGGTCTGGACAATGAATTGTTCTACATGGATAAAACCATGATGGTGTTTGGTGATGCCAAGAAAGTCATTGAAGACATGGTTAAAGCTGTTGAATAGTTTTTGAGATAGTTTGATCTGTATTAAAAATGCCCAAAGCGCTATTCGCTTTGGGCATTTTTTTTAATACTGTATTACGGCTTATCCGTCTTGCGATGACTTAGTTGATACAGCAAAGGCAGCACCAGCAAGGTAAGCAGGGTCGATGAAAGTATGCCACCGATGACCACTGTCGCCAGCGGTCTTTGTACTTCTGCCCCTGTGCCTGTCGCCAGCGCCATGGGGATGAAGCCCAGCGATGCTACCAGCGCCGTCATCAACACCGGCCGCAGGCGTGTCAATGCGCCTTGCTGGATGGCTTTGTCCAGTGCCATGCCTTCTTCACGCAGGCTACGTATATAGGCAATCATCACCAGGCCATTCAATACCGCAACGCCAGACAGCGCGATAAAGCCAACTCCGGCAGAAATCGACAGCGGTATGTCGCGCAGCCACAGTGCGACTATGCCGCCCGTCAGGGCAAACGGCACGCCGGTGAAGACCAGTAAGCCGTCCCTGATATTGCCAAACATGGCAAACAGCAGCATGAAGACCAGTAGCAAGGCAGCAGGTACAACGATTTGCAGGCGTTGTGATGCGGACTGCAATTGCTCGAACGTACCGCCCCAGGTGGTCCAGTAAGCCGTGGGGACTTTGACTTTTTGTGCTAGCTGATCCTGTGCTTCTCTCACGAAGGAGCCTATGTCGCGGCCACGTACATTGGCAGTGACGACAACGCGGCGCTTGCCATCTTCACGGCTGATCTGGTTGGGGCCGGGTGCCATGTCTATGCTTGCCAGGTCAGCCAGGGTAATAAAACTGGCAGCGCCATTTTGTGCATTCGATGCATTCGGCAAGCGTATAGGCAGGCGCTTGATGGCATCAATATCGCTGCGCACGTTTTCTGGCAAACGAACGACGATATCAAAACGGCGGTCACCCTGGAACAGGGTGCCGGATTCTTTGCCGCCTATGGCTGCGGAAATCACGTCCTGCACATCGCTGATATTCAAGCCCAGCCTGGCTGCCTTTTCGCGGTTGATGTTGATGCTCAGCATAGGCAGGCCGGTGGTTTGTTCCAGCTTGACATCGGCAGCACCGGGGATTTTTTCCAGCACTCTGGCAATCTGCTCCCCAGTGCGGTTCATGATATCCATGTCGTCACCAAAGACCTTGATCGCGACGTCGCTGCGTACACCAGAGATCAATTCATTGAAGCGCATTTGTATCGGCTGGGTAAATTCATAATTATTGCCCGGCACTTTTTCCACGGCTTCCTGTATGGCTGATACCAGATCTTCCTTGCTGCGCCTGGGGTCTGGCCATTGCTCTTGCGGCTTGAGCATGATGAAAGTGTCGGCCACATTTGGCGGCATGGGGTCTGTCGCTATTTCTGCCGTACCCAGCTTGCCAAAAACTTTATCGACTTCAGGGAAAGTGCGTATTACATGCTCGAGTTCTATCTGCATTTGCAAAGCCTGGCTCAGGCTGGTGCCGGGTATGCGCATGGCATGCAGGGCGATATCTCCCTCATTCAGGCTGGGGACAAATTCACTGCCCATGCGGCTAGCCAGCAAACCACTCAAAGCCAGTACCACCACAACGACGCTCAAGACCAGTACCTTGCTTTGCAGGGCAAAGTCCAGCATGGGTTGATAGAGTTGTTTGGCCCACAGCATCAAGCGGTTTTCTTTTTCACTGACGTGTTCACCGATGAACAGGGCGACAGCGGCAGGGATGAAAGTCATCGACAAGACCATCGCTGCAATCAGGGCCGCAACCACGGTAAACGCCATGGGGTGGAACATCTTGCCTTCGACCCCGGTCAACGCAAAGATGGGCAGGTAAACCACCATGATGATCAACTGGCCAAACAGCAAGGGGCGGCGGGCTTCTCTGGCAGCAGCGAAAACTTCTTGCAGGCGTTCACTGCGGTTTAATGTACGCCCGGCAGCCGCTTGCGCATGAGCCAGCCTGCGCACGCAATTTTCCACAATGACCACGGCACCATCGATGATGATGCCAAAATCCAGCGCACCAAGGCTCATGAGATTGGCACTGACCTTATTGCCCACCATGCCGGTGAAAGTGAATAGCATTGCCAGCGGTATCACCATGGCGGTGATGAGGGCTGCACGTATATTCCCCAAAAACAGGAAGAGGATGGCGATGACCAGCACGGCGCCTTCCAGCAGGTTTTTCTTTACCGTATTGATGGCCTTGTCGACCAGTACTGTGCGGTCATATACGGTGCTGGCGACGATGCCCGGCGGCAGGCTGCGGTTGATCTCAGCCAGTTTTTTTGCCACATCCTGTGATACCTTGCGGCTGTTTTCACCGATCAGCATGAACACCGTGCCGAGCACGACTTCACGGCCATTTTCAGTGGCTGCACCAGTGCGTAGTTCACGGCCTATGCTGACTTCGGCGATATCGTTGATACGCACAGGAACATTCTTTTGGGTGCTGACGACGACATTGCGTATGTCATCCATGGAAGCCAGTTGCCCCGGTGCCCTGACAAGGTATTGTTCTCCACGTCTCTCTATGTAGCCCGCGCCGACATTGCCATTATTTTTTTCCAGTGCAGTGACTACGTCTTGCCAGCTCAAGCCATGTGCCACCAGCTTTTCTGGCGATGGTGCGACCAGAAATTCCTTGGCATAGCCACCTATGGTATTGATCTCGGTCACGCCTGCAACATTGCGTAGTTGTGGCTTGACTATCCAGTCCTGTATCTCACGCAGGTCGGTAGCTGTGTAAGGCTGACCGTCAGCCTTGAGCGCGCCTTCCTTGCTCTCAACTGTCCACATGACGATTTCACCCAGGCCGGTGGAGATAGGCCCCATACCGGGTTCTATACCCGCGGGTAACTTGCCCTTAGCTTCCTGTATGCGTTCATTGACGAGCTGGCGCGCAAAGTAAATGTCAGTGCCGTCCTTGAAGATGATGGTCACTTGTGACAAGCCATAGCGCGACAGTGAACGGGTTTGTTGCAGGTTAGGCAGACCTGCCATCACGGTTTCTATGGGAAAGCTGATGCGTTGCTCAGCCTCCAGCGGTGAATAACCGGGAGCGGCGGTATTGACCTGTACCTGGACGTTGGTGATGTCCGGCACGGCATCAATCGGCAGACGCTGGTAACTGAAGATGCCCACTGCTGCCAGCGCCAATGTCAACATGATGACCAGCCAGCGCTGCGCTATCGAAAATTGTATGATTTTTTCAAACATGATGTGTTTTCCTCATGCTTCTAGTGTTCATGACTGGCGGCAGCTTTGCCTAGCTCAGCCTTGATCAGGAAACTGTTTTTTGCGACATAGGCTGTTCCCGCTTGCAAGCCCTTGCGTATCTCTGTGTACTTGCCATCATTGCGGCCCATTTCCACCGGCCTGGCTTCCAGTTGATCGCCATAGCTGGCAAACACCGTGGCTTGCTCGGCTATTATTTGTATGGCTTCATTGACTATCGCAACTGGTACTTCTACTTCGGCTGACAGCAGGGCCACATTTACCGTCAGGCCGGGATACCACTCACCCTTGGTATTTGGCAGCAGCAAGCGCGCTTTGGCGGTGCGGGTCTGTTCACCCATGACTGCGCCTACATAGCTGAGCTTGCCTTCTGCCGTTGCGTCAAAGGCATTGGCACTGACTTTGGCAGGTTGGCCTGTCCTGACATTGTTGAGGTCCTTGGCAGGTATCGCGATTTCTACCCAGACACTGCTGAGATCAGCCACTGTAAAAATAGCTGCATCATCCTTGAGTGACTGGCCTATGCTGATATGTTTCTCGGTTACTGTGCCTGCGATGGGTGAGCGGATTTCATAGCGATTCAAGTTACCTTTGTTAGCCATACCTGCACCAAGGGAAGCCAGTTTTTGCTGCGCACTTTGCAGGGTGATGTCGGCTTCCTGCATCGCATTGCGGGCATGCAGGTAATCCTGTTCAGCTGAGATTTTTTCTTCCCAGAGTTTTTTCTCGCGATCAAAATTACTGCGTGCCAGTGCATGGCGTTTTTGTGTTGCCAGCACTTCGGTGCGCAAGTCCACTAGCGCCTCGCTGGATATCACGGCCAGCAGTTGTCCTTTGCTGACCTTGTCACCTGCATTCACCGCCACGCTTTCCACCACACCTGCGAGGCGTGGCACAATTTGCAGCATGCGGTCTTCATTCAGTTTCACTTCACCCAACAAGTTCAGATTGCTTTGCAGTTTCACCGCGCCTGCAATTTCGGTCTCCACGCCATTTTGTTTACGCTTCAGGGCATTCATGTTGACGCGGCCCTCTATCTGTTCACTGCTGAATTGATAGCTCTTGCCCGCATGCTGGGCAGTGATGCGGGCTTTGAAGGAATGCGGTTCTTCAACTATCGCATCGCTTTTCAGATAATTTTTTTCTGTGCTGAACTTGAAGTTTTGTACTGCGCCACCCAGGCGTTCCAGATTGATGCTGACGTTACTGGAGGCAGGTGGCAGCGGCTTGCCATCCTGGTAGGCATACAGGCGAAATTCTGGTGCCGTGTTTTGCTCGAAGATAGTCACTTCCAGTCCATAGCCATCCTTGCTGAACAGCTTGCCGCCATGCGGGCCTTTGGCGGCAGCTTCGGCTTCACTGGCTTCGTCATGATGTTCTTTGTCGGCATGTTCAGCCTGTTCTGCATGGCTGCCGTGTTCATCAGTTTTTTTCCATTTCCCTGTGCTCAGTATCAGCGCAGCCAATATTGCGCCTATGAGGAGGACGATGATGACTGGGACGGCAGCTTTTTTATTGATATTCAGTTTCATACAAAATCCTAAAATGAAGAGGTGGCGGTGAACAGGCTCAACTCACTGTCACCTATGTAAGCCTCGATATCCGCCGCAGCACGCTGGGCTTCTGACAGGCTGCGCAAGTATTGCGCCCTGGCTTGCAGCAATGAGCGCTGGGCGTCCAGCACATCCATGAAATTGAACTTGCCGTATTCAAAGCCCTTGATGGCAAGCTCATATGCCTGCTGCGCAGCTGGCAGCATGTCTTTTTTCAGCATTTCGGCTTCTTCCCTGGCGAGGCTCAGTCGTTGATGGGCTTGCAGTACTTCTCCATGCAGGCGGTTTTCTGTGGCTGCCAATTCATCCCTGGCCTTGTCTGCGCGGCTCAGTGCTTCCTGCAAATTGCCCTGGTTGCGGTCGAACAGGTTCAGCGGGATGCTGATGCCGACGATGGCCTGGTTGCGGCCGGTTTGCTGTTCACGCTTGTTACCTATGCTTAAAGTCAGGTCCGGTATTTGCCTGCTTTTTTCCAAGGCAGACATGGCGAGGCGCTTGTCTACTTCCAGTTGCGCGCGTTGCATCAATGGTGAACGTGCCAGGGCTTGCGTCAGTTTTTGCAAGTCGGGCAAGGCAGGCAGGGTATGGAATTCAGCCTGCAATTGCTGATCGACAGCCAGCTTGCTGCCCATGGAGGTTGCCAGGCTTTGCCTGGCTATCAGCAATTCGCTATTGGCTTGCGCAAGTTCTACACGCACCCCAGATTCAGCGATGCCTGCCCTGGTAGCTTCCAGTGGCGGGATTTTGCCGACGCTGACCTGGCGACTGGTAGCATGGCTCGCACCTTTTGCCAGTTCCAGTGAAGCTGTGGCCAGACGCTGGCGCTCCTGTGCAATCAGAACAGCAAAAAACTGTGTGGTGACTGCCGCCCTGATCTCGGCGGATTTGATCGCCAGTTCATTCAATGCAGCACTGCGACTGCGCTCGGCGACGTTGATGCGTGCGCCGCGTTTGCCGCCTAGTTCCAGAGGCTGATTGATCTGTATAGTGGTGCTGCGGCTGTCTTGCCTGGCATCTTCCATGAGGACAGACAGTTCAGGATTGGGCATGACGCCAGCTTGGCGCAATGCGCCTTCACTGGCTTGCACTTCACGCCTGGCAGCAGCGATGTCGGGGTTGTTGGCAAGCGCCTGTGCTAATGCTGCGGGCAGGGTCATTAGGCCTGCGCTGGTCGAGGGCAATGAGTTTTGTGCCTGTGCCGATGCCGGAAACAGCATGGAACACAGTAGTACAGCCACGACAGCGAGTGGCAAGAATAATTTTTGCATGGCATTCTCCAGAAAAAACGAAAAGGAAGAATCCAGCAAGTAACCGTCAAGTTTCTAGCTTTGAAAATGCTTTACGCGCACGCAATAAAATACGTGACAAAACACAAAAGCAAAGAAATAAATATAGACAGATGCCTCGCCGGACTTAGGCGAAGGCCATCCATTTGGGACGTTCAGGTTGTGCCAGAAAAGGCGCAGGAGTTTGCAGTGATGCTGCAGTGAGCTGATAGGTGATCAGCGTCGATTCTGACAGCGGCAGATTGGATGAATGCGCACCCAGTGGGCTATGCGCGCACGACGCGCAATCTGGGTGGGACGCTGCTTTTTTTGCCGCTGATTTGTCTGTGGATTTATCAGCATGAGTGTCGCCATCCCTGGCTTCATGCTCATGCGGATGATGACCAAAGTGTTGCGAAGTCTTGTCCGTCTCATGCATGCAATACGCACTCGCCACCGACCAGCTTAGCTGGAGAGTGAAAGCAACGATGATCATGAGGACGAATTTTTTAAGCATGGTGCGAATTATAAACCCTAAAGCATATTGTCATTATTTAAGGCGACGAACCAGACGCAAGCCATTGAAGATCACCAATAAGCTAGCTCCCATGTCAGCAAATACCGCCATCCATAAAGTCGCCACACCCATGACTGCCATCACCAGGAAAGCCAGCTTGATACCCAGTGCCAGGGCAATATTCTGTTTCAGTATGGTGGCAGTGCGCTGGCTCAGACGGATGAATTGAGGGATCTTGCGCAAGTCATCATCCATCAGGGCAACGTCAGCAGTTTCCAGCGCTGTATCCGTGCCTGCCGCACCCATGGCAAAGCCTATGCTGGATTTGGCTAGTGCAGGGGCATCATTGATGCCATCGCCGACCATGCCAACCGTGCCGTGACTGGCCAGCTCATCATTGATGGCAGCCAGTTTGTCTTCGGGCAGCAGATTGCCACGCGCATCATCAATGCCTACATTTTTTGCAATGGCTTTCGCGGTCATTTCATTATCGCCAGTCAGCATGACAGTGCGTATTCCCAGTGCATGCAGTTCTGCAATTGCCTGGCGGCTGCTTTCACGCACAGTGTCTGCCACGGCAATTACCGCCAATGCCTTTTCTTCATCGGCAATGATGACGGCTGTCTTGCCTTCCGCTTCCATCGCGAACAGTGCTGCTTCAGTAGAGGGGCTGCAAATCTTGAGTTCTTCTATCAGGCGATGATTGCCGAGGTAATACCATTTGCCCGCTATCTGGCCTTTGACGCCACGGCCTGCAATCGCCTCAAAGTTAGTGACTTCCAATGATCCACTACCTTGCATTGTCGAATAGGCAGTCACTGCGCCTGATACTGGGTGATCAGAGCGGTTTGCGAGGCTGGCTGCCAGTTGCAATGCCGTGGCCTGGTCACCGTTGAGCAATTTGATATCCGTGACAACAGGTTTGCCCTGGGTAATGGTGCCGGTTTTATCCAGTGCCAGTGACTTCAGCTTACGGCCTTCTTCCAGATACACGCCACCTTTGATAAGTATGCCCGCCTTGGCTGCTGCGGCCAGCCCGCTGACTACAGTCACCGGGGTAGAAACTACCAGCGCACATGGGCAGGCAATCACCAGCAAGACCAGCGCCTTGTACACCCAGACCATCCATGGCAGGCCCAATAACAGGGGAGGGATGAGCATGACACCCAGCGCCAGTATAAACACGATAGGTGTGTATACCTTGGCGAAGCTGTCGACAAAACGTTGCGTCGGCGCACGGCTGCCTTGTGCTTCTTCGACCGCATGAATAATGCGTGACAGGGTGGAATCAGTTTGTGCAGCAGTCACGCGGTATTCAAAAGAGCCTGTTTCATTGATGGTGCCAGCAAACAGTTTGTCACCGATTGTCTTGGCAACCGGTATGCTCTCGCCCGTGATAGGAGCCTGGTTGACTGATGACTGCCCCTTGCTGAGCTCACCATCCAGTGGGATGCGTTCACCTGGGGCAACTCTTACCGTAGCGCCTATGGCGATAGCTTTGGCCGAGACATCCTGCCAGCTACCATCTGCCTGCAAGACACTGGCTGTTTCTGGTGTCATGGCCATCAGGCCACGTATGGCATTGCGGGCGCGGTCCAGCGACATGGCTTCTATGGCTTCTGACAGGCTGAACAAGACCATGACCATGGCTGCCTCTGGCCATTGGCCTATGATCAGCGCACCGGTGACGGCGATCGTCATCAGGGCATTGATGTTCAGGTTCAGGTTCTTCAGTGCTATCCAGCCCTTTTTATAAGTGCTGGTGCCACTGAGCAGTATCGCCAGGGCAGACAAGAGCATGACGAGCCAGGCTTTTTCTGCTCCGCTGATATAGGCATAGGTTTCGGCGAATATTGCGGCCAGCCCGGCAGCGCCCAGCAACCACCATTTTTGTGCAGGGTTTGCTGGCGGTATTGCGGCTGCCTCCTCATTGTCTTTGCCATCTTCGCTTAACAGCACGGCTTGCATGCCTATGGATGTCAGCACGGCCTGTATCTTCGCCTGATTGTCCAGCGTATGGCTGACCGTCAGTTTGCGTTGCATGAGATTAAAATCAAGCTGGGCTATGCCGGGCATGGGGCTTAGCTTATTGCGTATCAAGCCTTCTTCTGTCGGGCAATCCATATTTTCTATGGAATACACCACGGTCGATGTACCGGCAGGTGCTGCTATAGGCTTTTCATTACCCTGTGCCACTTTGACGCCTCCATGGTCGCAACAGGTATGGGCATGCTTGTGCGCTGACTCATGGGCGTGCTCATGTGAGTGTTCTGAGTGTTCTTGCGAATGCTGATGCGCCATGCTGACTCCGGAAAAGAGGTATAGTAAGCATTAGACACCCTGTAGCAGGTATAGAGTCAAGCACTAGATTTAAATGAGGGGACACACAAATGGAATTGAAAATTGGCGAATTGGCAAAACGATCAGGTTGCCTGGTGGAAACCATACGTTACTATGAAAAAGAAGGCTTGCTGCCACAGGCCAGCCGCTCGCAGGGTAATTTTCGTCTGTATGGCGAAATGCATGCAGAACGCCTGCAATTCATCCGGCATTGCCGTTCTCTGGATATGACGCTGGATGAAATACGCCAGCTATTGCAGTTCCGTGATGCGCCTGAAGACAATTGTTCAGAAGTAAATGCCTTGCTCGACAAGCATATAGAACATGTGGCGCACCGCATTAGGGAGTTGAAAGGGCTGGAGTCACAGTTAAAATCCCTGCGCAAACTATGCACCAGTGCGCAGGCAACAAAAGATTGCGGTATTTTGCAAAATCTGGGAACGGCGGAAGAGCATCCGGTGCGTAACCTGGGTAGCCACGGTAGCGGCTGTCATTGACGGCTACAAGGCCTTCGAAGATCGAACAGGTCATCGGCAAACATGCCTGATGACCTGATGTTCTTTATTTCTCGCTTACATCCTGACCAGCGTTGATTTACCAAACAGGCTTTCGATCAAGTCAACTGCCAGCACCGCAGTCTGGTTGCGTACATCCAGGGCCGGGTTCAGTTCTACTACATCCAGCGATGCCATCAGGCCCGTGTCGGCGATCATCTCCATGCACAACTGTGCTTCGCGGTAACTGGGGCCACCGAGTACTGCCGTTCCTACGCCGGGGGCGATGCCTGGGTCAAGGCAGTCGAGATCAAAGCTCACATGCAAATGGGTATCGCTGTCGAGATTCGCCAGGACTGAGGACATGACATTGCGCATGCCATATTCATCGATGTAGCGCATGTCGAAAACCTGCATGCCCATTTCATGGATGAACTTGCGCTCACCATCATCGACACTGCGTATGCCTATCAGGCGTATGTCGGTGGGTTGTATGGCAGGCGTCTGGCCGCTATAGTTGATCAGCTCTTTCGGACCATGACCCATGAGGCAGGCGACAGGCATGCCATGGATATTGCCGGTAGGGCTGATGGTCGACAGATTGCTGTCGGCATGCGCATCAAACCACAGGACGCGCAATTTTTTGCCAGTGCGGCGGCAATGTGCAGCCACCGCGCTGATGGAACCTATCGCCAGGCAATGATCACCACCGAGCATCATGGGCATATGGCCATCCTGCAAGGCCTTATCGACGGCGTCATACACGGCCTGGTTCCAGTCTATCGCCTCTTTCAGGTGGCGCAGGCCATTCACTGGTTGTTCCCAGGGATTGGCCGGGCCATGCAAATTGCCATGGTCAATGACTTTCAAGCCGCGTGCCGTCAAAGCCTCGTTCAGGCCCGCCACACGTAATGCGTCGGGCCCCATGCCCGCGCCTCTGACGCTCGCGCCTACATCGGTAGGCGCTCCAATTAAGGAAATGGTTTTCATTCGTTTCTAGTGTAATGCCGTGGTCAACATTGACTTCAGGCGTTTATTGGTACGGCACAATCTGTATTGCTACGGGCAGGGCTGGCAACAGTGCTGCTTGTTGCTGCCATTCCCATACCAAACAGGTCTTTCGGGTTCATCATTTCAGGGATCAGGTCCAGTACCGGTGAATTGGCCTGCATGACATATTTTTCCAGGTAACGCATGGCAGAAAAATCTTCCAGCGCAAAACCGACAGAATCAAATACCGTGACTTGCTCAGCATGGCTGCGGCCAGTGGCATTACCTGCCAGGATAGTCCACAGCTCGGTCACCTTGAAGTCCGCAGGCATTTGCTGCAACTCACCTTCTATGCGCGATTGCGGTTCATATTCCACTACCACATAGGCATTATTCAAAATATCTGCATGCAACTCTGTCTTGCCAGGGCAATCACCGCCTACACCATTGATATGCATACCGGGTTCTATCATGTCCGGGGTCAGTATGATGGCATTGGTTTTGTCTGCTGTCACCGTGGTCACGATGTCCGCGCCCTTGACTGCCTCGGCAGTGGAACTGGCGCGTATGACACGTAATTCTGGATACATTCGCAAATTATGAATTAATTTGTCGGTTGCTGCAGGGTCTATGTCATATACGCGCAACTCTTTGATGCCCAGCATCGCATGAAAAGCTACTGCCTGGAATTCACTTTGCGCACCATTGCCTATCAAAGCCATGACACGGCTGTCAGGCCTGGCCATGTAAGTCGCTGCCAGCGCCGAGGTGGCAGCAGTGCGTATGGCGGTTGTCAATGTCAGTTCTGACAGCAGGCGAGGGTAGCCGGTATTTACATCAGCCAGCACACCAAAGGCAGTTACCGTCAGCAAACCAGCCTGGGTGTTTTTGGGGTGACCATTAACGTATTTGAATGAGTATTGGTTACCGTCCGAGATAGGCATCAGTTCTATGACACCCACGTCTGAATGATTAGCTACCCGTGCGGATTTGTCGAATGACTGCCAGCGCAAATAATCTTCCTTGATCATGCCAGCCAGACGCGCAATGGCATCTTCGAGTCTGGTCTTCTTCAAGTGGTTTTGCAATTCTTTTGTGCCGATGAAGGTCACCATGTTGTTCTCCGTGTTTACCGTATTTACAGTATTGATATATAAGCATAAGGACTTGCGGGAACACATTTCAGAGGCTATTGCGAAATCACCCTGGTTTTCCTGATGTTGCGAGACTTTCATTCACTCTTTCAAAGAAGAGTGATGTTTTGAAAATCCACCAGACCCATTTCGCATCAGGCTCTTGCGCACCTGTTGTGCTATGTATTCTGTTTATCATTGTAGCCAGCCGGGAAAAGAAATAGATTGCTAAATAAGATGTAAATTTCATGTAAATAGAAATTAAGTTTCATATATTAATAATTAATGTGTTTTAATTTCTCATTTAATGAAAATGACAAAATATCCTGAAAATCAGGGTGGAGCCGGGGGGATGAATATGGACGTGTATGACCGCAGTATCTTGCGACATTTGCAACAGGATGGACGCATGAGCAATTTAAGCCTGGCAGAACGCATACATCTGTCGGCACCACAAACCCTGCGCAGGGTCAGGACACTGGAAGAAAAAGGGGTGATACGGGCTTATGTCGCACAGGTTGCACCTGAGGCACTGGGCCTGGGCGTGATGGCATTTGTGAACCTGTCGCTGGACCGCGAACAGTTTCGTAATGTGCGCGAGGTAGAGCGGCAATTGAAGGCTTTTCCTGAAATCATAGAATGCCACACCATTTCCGGTGACTTTGATTACATCCTCAAAGTGGTGGCCAGCGATTTGAAAAGCCTGTCACAATTCCTGACAGACACCCTGATGCAGGTACCTGGTGTCGCCTCGCTGCGGTCGATGATCTGTATGGAAGAAATCAAACCCGTTAGCGGCTTGCCGATAGACTAATTTATCTTTGCTTGCGCAGATTGCGATAACGTTCTGCCCTGCTGGCGATAGTTGAAATCAGTTTTTCCGGATCTATGGGTTTACCCAAAAAATCGTCTGCCCCGGTTTCTATGGCGGTCATTTCTTTTTGTATTTCTGTCGATAGAAAGACGATGGGAATGTCGATGTAGCGGTTGTTTTGCCGGATGATTTGTGCCATCTCCAGGCCATTGCAGACGGGCATGTTCAAGTCTGTCAGCACCAGTTCAGGCTTGAATTTTTTCAGTGACTCCAGAATTTCACTGGGGTCGTTGATCGCTTTCACATGCATGCCAGCGCTGCTGAGTATGGCATCGTAATAACTGGCCAGCAATTCATCGTCATCTACCACGAGTATGCGGTAAGCCAGCACTTCGTTCCTGGCGATTTTTTCATCTATCTTGGCGCTTAATGCCTCCACGTCGAGAGGCTTGAGAAAGTAGCCCGCTGCGCCTTCTCTAACAGCCGCCAGGCGCTGTGTAAAATCGTCCATCTCTGAAATATAAATGATGGGGAAGTTGCTAATGACGCGGTTGGCAATTTTCTTGCGGGTCGCCATGCCGGCTGGACTATCCACGTCCACGACCAGGGCTTGCGGCAGCCTGACCATGATGGCGGATTGCAATTCATTGGCCTCATCAAAGCAGACGACTTCATGATGATACAGTTCCAGCGTCGCAGCCAATTGCTGACCGGCATCAGCATCTGAAAAGTACAGATACACCAGGCTGCGATAGTCTGCTTGATTCAGCTCTTCAAAGCTTTCTTCTTCATTGATTTTTTCGGACTCAGGGAGGTCATTATTCATGATGTTGGCGACTTAAATTCCGGTGAATGAAGCAATTGTCATTTGGCTGGCGCAAGCCCGGCGAGGATGTTCATAAGCGGGCAATATCACCCCATAAATGACGCATGGTAAATTTGACTGACACCTGGTCGCGGTGTAAGACTTCGCGTATTGCCATCAGGGGTTTTGCCGTATCACGGCGCAATGGTATCGACAGTGGGGTGCCGCGCGGCCCCAGCAATGCATGCACATAAGGTGTCGTCGTGGTCTCGCCTTTGCCTGTCACCACGGCAGTTTCACCACTTTCTAGCCTGACGAAAGTGCCTATCGGATAGGTACCCAGCTCCTTGATGAATACAGTGACCAGCATCGGGTCTATCTTGGATTTGCCTTCCACCAGGATGTCGCGCAATGCCGCATTTGGCAGCATGGACTTGCGATAGCTGCGGGCACAGACGCGGGCGCAGTAGCGGTCAGCGAGTGAAATAATCTTGGCGTTTTGTGGGATATCTGCACCAGTTTTACCAGCAGGGTAACCTGTGCCATCTTCACTCTCATGATGATGTAAAACCCAGGACAGCCAGTCTTCCTTATTCACCCCGGCGGCACGCAGCATGGCGACCCCGGCTTCAGGGTGCTGTGAAATCAATTCCTGTTCTGACGCATTGAGTGTTTCGCTTTTTTCTTGCAGCTTTTCCTGCTGCCTCAGCATGGCCACATTCATGGTCAGTGCAGCGGCTGCCAGCAAGAGCATTTCATCCGCTGGTTTTTTGAGCGTACGGGCAATCAGCAGTGATACTACGGCAGTATCGACAGAATGCCTGGGCCCATAGTTATCATCCTGATTCAGCAAAATACAACCCAACGCTACATCAGGTGCCATGAAGACGGCTGCGCCCATTTTTTTGGTCAGGGAGATAAGCTGGGTTTGTACATCGGCTTCGGTATTGAGGTTATAAACCAGCCTGCGCAATTCTGTACGCACTGCATTGATGGTGCGCACAACAGAAGGAGCTTCACTGGCTTTCTCTACCGCTTTGCCATCGCGCATGCCACCCTCGGATTTGCCGGTATCGGCGAACAGGCCGCGTTCTATCAAAGCCGATACCTGCCCGGCATGGGTGACAATAAAGCCCTTGCGCAGCAGCAGGCTGCCATCATTACCATACACATCCCATGGTAAGGCCTGGCCTATGACGATGTCAGACATCCCTATGCGTCTGGTTGACATGCACACCTCGGACGGTGAATGATACGGGGGAATGAAGCTTGCCGGAGTACCCTGAACACGCATTTATCCTAGCAGAATTCTTTGCCCGTACTTGTTATCAAATGTCAAGAATGGATGAATCCGTTGCAGCTTTGCAGCGCTGTGATTGTGTTTTTGCTTGTGCACTGCACAGCGAAGTTGTGAACACCTTGGGAACGCCTGGGAAACGTCGTGCCCTTGGGAAGAACGCCGTACTTATGGTGTGCCTATGTTGTGTCTATGTTGTGTCTATGTTGTGCCGATGTCTTGCTTACACTGTCCGTTTCGCACCCGCCAGAGCGCAACCAAAAAATATGAACGTGGCAGCCCCTATTTTATTCATGGACGAGCCGCCTTTTTCTGATGTCAGCCAGGTCTTGGCGCGTCCGGCAAAAATTGCATAGCTGCTATGGATGATGACGATCAGGCCACTATAAGTCATGACCAGTACGGCAAACTGCAGGCCATAGCTCATGGCCGGGTCGATGAATTGCGGGAACACTGAGAGGAAAAAGAATATCGCCTTGGGGTTGGTCATCTGCAAAGACAGGCCTTCCATGAAACGCTTCTTGAAGCTGGCTTCATGGGCATTGCCTTCCGTGAAACGGAAAGCCGGAGCGCGCCAGAGCTTGATACCCAGGAAAATCAGGTAACCTGCACCGAGCAGCTTGAGTACGGTAAATGCGGTAGCGGATGCAGCCAGCACGACACCCACGCTGGTGGCAGAAATTGCAGCGACAATCAGCGCACCAAAGGCGATACCCAGGATGCCGCCAAAAGTGCCACGCATGCCATAACGCAAGGCATTCGTCAGCGTCATGACCACGCCAGGGCCGGGGCTCAATACGGTGGCTGCTGCCATCAGCAGGAATAAAGGATACAGTTTCATGGAAAGAACTCTGTGTGTGCCAGGAGAGGAAATTGTACGTTTAAAACGTACAGCGGCAGGGATACAGATTTTTGCGTAACAGGCAAAGAAGGGGGATAGTGCCGGAGCAGCTTCAGCCGCGAACTGGCCTTATTGCGCGGACTGTTCGCGGCCAAAGCCGCTCCTGCAGAGACTGCAAAGATTAATGTGCCTTGGCAAAACGCAGGGCAAATTTCTTGAAATGACGGTAGCTGGCACCCAGGTCTTGTAAAGAATCTATAGACTCGGTGATGGATGCGCCTTGCTCGCTGAAATTGCTTTTGAATTCTTCAAATGCAGCTTCAAGCACAGCAGCCAGTTGGTGATTGTACAAGCGTCCAAAATTCAGATGGCGTCTTTTGATGCGCATTTTCATGGTGTTTCCTTTCAGTTGAAGGGCGGATTATAGAGTAAACAAGGTGAGGCAGGTATTTACTGTGTTTGCTCAAAAATAACAGACCAGTAAATTACTTGATTCTTTGTTTTTCAAGCTTACGCGCCAGCGTGCGCCTGTGCATGCCGAGCCTGCGTGCTGTTTCTGAAATATTAAAGTCAGTCTCAGCCAGTACTTCGTGGATTCTTTCCCACTCCAGATTCTTGATGGACGTAGAGCGATTGGTAATTTCTACCTCTGCCGTGCCAGCGATATGTCCAAAGGCAGCTTCGATATCATCGGTGTTGGACGGTTTGGACAAGTATTGGCAAGCGCCCAGTTTGACTGCCTCCACGGCAGTCGCAATGCTGGCAAACCCCGTGAGCACGACGATCAGCATGTCGGGATTGTGCTGGTGCAAAAGCTGTACACAAGCCAGGCCCGATGAATGGCCGTTGAGCTTTAGATCTACCACGGCGTAAGCGGGGCTATGGTCTGATAATAATTTTTCAGCATCGTCCTTGCTGCTTGCGTGCAGCACGGTATAGCCGCGCCGCTCAAACGAGCGGCCCAGTGTGCGGGCAAAAGCAGTATCGTCTTCGATAATGAGTAACAGACGACTTTCTGGCATAGTGAAACAATTCCTGAAGTTAACGCTGTAATTCGTTGAGGTGGAGCAGAACGGCCATCCAAACTATTCCAGCTCTTGTGACATTGTAAAGTTTTTATTGATTTTCTTACCGGAACAAATCTGCTTAATATGAGGTTCCTAAAGCATGATTGCCGCAAGCGGTAAACTCAATTGTACGATGGCACCGCCATCTTCGCGGTTGGATGCCGTGAAATGACCACCCAGTTTGCGTGCCACATTGACGACGAAAAATAATCCCAGCCCGCTGCCTGGGCGGCCTTTGGTCGATTGATATGGTTCTCCTATGCGTGACAGGATGGCCGGGTCGAAACCAGGCCCACGATCGACTACCGTAAATATCAGTGCATCGCCTTCGCGCCTGGCTTCCATGCTCAGCCAGTCAGGTGAAGCCTCCAGCGCATTATCCAGCACATTACAGACCATCTGCTTCAAGGCAGTATCAAAGACGATGGGCATATCTTCCTGAATCTGATTGTCGAAACCAAATGAGACGATAGGGCGGGTCGAGATAAATTCCTTGGTCAGATCATTCAGGAAGGTGTTGATTGTGGTTTTGAGTGCAGATTCACCGCGTGCTTCCCCGGCAGATAGCAGGATGCCGCTGACGATGCTTTTACAGCGCTGCAACTGCGTTTCCATTTCGCTGATTTCTTCGAGCAACTCAGGGTTTTTCTTGAACTCTGGCATGCGTCGCCAGTCACCAAGGATGACAGACAGTGTGGCCAGTGGCGTACCCAGTTCATGCGCTGCGCCAGAGGCCAGCAGACCCATGCGCACGATGTGGTCTTCTTCCACAGCACGCTGGTGCAGGTCGGCCAGTTGAACATCCCGCGCATGCAGGTTGCGGCCTATGCGGGTGATAAAGAAAACCAACAAGGCAGCATTGAGCATGAAGCAAATAATGAAGCCAGCGATATACAAGCGCGATAAGCCGCCAGTTTCACTGGATGGCAGAGGCAAAGGCTCAGAAAACAGCGATAGTCCGGCCAGGCAGGCACTGGTGATGATGACGATGATCCAGGTGGACCATGCTTCCAGCAAGACCGCACTTAAAATCACTTGCAGCAGATACAGAAAAGCGAAGGGATTCGACGTGCCGCCGCCAAAATACAGCTGTGCCGTCAGGCTGAATACGTCAATCAGCAAAGCAAAAACCAGTTCGCCATTGGTCACATACACGCGTTCATGCCAGCGTAAATGGCTGGCAATATTAAAACTGATCAGACAGATCAGCACGGCCAGCATTTTGACCAGAGGCAACTGTATGCCAAAGCCAAACATGACGATCAATATGGTTGATAGCTGGCCAAACACGGCAAGCCAGCGCAGCTGTATAAGCTGCAACATGTTCTTGTGACCTGCCGAGTTCTCGTACTCTATCGCAATAGCAGACTGTTTTTCTGGGGTTTTTGTTGCGGTTTTTGCCACTATGCCTTGCCCGATGCTATGAGGAAGTATTTTTCTTATCATGCTTGCCATGTCCCGTTATTGTGCTTTTTAGTGCATGCTAACAGATCATGGGCTCTATATTAAATTTGCAACTCCAGCCTGTTTTATGCGGTATTCCCTGCCTTGACGGCCTTGGTATTTTTTTTATCCCGCATGACATACGCCCAGGCTGCTGCCGTCATGGCTGCCAGCGAGAACCAGACTACGGCGTAAATTAAATGATTGTTGTGAAAATGAATCACGGTCAAGCCCGCGACAGGGGTGTTGGCGGGCACTTCATTTTGCTGGGCGTGGCGCTTATTGCCGGCAGGGCTTGCATCGGCGTCGATAAAGAAAGGGGCAGGCCTGGTCAAGCCAGTTGCAGTAGCAATGGCGTTCACATCGCGTGAATACCAGCGATTACCAGTGGGATCATTTTTCCTTAAAAACCCTCCAACTGGTTCTGTCATGCGCAACAGACCGGTGACCTGCATGATGCTGGCGTCAGATGTGGACAGGCGATCTTTTTCTGACGACGCCCGGTAAGACGCAGCCATTTTTTCCGGGATAAAACCACGGTTAATCAGTATCGTGGCGCCATCTGCAGTCGCCAGCGGCGTCATGACCCAAAAGCCGCCGCCCAATTCTGTCGTGGCTTGCGCCAGTATGGTTTTCTCATACAGGAAAACGCCACTGACTTGCACATGCCGGTACTCATCCGCACTGGCATTGATGTGTGGCCATAGTGAAAAACCGGGAATCGGGACTGGTTCTGCGTGTACGCGCTGTTCAACCCGCTCTATCAAATCGAGCTTCCATTGAAGGCGTAGTACCTGCCATGTAGCAAGTGAAATAAAGCCTGCAAAAATAACTGCCATGCAGGCCGTGAAGCTTATTCTGAATAAACTGGAGTGCCGGGCAAGATGCCTGGGCTGAGCTGACTTGGACGCCAGATCAGCCCCTTTACCTGTCATTCCTGGTTCTGGCTCACTCATTGCATGGACGGCATGGGCTTCGTGTTGTCCGCTGATGGACTGGATGCCGGTGCCGGACCGGATGCCGGTGCAGGTATTGATTGTGCTTCTGGTTTTGACATGGGCATAAGCTCGCCTTTTATCGATTCCGGCTTTGTTTCTGCTTCATGCATCATGCCGGGCATCATATTGTGATTCAGGTGATACATGACCCATAGTGATCCGCTCATCATGATAAATACCAGCATGCCGGTAAACAGCAGCGCCAGCATGGTCCAGCCGCCCTCTGATTTGCTATTCATGTGCAGGAAATACACCATGTGCACGACGATCTGTATCGCTGCAAATACCAGCAGGACCATGCCTGTCGTACTCGATTTGTTCATGACTTTACCCATGACCAGCCAGAAGGGTATCGCAGTCAAAATCACCGCCAGGATAAATCCGGTGGCGTATTCCTTCAGGCTGCCATGGTTGGCGTGGGTATGTCCCTGATGATCATCGTGACCGTCGTGACCATGCGCCGCATGTTCTTGGTGTGCACTCATGGCAAGACTCCCATCAAATAAACAAAGGTAAATACACCGATCCAGATCACGTCCAGGAAATGCCAGAACATCGACAGGCACATCAGCCTCCTGCCATTTTCTGGCGTCAGGCCATGGCGGCCTATCTGGAACATCAGGGTAATCAGCCAGATAATACCGAAAGTCACATGCAAGCCATGCGTACCAACCAGGGCAAAGAACGAGGTCAGAAAGCCGCTGCGTTGTGGGCCCGCACCTTCGTGTATCAGGTGGGCAAATTCATACAGTTCCAGACTGATAAAACCGGCACCCAGCAAGCCGGTAATGGCCAGCCATATCAAGGTGGCTTTAACACGCTTGCGCTGCATTTCCAGCATGGCGAAGCCATACGTGATGGAAGATAACAGCAGCAGGGAGGTATTGATAGCAACCAGCGGCAGGTCAAACAATTCTGCACCTGTAGGGCCACCTGCATAGTTACGGCCCAGTACGGCATAGGTCGCAAACAGGCAGGCGAAGATCAGGCAATCGCTCATCAGGTAGAGCCAGAAACCGAGCAAGGTGCCGTTTTCCGGATGATGTTCCTTGACATAAAAATCGCTGCTGACAAATTTGCCAGGTTCAGAAGTTGCGCTGGTATTCAAGTTCGTGCCTTCGTTGGGGAAAGTCGCAGTATTAGACATGGCTGGCACCTGATAAGCGGGTACGTTCATCTTCTGTGCGGATCACGTCGGCAACAGGGATATAGTAATCGCGCTTGTAATTAAAGGTATGGACAATGATGGCGGCCATCATGGCAACAAAGCCCAGGCCTGCCAGCAACCACATCTGCCAGATCAGGGCAAAACCACAGACAGCACTCAGCAAAGCGATGATGAAGCCTGCACCGGTATTCTTAGGCATATGTATCGGTACGAAACCATCTGTTGGCCTGCTGTATTGCTTGCTCTTCATATCAGCCCAGGCATCGTTGTCATACACTTTTGGTGTAAAGGCAAAGTTATACGGTGCAGGTGGTGAGGAGGTTGACCATTCCAGCGTGCGGCCACCCCATGGGTCACCAGTAAAGTCACGCAGGGAATCACGACGCTTGTAGCTCACATATAACTGGATGATGAAGGACGCAATACCCAAGGCAATCAGGAAGGCACCGAAAGCAGCGATCTGGAACCAGATCTGCAAGGATGGATCTTCAAAATGGCTCAAACGTCTCGTCACACCCATCAAGCCAAGTACATACAAAGGCATGAAAGCGAAATAGAAACCGATAGTCCAGAACCAGAAGCAGCATTTGCCCCAGAAATCATCGAGCTTGTAACCAAAAGCTTTTGGGAACCAGTAGTTGATGCCAGCGAACATGCCAAACAACACGCCACCGATGATGACATTGTGGAAGTGAGCAATCAGGAACAGGCTGTTATGCAAAACGAAATCGGCAGGCGGTACCGCCAGCAAGACACCTGTCATGCCACCTATAACGAAAGTGATCATGAAGCCTATTGTCCACAACATCGGCAATTCAAAACGGATACGGCCACGGTACATCGTGAACAGCCAGTTGAATATCTTCGCTCCGGTAGGAATCGAGATAATCATGGTGGTGATACCGAAGAAGGAATTGACACTTGCACCTGACCCCATCGTGAAGAAGTGATGCAGCCATACCAGGTAAGACAAAATCGTAATCACCACGGTCGCATATACCATCGAGGTATAGCCAAACAAACGCTTGCTACAGAATGTCGAAACGATTTCAGAGAACACACCGAACGCAGGCAAGACCAGGATATAAACCTCAGGGTGACCCCAGATCCAGATCAGGTTCACATACATCATGGAATTGCCACCCAGATCATTGGTGAAGAAATTCGTGCCAAACACGCGGTCGAGTGACAACATGCCCAATACCGCAGTCAGTACAGGGAAGGCAGCAACGATCAAAATGTTGGTGCACAGTGCAGTCCAGGTAAACACTGGCATCTTCATCATTGTCATGCCAGGCGCGCGCATTTTGATGATGGTCGCGATCAGGTTGATACCCGACAGCAGGGTACCGACACCAGCAATTTGCAATGACCAGATATAGTAATCAACGCCGACATCCGGGCTGGCCAGGATGCCAGACAGTGGTGGATATGCCAGCCAGCCAGTACGCGCAAATTCGCCGACAAACAGCGAAGCCATGACCAGGCCGCCGCCAAAGGCAGTCATCCAGAAGCTGAAATTATTCAGGAAAGGGAAGGCCACGTCGCGTGCACCGATTTGCAGCGGTACCACGTAGTTCATCAAACCAGTCACCAGCGGCATCGCCACGAAGAAGATCATGATCACGCCATGTGCGGTAAAGATCTGGTCATAGTGATGTGGTGGCAAGAAACCTGCAGAGTCGCCAAAGGCCACTGCCTGTTGCATGCGCATCATGATGGCATCAGCAAAGCCGCGCAGCAGCATCACCAGGGCAAAAATCACGTACATGATACCTATCTTTTTGTGATCGATGCTGGTGAACCAGTCACGCCACAAAGTGCCCCACACGCGGAAATATGTCAGCACCGCGAAAAGACCTATGCCACCGATAGCAACGGCGATAAAGGTTGCCAGCAAGATAGGTTCATGAAAGGGAATCGCATCCCAGGAGAGGCGGCCGAAGATCAACTTCGTCAAATCGATATGGTCTTGCATCATTTACTTCCGATGATAAGAGGAAGCGCTGCGGGGAACGCTTCAGGGGACACTTCAGGAGATGCTTTGCAAATGTCGGCGTCCAGATAGGCCAACAAGCGTGCTGTGCGTGCGGCGTTATCCTGTTCCAGGCGCTGCGTGAACAAATTACTGAAATCCATTTTCGCGTCAGATGCAGCATAAGCTCTGGCATTTGCTTTTGCATCGCTCATCATCATTCTGTCCATGCAGACTTCACCTGTGGCAACGCAGCGATTCAAAATGGCATGATACAAATCTGCATCGACACTTGCGTAATGACGCACCGGCTCACGCTCACTCGGTTTTTCCAGTTTCAGATAAGTCGCACGGTCCAGCGTTTGCGTCTTGGCTTTGGCTGCCTGCACCCACTGTTCAAAATTCTGCGTGCTCATGCCGTGGAACTTGAAGCGCATGTCAGAGAAACCTGCGCCGCTATAGTTGGCTGAAAAGCCATCAAATTCACCCGGTTTATTAATCACTGCATTGAGTGTCGTCTGCATGCCTGGCATCGCATAGATCTGACCAGCCAGTGCAGGGATGAAGAAGGAATTCATGACATTCGATGCAGTAATCTTGAAGCGTACTGGTACATCTATCGGTGCGGCCAGTTCATTAACGGTGGCAATGCCAAGATCCGGATAAATGAACAACCATTTCCAGTCCAGCGCAACAACTTCGACGTTGAGAACCTTTGCGTTGGCAGGAATAGGGCGGTTTTCATCCAGGCGCGACAGTTTGCGGTAGGGGTCCAGCGTATGCGTGCTGATCCAGGTGATCAGGCCCAAGGCGATGATAATTAGTAGCGGCGCACCCCAGATCACGAGTTCAAGCTGGGTCGAGTGATCCCAGTCTGGGTCATATTTGGCAGAGGTGTTATTTTTTCTGTAACGCCAGGCAAACAGGATGGTCAAAAAGATCACCGGTATGATGATCAGTAACATCAACAACGTAGATACCCATATCAAATGGCTTTGTTGAGAGGCGATATCGCCAGATGGGTTCATTACCACCGTGTTGCAACCCGCCAACAAAATTGCAGAAAAAACAGCAAATCCGCGTCGTGCAAATAAGGGAATCATATTGAGATAGGTCAATGATTATAGAAATTTGTGCTAATGTACTCTTACAAAAAGGCCGTGGCGATTGGACGTTTTGTCTCAGTTTTCAAATAAGCATCAGAACTGAAGATTGCACAGGAGCCAGACTATAATTTTAGAGATAAATTGAGGGACCATTATGGCCAGCATCAGCACCAATGAGAATGAACTGCCTTCCAGTCATATGACAGCTTCTGGAAGCAGTAATATGAAAGATCATCATTCCGACCATTCCTCTATTGCCCCCGGCGAAATTGCCATTGGCGTCGTCATCGGCAGAGCCTCGGAATATTTTGATTTCTTTGTCTATGCACTTGCCTCAGTGCTGGTTTTTCCCCAGGTTTTCTTTCCATTTGAACAAAGACTTGAAGGCACACTGTATGCCTTCGTAATTTTTTCATTTGCATTTTTGGCACGCCCCTTTGGTACCGTGGCCTTTATGGAAATCCAGAAGCGACTTGGACGTGAAGCCAAGCTCACCATTGCCCTGTTTTTGCTCGGCGTATCTACTGCTGGCATTGCTTTCCTACCAACTTACTCACATTTGGGCGCAACTTCCATCGTCTTGCTGTCCTTGTTGCGCATAGGGCAGGGGTTTGCACTGGGTGGCTCCTGGGATGGCTTGCCCTCTTTGCTGGCCCTGAACGCGCCCGAAAACAAGCGTGGCTGGTATGCAATGCTGGGGCAATTGGGTGCGCCGGTAGGCTTCATCATTGCGGCGGGCCTGTTTGCCTATATGCTTGCCAATCTGTCGACTGAAGACTTCCTGGAATGGGGCTGGCGTTATCCGTTTTATGTCGCATTTGCGATCAACGTCGTTGCCTTATTCGCCCGACTCCGTCTGGTTTCGACCAATGAATACAAGCATTTACTTGATGAACGGGAACTTGAGCCAACCAGTATTGTTGAAATGACCCGCTCACAGGGACGTAACCTGCTCATCGGTGCACTGGCAGCTTTGGCCAGCTACGCATTGTTCCATCTTGTTACCGTGTTCCCGTTGTCCTGGATCACGATTTATTCCAAACGTTCGCTGAGCGAGTTTTTGGAAGTTCAGATAGTCGGTGCGGTATTGATGATACTGGGTATTGTTATTTCTGGCCTGATTGCCGACCATATTGGCCGTCGCAAGATGCTGTTTGCGCTGGCATTGATGATTGCCGTGCTCAGTGGCTTCGTACCCGCGTTGATGGATGGTGGTGAGCTTGGACAGGATATTTTTATTTTGTTGGGCTTTGGCGTATTGGGATTGTCGTACGGACAAGCCTCTGGTGCCGTGACCTCTAATTTTTCTCCCAAATACCGTTATACCGGTGCTGCCTTGACATCTGATCTGGCATGGCTGGTAGGGGCGGGCTTTGCACCACTGGTGGCGCTGGGGCTGTCATCCCATTTCGGGCTGGAGTATGTCAGTCTCTACCTGCTGTCGGGCGCAGCATGTTCGGTAGCGGCGCTGAGCTTGAATCGTGCCCTGGAGATCAGGAACTAATTGATGACTGAGCGCACCGCAGTGTGCGCTCAGCGCCAGCCAAACATCATCTGTTCTGCCAGCGCGCGTTTTGCTGGCTTCACCATATCCAGTGCGCCCAGCCCCAGGCCCAGCAAGGTCTGGCTGAATGAGCCATCAGGGCTGCTGGCAAATACGCGGGCCATGCTGTCGGTGATGCGTATGGTCAGCTTTCTGTCGGCCTGGCGTTCGGCCAGATAGGCTTGCAAGGCGGCCGCAGGATCGGTGCTGGCGACGTTATGCAAGTGTCGGGTCAGTGCGCGTGCCAATACCATGCTGTCACGCAAGCCCAGGTTCAAGCCTTGTCCGGCAACCGGGTGCAGGGTTTGTGCGGCATTGCCGATGGCGACTGTGCGTGCCGTTGCATGTGCCTGGGCGTTCAGGCCCAGCGGATAAGACAAGCGCGCTGATGTTTTGATGAAGTTGCCAAGGCGATGACCAAAGGCGGTTTGCAGGGCTTGTTTGAAACCCTGCTCATCCAGTGCCAGCAAATGCTCTGCCTGCTCAGGGCGTACACACCAGACCAGGGCATAGCCATCTTCTTGCGGCAACAGGGCCAGCGGGCCTTGTTCGGTGAAGCGTTCAAAGGCGCGCCCGGCTATCTGGGCATCGGTATTGACATGGGCAATGATGGCGGTTTGCTGGTAATCATGGCGCAGGCTGCGCTGTTCCTGATCGCCAAAAGTACCACCTTCTGCCTGTATGACGATGCTGGCGCTGACATGGTTGATTTCTCCTGTGTCTGCATGGCTTAGTGTCAGGCGCACATGGTCTGCAGCTTCTTCGATATTGCTGACACTGACCGGTCGCTGTATGCGTATGCTGCTATTGCTGAGATTCCTGATAGCTGCTTGCAGTGGCCGTATGATGTCGCCATAGCGGGCGACATAACCCAGGTCAGGCACCGCATAGTCTGCCGCCCGCATCAGGCTGCGTCCAAAGTGGCCACGACGTGAAACATGGATTTCCTGTATGGCTGTGGCCTTGATCGGCCATGCGCCAGCCGCCTGCAGGATTTGCCTGCTGCCATAGGAGATGGCGATGGAGCGCGCATCCTGTTCTGCCTGCTCTGCAGTCTTGGCATCGTATAGCGCAATGCGCTCAGCCGCGTAACCCTGCTGTTGCAGCAATAAAGCCAGTACCTGTCCTACCGGGCCTGCACCACATATCGCGATATCAACATCATTGATAGTATGAGTCATTTGTCGAGCCTTACGCTTTCGCCATTTCTGCTTCTATCTCTGCCGCGGTTTTTGGTGTGTCGCGGCTGAGGTTGACATGGCCATCTGCCGTGATCAGAATATCGTCTTCAATGCGTATGCCGATATTCCAGTATTCTTGCGGCACGCCTTCGGCAGGGCGTACATAAATGCCGGGTTCTATGGTGATGACCATGCCAGGTTGTAACTGGCGGTAAGCCCTTGTATCTCCGGTTTTTTCGGCTGCTCGGTAGTCACCAACATCATGTACATCCAGACCCAGCCAGTGACCTGTACCATGCATATAGAACTGGCGGAAGGCGGCGCTGGCTATCGCATCATCAAGACTGCCGACCTTGTTTTTATCCAGTAAACCCGTGTCCAGCATGCCCTGGGTCAGTACGCGTACTGCTGCGTTGTGGCCATTCATATATACAGAACCTGGTCGTGCACATTCCAGTGCTGCCTGTTGCGATGCCAGCACGATTTCATACAGACGTTTTTGCGCAGGACTGAACTTGCCGTTCGCAGGGAAGGTGCGGGTGATGTCGGATGCATAGCTATCGAATTCACAACCAGCATCAATCAAGACCAGATCACCATCTTTGATCTGTGCCTGATTGCTTTGATAATGCAGGATACAGGCATTGGCACCCGTGGCGACGATGGAACCATATGCCGGTGCCTGCGCGCCATTGCGGCGGAATTCATACAGCAGCTCCGCTTCCAGTTCATATTCAAATTTGCCAGGCCTGGTACTGCGCATGGCACGCGCATGGGCAGCACCAGAAATGCTGGCGGCACGCTGCATCAGGGCGATTTCTATCGCATCCTTGAACAGGCGCATTTCATCGATGAGTTCGCGCACATCCACCGTAATGGACGGGGCCTTGATACCGCTGCGGCCCTTGTCGCGCAAGGCTTGCAAACTTTGTTGTACCTGGCTGTCGATATGTGGTTCTTGTGCTGCGCTGTAAAATAGTGTTCGTACATCACTGAGCAATTCAGGCAGTTTTTCTGCCAGGCTGGCGATGGGGTAAGCCGCATCGAAGCCAAATTCTTTGGCCGCTGCCTCTGGCCCAAAACGAAAGCCATCCCAGATTTCACGTTCGGGATTTTTTTCGCGGCAAAACAGAATCGACTCTTGTTTGTCTGTAGTAGAGACCAGCACGACCACCGCTTCCGGTTCGGTGAATCCAGACAAGTAATAAAAATGGCTGTCGTGACGGAAAGGAAAATGATTATCGCTATTGCGTATCCATTCGCGCGCAGTTGGTATTACTGCCACACCACCACCTTGCGCCTGCATTTGTACCATCAGTTGTTGGCGACGTGCAGAATATGCAGAATAGTTAGTGGTGTTGATGCTCATGCTTATCCTTTGAAATTCAATGGCGCGTTCAGCGCTTCCAGTTGATCCGGTGTGCCCAGATTATGCCATTCACCGCGGTACAGTTCACCGCCTATGCGGCCTGCATCTATGTATTCGCGCAGCAAAGGGCCTAGCTTGGCATGGTCACCCGGGCGTATTGAGGCAAACATTTCCGGGCGATACACGCCGATATTGCCAAAGGTGAGTCTTGGCGTGCCTTCATTCGATAAGCCCATCAGTGTCAGGGCAAAGTCACCAGTCGGGTGGAAGCTGGGATTTTTCACCATATACAACCAGGCAATATCGCGTTTGTCTGACGGATGCGGATTACCCCAGGGGTCATTTTCTTCCAGGGTATTCAGACATTCAGAAAAATTGAAGTGGGGGATGTAGATATCACCGGATACTACGATAAAAGGATCATCGCCCAGCAAGTGCAGGGCCTTGGCAATACCGCCTGCTGTTTCCAGTGCCTGTTCTTCAGCTGAGTATTGTATCTTTGCGCCAAAGCGCGAACCGTCACCGAGAGTATCTTCTATCATATGGCCGAGGTGGGCATGATTGACGACCATGTCGGTGATGCCAGCCTTGACCAGGTTCAGAATATGCCAGACGATCAGTGGCCTGCCACGCACCTTCAACAAAGGCTTGGGGCAGGCATCGGTCAATGGGCGCATACGTTCGCCGCGCCCGGCGGCAAGTAACATGGCTTTCATAATGCAGCCTTAGAAGGTGTAGCCAACTTGCGGCGCATTGTCTTGCAACTCGTCCAGCAGGCGTAACAGCGGGATCAGTTCCTTGTAGCGATTCGAAGTCTTGCGTACATATTCCATAACAGTAGGGATGTCGGCTATGTAATGGTGCTTGCCATCTCGATGCGACAGGCGGGCGAAGATGCCGAGGATTTTCAGATGACGCTGCAAGCCCATCCATTCAAAATCTCGGTAGAAGCTGTCGATGTCCGGTGCTACCGGCAATCCCGCACGCCTGGCTTTTTCCCAGTAACGTATGGCCCAGTCGAGCACGATTTCCTCGTCCCACTGTACATAGGCGTCACGCAGCAGCGATACCAGATCATAGGTGATGGGGCCATATACGGCGTCCTGGAAATCGATAATGCCGGGATTGCCTTTGTCCATCCACATCAGGTTGCGTGAATGATAGTCGCGGTGTACGTACACTTGCGGCTGCGCCAGTGCGCTGGCCAGCAAGTGATCAAATACTTTATCCAGTGTGGCAGTTTGCGCATCAGTCAGAGTGACACCCAGGTGCTTGCCTACATACCATTCCTTGAAAATATTCAATTCACGCAGCAGGAAAGGCCGGTCATATTCAGGCAGGACATCAGCCTGGCTTTGCGCCTGGAACAGGATCAGGCTGTCTATCGCATCCAAATACAGCTTATGCGCATTGTCGCTGTTCAAGATCTGGCCATAGGTATGCATGCCCATGTCGGTGACCAGCATGAAGCCTTGCTCAAGATCGTGTGCCAGTACTTCTGGTACAGTCAGGTTGATACTTTTCAAGAGCTTTGCCATCTTGATAAAGGCTGCGTTATTCTCTGTCGCGGGCGGTGCATCAACAGCGATCAGGCTGTGACCATCTTCGGTGTCAATTCTATAATACTGACGAAAACTAGCATCTGCGGATGCCGCACGCATGCTATCCAGCTTTATGGCATGTCTGTTTACGCTGGCAAGCCAGGTTTGCAGCGCTTGCTTGCGTTGTTCTTTTTCTGGGGAGATCGCTGCAGATGCTGCAGAATTCCCTGGGATTGCTGTAGAAGACATGTATAAATAGTAATGAAAGTTAGTTTGTCTGCATACTTCAAGTGGTTTTGCCAGCATTTAACCTATAATAGGCGACTGATTTCTGGCACATTGTCTGTATGACATCGTCCAGCATTGTTGGCAAAACGCTTATTGACCACTGAATTCATGCGCAGGAAACCCGTATTATCTCACTCACCGCTGTTGTTTCCTACTATCCCGGCAATTCTGGTGTCGGTTTTGGTGCCTGCCTACTTTTCTCAGGCGATGGCTCAGAACGTCATTACATCCAAGCCGGATGAAGTTCAGGCACCAACACAGCTGGCAACCCCTATCCAGTCACCACTGCAAACTCAGCCCGACGACAAGTCGTCCAAAGAGTCTTTGCCCAGCCAGAAGCAATTGGAAAAGCTGAGCGAAAAACAAAAGCAGGATGACAAAAACGCCCCCGTGACTGTCCGTGCCGGTAATTTCTCCGGGATGCCAGAGCGCTATATCAAGTTTGAACATGATGTCGAAGTCGTCAAGGGAGGTACCCGCATCAATGCAGATGAGGCGATGTATCGTAACCTTGAAGACGAAGTTGAAGCCAGTGGCAAAGTACGCATGACACGCTATGGTGATTGTTATAAGGGTGATGCCTTGCGCATGCAACTTGATGCCAGCTCCGGTTATGTTGCCAATCCCATCTATAAACTCTTGCGTAATAATGCCCAGGGACATGCTGCGCGCATCGATTTTCAGGATGAAGAGCGCTCCCTGATTACGCGCGGTACCTATAGCACTTGCGAAGGCCTGGACCCTGACTGGTATCTGCAATCAGATACCCTGAGCCTTGATACGGGCCTCGACAAGGGCGTGGCTGGCAAGTCGGTGTTATATTTTAAGGGTGTACCCATCCTGGCAACACCCTCATTGACTTTCCCGCTGTCGGGTGCACGTCATTCTGGTTTGCTGCCGCCCATACTGGGAGCATCATCCAAGGGCGGCCCTGAAATGACGCTGCCTTATTATTTTAATATTGCACCTAACCGTGATTTGACGCTCTACCCAAAAATGATAGCCAGGCGCGGCCTGCAACTCGGAGTGGAGGGGCGTTATCTGGGTGAAACCTATGCCGGTGAAACCAGTGTCGAAGGTTTGCTTAATGACCGCGTGACTGGTACTAACCGTTATGCTGTGGCGTCCATACACCAACAAAAATTATTGCCGCAACTGGAGTTGTCCTGGAATATCAACTCAGCCTCGGATGATGATTATCCTACCGACTTTTCGCGCACCATTACCAAAACAGCACAGCGCTTGTTATTGCGTGAAGCTAACCTGACCTATTACGGTTCTTTCTGGAATCTGTCACTCAGGACCTCGAATTACCAAGTTTTGCAGGATCTGGCGGCGCCGATAGCGCGCCCTTATGACAGGTTGCCGCAATTGCAATTGCATGCCGAGCAGCATGATGTCGCAGGGCTGGACTGGTCCATGGACAGCATATTGACGCGCTTCTGGCACCCAACCATGGTGCGTGGTGACAGGGCGGTGTTCAATCCCCAGATTTCTCTGCCTCTGGTGCAGGCTGGTGGTTTTATCATCCCGAAAATCTCTTTCCATGCGACCAACTACCATCTGGTGAACCCGGAGCCAGGCAAGGAATCTGATTTCCATCGCGTGGTACCAACGTTCTCGGTAGATAGTGGCCTGGTGTTTGAGCGCAAGACCGAGATGTTTGGCAAGGAGTTGACACAGACGCTGGAACCGCGCCTGTTCTATGTCAATACGCCTTACCGCGATCAGTCGCGCATGCCTAACTTTGACAGCGCGGTCGCCGACTTTAATTTCGCCCAGATTTTTAGTGAAAACCGTTTTACCGGCCAGGACAGGATAGGTGACTCCAACCAGATTACTGCTGCCCTGATTTCCCGTTTTATCGAAGGCAATGGTGATGAAAGCCTGAAACTGGCGATCGGCCAGCGTTTCTATTTCAATACGCAAAAAGTCACGCTCGATAATACTGTGAGCCCCAGTCGTTCAGATTTATTGCTGGCGGCAACTGGCAAACTGTCATCGACGCTGAGCGGTGAAATGGCTTTGCAACTGAGCCAGACAGACAGGCAGTCAGTACGTGCCAACTACGGCGTGCACTGGCAGCCTTCACCGAAAAAAGTCTTGAACCTCGAATACCGTTATCAGCGCAATAGCCTGGAGCAGGTCGATGTGTCAGCCCAATGGCCGGTGGCAGACCGCTGGTACATGGTAGGCAGGAGCAATTACTCCATGATGGATAAAAAGATGGTGGATGGCTTGCTGGGCTTTGAATACAAGGCTGATTGCTGGTCATTGCGATTCCTGGCACAAAGGTTTGCTACCAATAGCGTTAACAATACCTCCGGCTTTTCCATACAATTGGAGTTGAATGGCCTGGCCAGGTTGGGTTTTGGTACCAACCCGATTGATGCTTTGAAAAAGAATATTTCAGGCTACCAGTCTGGCAGTGAGCGCTAGCTTGTTGCTGTAGATAAATAATTTGCTGTACTAACAATACACATGCTGTATATGCTCTGCTCGGCAGTTTATGAAACCGGAGCGAACGTGTATATTGCAACTTTTGCCCGCTTTGATGCTCTTACGGGAATGGCTTAACAGGATTTTGGACCAATATGCGACCTTTATTGCAAATGAAACAAAGTAACTTATTCACAGTACTGGCAGTGTCTGCTGGCTTGCTTATCAGCTCGACAGCATGGTCGCAAGTCAAACTCAGCCCTATTGCCGTTCCCAAGACGCAAAACAGCAAGGCGCAAAAGGTCAACAGCATTGTTGTCGTGGTCAATGATGAAGTGATTACCCGGCAGGAACTGGATGCCCGCATGCTGGAAATAGAGACGCAGCTCAAAAAGCAGGGCACGCCCTTGCCAGACCGTGCTGTGTTGCAAAAGCAATTGCTGGAACGCATGATCACTGACCGTGCCCAAATGCAACTGGCCAAAGAAAACGGCATGCGTGTAGATGATGTCATGCTGGACCGTACCATGTTACGCCTGGCCGAACAAAACAAGATGACTTTGCCTGAGTTCCGTAACCAGATCGAGCGCGAAGGCACACCTTATGCGAAATTCCGTGAACAGATCCGCGACGATATCCTCATGCAGCGCATACGTGAGCGAGAAGTGGATAGCAAGATACAAGTATCTGAAACCGAGATTGATAACTACCTGGCAGCCGAAGCCAACAACAAGGCAGCCGCCAAGCAAGAATTGAATCTGGCTCACATCCTGATCAGCATTCCTGAAAAAGCCTCAGCTGAACAAATCGCAGCTCGCCGTGCACGCGCTGACGAAGTCTTGAAAAAATTGCGTGAAGGCGCAGACTTTGGCAAGACCGCTGTTACCTACTCGGATAGCTCAGAAGCCTTGAAGGGCGGCGACATAGGCTGGCGTGAACAAGACCGTTTGCCGCAATTGTTTGTCGATGCCATCAGCAAGGTCAAGGTCGGTGAATTCTCTGATATCGTACGTAGCCCGAATGGTTTCCATATTGTCAAAGTGAATGGCAAGCGTGCCGTCAATGACACCAAGGCTGCCGCTGCCGAGCAGCAAAGTCATGTGCGCCACATCCTCATCAAGGTCAGCCAGATTGTGACTGCAGATGAGGCCCGCAAGAAATTGCAGGAATTCAAGCGCAAGATAGAAGCCAAGGAAGCCACTTTTGAAGACCTGGCCAAGACCCACTCTGCAGATGGTTCTGCCTCCAAAGGCGGCGACCTGGGCTGGTTGTACCCGGGTTCTACTTTGCCTGAGTTTGAGCAAGCTATGGACAAGCTGGCGATCAATGAGCTTAGCGAGCCAGTGACCACGCAATTTGGTGTGCATCTGATCCAGGTGACAGAGCGCAAGGCTGATGAATTATCGAAAGACAGGCAACGTATTGCTGCCCGCCAGGCTGTGCGCGAGCGCAAGTCAGATGAAGCGCTACAAGACTGGCTGCGTGAAATCCGTGACCGTGCCTATGTCGATTTCCGCCTGGAAGAAAAATAATGCCACAGCCCAGTTTGCCGGTCATCGCGGTAACCGTAGGCGAACCGGCTGGCATAGGGCCTGAAATTGCGATACTGGCTGCCTGGCAGTTAAGGCATGAAGTCAGGTCAGTATTGATAGGTGACGCTGCCTATTTGTCCATGCTGGCAGCCGAACTTGATCCTGCCATCAGCATGATGGGCGTATCTCTGCAAGCTTTGCGGCATCAGGGCTTGCCTGCCTCTGGCAATGAGCGCCTGACCGTCATCGATTGTCCCCTGAATACTTTTGTGATTGCCGGGAAGTTGGACCCGCGCAATGGCCGGTCCGTCTTGCATACTCTGGATGTGTCTATCGAAAGCGTGCAACGCAAATGGTGTGAAGCCATAGTCACTGCCCCTTTGCAAAAAAGTACGATCAATGATGCCGGTGTTGCTTTCAGTGGTCATACCGAATATTTTGCCGAGAAAACCTTTACTGGCCGCGTCGTCATGATGCTCGCCAGTGAAGCCAATGATCATCTGCCGCAAGCCTTGCGGGTGGCATTGGCAACTACTCATCTGCCACTCAGCAAAGTCGCTGCAGCGATACAGTTTGATGATTTGTGGAAAACCCTGGAAATCATCCATGCCGATTTACGCAGCAAATTCGGCATAGAAAATCCACGCATCCTGGTGGCTGGACTGAACCCGCATGCGGGTGAAAACGGTTACCTGGGCACGGAAGAAATTGAAGTCATCACGCCGGTCATCAAAAAAGCGCAAGAAGCTGGCATGCAGGTCAGCGGCCCTTATCCAGCGGATACCCTGTTCCAGCAAAAATACCTGGAGCAGGCTGATTGTGTATTGGCGATGTACCATGACCAGGGCTTACCGGTGCTCAAGCATGCGAGTTTTGGCCTGGGTGTGAATATCACTCTCGGCCTGCCGTTGATACGCACGTCGGTTGATCACGGCACCGCCCTCGATCTGGCGGCCAAGGGCACAGGTTACGCTGATATCAGCAGCATGCTGGTGGCGATACGTGTTGCGGCCAGCATGCTCAACAAGCAAGACAAGTAAATAAGCAAAAATAAGCAGAAATAAGCAAGAAAAATATGAAACATATCCCTCGTAAACGTTTTGGCCAGAATTTCCTGACCGATGAATTGGTCTTGAGTAATATCACGCGTGTCATCAACCCGCGTCCTGGACAAACCATGGTCGAGATAGGCCCTGGACTGGCTGCCATGACGCGTCAGTTGCTCGATGGTTTGACGCAATTGCATGTGGTCGAGCTGGACAGGGACCTGGTGGCTCGCCTGAAGAAAAACTTTTCGCCAGAAAAACTCGTCATCCACGAGGGTGATGCCCTACAATTTGATTTTGCCTCCATCCCTGTGCCTGAAGGCCAGAAGCTGCGCGTGGTGGGCAATCTGCCATATAACATCTCCAGCCCTTTGCTGTTTCACCTGGCCGAGATAGCGCCGCTGGTAGAAGACCAGCATTTCATGCTGCAAAAAGAAGTGGTCGAGCGCATGGTTGCAGGCCCAGGCAGCAAAACTTATGGTCGCCTGTCGGTCATGCTGCAGGTACGCTACCACATGGAATTGATGTTCATCGTACCGCCCGAGGCATTTGACCCTCCGCCCAGAGTAGAGTCAGCTATCGTGCGCATGATACCCAAGCCGGGTGCTTTGCCTTGCGATATCAGGAAGCTGGAAGAGGTCGTCACCAAGGCATTTTCACAAAGACGCAAGGTAGTGCGCAATTGCGTGGCCGGTTTGTTGACCGAGGCAGACTTGCTGGCGTGTGGAATTGACCCGCAATTACGTCCTGAGACTATCGCAGTCGACGCTTATGTTGCCCTGGCTAATCTGCTGAGCGCACGCCAGGCCTGATCCTGCTTGAGGTGTAGCAGAGTGGAGACTTACAGAAGCCCGCTTTTACGCCAGGCTTTTCTGCGGTCTATCAGGATTTTCAATTGTTTTTGGGATTTGCTGACTGAATAATGCATGGACTGTAGCAGCGTTGCGGGATTGAAGGGTTTGACAATAAAGCCATTTGCCCCTGCCTTGATCGCCTTGACCACAGTCTCTTTATTATTACTGCCGGTGACCATCAGCACGACGGTATCAGGCGAAATTTTCTTGATATGTTCGAGAATTTCCAGGCCGCTGATGTCCGGCATCATGACGTCCAGGCACACTACTTCAGGGATGGTTTTCTCCAGCCAGTCCAGCGCGGCCACGCCGCTGGACGCTTCACCAATGACATTGAATGCCTCGCTATTGAGGATATGGCGCAGCATGGAACGACTGATGTCATTGTCGTCCACAATAAAGATGCCTATGTCTTGTCTGTCTAACATGTTCATCCGTTTCCTCTGCAAATTTACATTGCATTAATTTTTGTTTACGATAAATCCAGTTTTGGATTTTGTCTGCAAAAATTTAAATGAGTGCTAATTTTAGCAATAATAAGCTTGCAGCATGCATAATTGTCTGGCCTATAATCTGAGACATGAGGATGACGAATTACTTGAAAGACTGACAAAACATGAATATAACTCACACGCCGGAATGGCAAGCCCTGCTGGCACACCAACAAAGGCTGGAGCAACAACATCTGCGTGAATTGTTTGCCGCCGACAGTGACAGGTTCAGGCATTTTTCGGTCGAGCTTGATGGCTTGCTGGTCGATTATTCCAAACAGCGTATAGATCAGGCAACTCTGGATAGCCTCATTGCCCTGGCGCGCCTGTCCAAAGTAGAAGGCTGGCGTGACCGCATGTTCGCTGGTGAAAAAATCAATATCAGTGAAGACCGCGCAGTCTTGCATACAGCTTTGCGGCATACTGACTTTACGCCTTTCCCGAATGAGGCTGACGATGTCATGCCCAAGGTCAGAGCAGTGCGCAAGCAAATGCGCGACATCGTCGAACGGGTACGCAGTGGCTTGTGGCGCGGCTTCAAGGGAGATGCGATACAGACGGTGGTGAACATAGGCATAGGCGGTTCAGACCTGGGGCCCAAGCTGGCGACGCGTGCCTTGTCGGCCTTCCAGCATCCCGGGCTGACGTTTTATTACGTCTCAAATCTGGACAGTGCCCATCTCGCACCTTTGCTAGAAAAACTGGACCCACGCACGACCTTGTTCATCGTGGCTTCCAAAACCTTCACTACGCAAGAAACCAGCATCAATGCCCAGACTGCCCGCACCTGGCTGATGGCAGCAGCCATGGAAGAGTGGGCCGTCAGCAAGCACTTCATTGCCGTTACTTCCAGCCCGGGCAAGGCGCATGAATTTGGCATACCAGATGCAAATATCCTGGAAATCTGGGATTGGGTGGGCGGTCGTTACTCCTTGTGGTCAGCTGTCGGACTGTCCGTTGCATTGGCGATAGGCATGAATGGTTTTGAGCGTCTGCTGGCAGGTGCAGAAACCATGGACAAGCATTTCTGTAACGCGCCACTTGAAAAGAATTTACCTGTCTTGCTGGCCCTGATCTCGATCTGGAACACCAATTTCCTTGGAGCAGAGACTACGGCCATCCTGCCGTATAACGAATCGATACGTCATTTACCCGCCTTCTTGCAGCAACTGGAGATGGAATCCAATGGCAAGACCGTCAGCCGCGATGGTGAGGCCCTGACTTGCCGCGCCAACCCCATTGTCTGGGGAGAGATAGGTGTGAATGGCCAGCATGCCTTCTTCCAGCTCCTGCATCAGGGCGGCTGGTTGATACCCTGTGATTTTGTGGTGGCGGCATCCAGTGACTATCCTTTGCCTGGCCACCAGGCACCCTTGCTGGCAAATTGCCTGGCGCAGAGCGCTGCGCTGGCCTTTGGCAAGACCGAGGCGCAGGCGCGTGAAGAGTTGTCACAAGCCGGGCTCAGTGACGCCAATATTGCCAAGCTCTTGCCGCACAAGGTGTTTGCCGGTAACCAGCCATCCACCACCATACTCATGCCTAGCCTGGACCCTTTCCAACTAGGTATGTTGCTGGCACTGTATGAGCACAAGGTCTTTGTCCAGGGCGTGATCTGGGGCATTAATTCCTTTGATCAATGGGGCGTGGAGCTGGGTAAGCAACTGGCTAACCGTCTCTTGCCAGCGATTTTAGGTAACCAGGACTATGACGCGCATCTGGATACGTCCACCAGCGGTTTGATTGCTTACTTCCGCAGGCATGGGCATGTCTGAAAACCTGTTCCCGATCTGAAGCACGAGCGTGATCAGGGCGCATGTGCTGCTCAAAATGCTCATGTACTAGCGTATATTCCGCTTTTTGCGCTTCACTTCACTCCGCTGACGCACGCTCGCTGCAGATCATAAACAGGTTTTGAGGAGCTGGTGTGATTGAAAGAAATAGTTAAAATTCCTCGAAACCTACTTTGCAAAGTTGACGCACGGCATCTTGATTGATATAAAGAAACATCTTAAATCAATTCAGGATGCGTCTATGTGGACAGGAATTTTTGGTGTTGTCTCAGTCGTCATCGTATTGAGCATGGTTGTACTGATACGCGCTATGAATAAGGAAGCGCGTCGTAGCGACCACCAAAATTAAAAAAAGCAGACCTTGGTCTGCTTTTTTATTGGACTACCTGATTACCAGCTACCGGTATTCGGCATCGAAGTCCAGGGTTCAGCCGGTGCCAGTGGTTCGCCCTGCTGCAACAACTCTATCGAAATATTGTCGGGTGAGCGCACAAAAGCCATATGACCATCACGCGGTGGACGGTTGATTGTGACACCGTGATCCGCCAGGCGCTGGCATAGCTGGTAGATGTCATCAACACGATAAGCCAGATGGCCGAAATTGCGGCCACCGGTATATTCTTCCGGGTCCCAGTTATAGGTCAGTTCAACCTGGGCATCATGGTCGCCAGGGGCTGCCAGATACACCAGGGTAAAACGGCCTTTGGGATATTCTTTCTGGTGTACCAATTCCAGACCTAGTGCATCGCGATAAAAGCGCAGGGAAGCTTCAAGATCGGTGACACGCACCATGGTGTGCAGATATTTCATGTTTGCTTTCAAAAAATTCTGCCTGAGCATGCTTGCCGAGCTTGCCATGCGTACTCAGAGCAGTACAGAAGATAGACAGGATTTTATCTGATTTTGCAAAAAACTATTTTATGCAAACTATTCTGACCTGCTTCATATCCGTTAATCCGGAAAGAACTTTTTCTATACCATCCATTTTCAGGGTCAGCATGCCATCCGCCAGTGCGGCAGTCAGTAATTCAGAGACACGGGCATGGTCTTGGATGAGTTTTTTTACCATGTCATTTGCTACCATCAGTTCATGCAAACCTAGCCTGCCTTTATAACCTTTTGAGCAATGCTCACATCCCACAGCCTTGTATAAAGTGAATTTACCGGCCTTGTCGGCATATTGGCTTTGCCATGTGGTGAATACTTTTTTCTTGGCTTCTATGGGATTTTTGACAAAGTTCCCGGTATTCAGCAATTCCTGGCAATACTCATCCAGTAACTCCATCATCTCTTCTTTACCAGGATGATAAATTTCCTTGCACTTGCCACACAAACGCTTGGTCAGGCGTTGCGCTAATATGCCTAGCAAGGCATCCGCAAAATTGAAGGGATCCATGCCCATGTCCAGCAAGCGGACGATGGATTCCGGTGCGCTATTGGTGTGCAAGGTGGCGAATACCAGATGGCCCGTCAGAGAAGCCTCCAGGCCAATGGAAACAGTTTCCTTGTCGCGCATTTCGCCGACCATGATGATGTCAGGATCAGCCCGCAAAAAAGCGCGCATGACAGTGGCAAAGTCCATGCCAGCCTTGCGGTTGACCTGAACCTGGCGCAAGCCTTTCTGGGTGATTTCTACCGGGTCTTCGGCGGTCCAGATCTTGGTTTCTGGTGTATTCAGGTGGCTCAACACTGAATGCAGGGTGGTCGTCTTGCCTGAACCCGTAGGGCCACAGACAAAGAACAGGCCATAGGGTTTGCTGACGACATTCTTCAGGCGTTCAAGGTTGTACGGCAATACGCCCAGCTTATCAATAGGAATAGGCTCACCAGCAGCCAGAATGCGCATGACCACATCTTCCATGCCGCCAGAAGATGGGATGGTAGCCACCCGCAGCTCTATGTCATAAGGGCCATATTTCTTGAACTTGATCTTGCCATCTTGCGGCTTGCGGCGTTCCGAGATATCCAGGTCACACATGATCTTGATACGTGCCAGCAGGGCGCTGCGGTAGCTGGCTGGTATTTCTATATATGGCGATAGCGAACCATCCTTGCGAAAGCGTATCAGGGTTTTTTCCTTGCCTGGCCGCGGTTCGATATGAATGTCTGAAGCGCCTTGCTGATAGGCGTCAATGATGATCTTGTTAATCAGTTTGACGAGTTCGTTCTCCACCGCGGCAGATACTTCAACCGCAGCCTGCCCACCGTTTTCTTCATCATCATCGTCAAGGCCGGACAGCAGTTCATCGACTGAGCTGCCATCAGATACGCTACCAAAGAACTGGTCTATGGTTTGCAGGAATTCTTTTCTGGTGGTGACCCGGTAATTGATCTTCGAAGTCGCAAATACATGGTTGACGACATGGGTGGTATTGGTATGTTCGGGATCTATCGCCAGCACTGTCAGGCCGGTCTGGTCTTCCATGATGGGCAGCCAGGAATTCTGTTCCACATACTGGCGCTTGAGTTTTTTGACCAGATCGACAGGGATGATACGCTCAGCCTTGTAAGGTTCATAAGCTACGCGGAAATATTTGGATAATGCCTGCCCGAGGCTGGCTATAGGGATTTTAAAGTCTTCAGCCAATACCTCTTCCAGGTCCAGCAGGCTGCGCCTCGCTGCCCTGACAGCAAGTTCCATCTCTTGCGCTGACAAGATCGCTTCCGATACCAGGAAATCAAACTTGGTGCGCGGCGTATTGGTTGGCAGTACCTTGCTTTTTTGCGTAAAGGCCACGGCCAGGGTTTCACACAAGGCCTGCACACCCTCGGCGGCAATGGCATTGAACGCATCGCCCAGTTTGTGATTAATGAATTGCACCACGCCCAGTAATTCGTGGCTTTGTGCTTCGACGATGGGAGCCACCAGCATTTGCTTGGTACGGTAACCAGTGCGTTGATCGACCGCGCTCTGGAACTTCAGTGTAGGGGAGTGCGAGCGCAATTCATTTTCATCATACACGTCGCGCAAACTGATCATGGTCTTGGTCAGGGCAACGTGACCCGCGATACTCTGGTCAGAAATGGAGAGGCGCAAGTCCTTGAAAGAATTCAGCCCAGTCTTGATCTTGGAAATTAGCGTGACCTTGTCCTGTGCTACGACGTAAATGGTCAGGCGGTCACATTCAAACAGATTGCAAATGTCAGGTGAGACATCCAGCATGATCTGGTCCAAAGCATCTGCTCCGTGTATCTTGTTGGTCAGGGTTTGCAGGCGTTTAAAGAATTGTAGCCTGTGATCCAGACCATCCTGGGGAGCATTTGCGGCTTGAGCAGTTACCACCATTCGTTTTCCTTTGTTACATGACTTGCAGCCTGATTCCGCAGCTTATTAGCTTAGCTTATAACCTTAGCGTAAACCCATCGTTTAATTATCAGCTTTAATAGCTTGGTCATTGCAAGATACTGCAAATTATTATTCTCTTAAGTCAATTTTTACAAAAATGTATCACGGAAGTCGAATGTCTGACCACAAAGTCAACTCTTTATAGCGCAAAGCGACAAATTAGCCTATCTTCAGGAAAGGAATGATGCAGAAGATATTCTTGTCTTCTAAGAAAGTGTTAAGCTTGCTCAGAGGTCGGAATGGATATCGCGTTGACCTTGAGATAACAAAGCCCCGGATAGACAGAGGCACACTATTTTGTATTTATGAACTTACAAATTCTTGGCTGTGCAGGTGGCATCGGTGGCAGTGAGCCCTACACAACCAGCTTATTAATTGACGATGATATCTTGCTGGATGCCGGCACAGGCCTGTCACGGCTCAGTGTAGAGCAGTTGGTGGCGATAGACCATGTGTTTATCAGCCATAGTCATCTCGATCATGTGGCTGGCCTGACCTGGTTAATGGATGCTGTATTTGGTAAAAGAGACAAGCCAGTCACGGTACATGCGACGGCAGAAGTCTTGCACGCCCTGAAAACCCATATATTCAACTGGATCATCTGGCCAGATTTCAGTACTTTGCCAGATACAGACCAACCATCCATGCAATATCAGGAAATGCTGCCTGGCAGCACGCTGACGCTCGGGAACAGACTGATTACTTCGCATGTGGTCGATCACGTTCCGGGGTCGGTGGCTTATTGGGTGCGCTCTGAGAGTAAAGGTTTTTTGTTTACCGGTGATATGGCAAGTACGCCAGCCTTGTGGGAAAACCTGATGGGACAAAAGGCGCTGAACATGGTGATCGTTGACTGTTCTTTCCCGAATGCAGAAGTGGAACTGGCGCTGGTTTCAAAACATTTTTGCCCTGCCGCACTCATCAATGATATCGCCGATGTTTCTACAGAAATCGACTTCCATATCTATCACCTGAAACCGGGGCAAGAAGCACAAATCATGGCAGAACTAGGGCAAAATAAGGACAGGAATTTTAAAGCCTTGAAAATGGGTGAGCAATTCAGTTTTTGATATGAAATTGAAAAATGAGATACAGGCGCGCACTGTTTACAGTGGACATAATGAAGTAGCAGTATCAGCGATGACAGTTTGGAAAAAATGCTAGACGATCTGGAGAACGTGATTATGACTGCACTGAGCAGTAGCGAAATTGCACAACGGCTGGAAAAACTGACGGAGTTAAGCCTGGAGCTGAGCAATAATCACGACACGCCATTATTGCTGGAAAACATACTGCGCTCGGCCAAGAGTATTACCTATGCCGACGGCGGTACCTTATACCGTACCAGTAAAGACAAGCAAAGCCTGTGCTTCAATATTTCCCTCAATGACACCCTGAATATGTATCAGGGTGGTGTAAAAGGGCATACGGTAGATATACCTGATATCCCCCTGATTGATGCAAATGGCAGCAGGAACCTGAATGCCGTGGCCGCCTATGCTGCCAACTACAAACTATCGGTCAATATTCAAGACGTTTATACTGTTGGTGTTTTCAATTTTTCTGGCACCCGCAACTTTGACCAGCAGTTCAACTACAAGACCAAATCACTGCTGACTGTGCCCATGCATGATCATGAAGGTGAATTGATCGGTGTGCTGCAACTCATCAATGCCACCAATCCCGAAACACGCGAGCCTTGCCCATTTACCGAGACCGACCAACGTTTTATTGAAGCCCTGGCATCTCAGGCGGCCATAGCGCTGACCAATCAGCAATTGATCTCGCAACTGGAAAATCTGTTTGTCTCGCTGGTACACCTTATCAATATCGGTATTGATGAAAAATCTCCCCACACAGGCAGGCATTGCCAGCATGTACCCGAGTTGACCATGTTGCTGGCCAATGCCGTGCATGAAACGCGCGAAGGGCCTCTGGCACATTTTTCCATGACGGATAAAGACCGCAAGGAATTGTGGATGGCTGGTATCCTGCATGACTGCGGCAAGATTTCAACTCCTGTGCATGTAGTAGAAAAATCCACCAAACTGGAAACCATTTTTGACCGCATACAATTGCTGGACACCCGCTTTGAAGTCTTGAAGCGCGATGCAGAAATCAAGGTGTTGAAAAGTAAATGTGCCTTGTACCAGGCCAATGTCAATAATGAAAACCTTATCATCGAGCTCGAGCAGGGCTTGCAGGCTGAACTGGCTAAAATAGACGACGCCAGGAATTTTTTACGCAAATTGAATATAGGCTCAGAGAGAACCAGCCCCGAAGACTTGCAACGCGTGACCGATATCGCAGCATGGCAATTTGCCGATGCCAACGGCGTAGCTCAGCCTTTCCTGAATGTGGATGAAGTTGAAAACCTGTCTGTCCGCGCCGGTACTCTGAATGCGCAAGAGCGCGCTATTATCAACAACCACATTACCACCACCATCAAGATGCTGGAGGCCTTGCCCTGGCCCAAGCACTTGCAGAATGTGCCTGAATATGCCGGTGGTCACCATGAGCGCATGGATGGTAAGGGTTATCCACGCGGCTTGCGCGGCGAGCAAATGTCGGTGCAGGCTAAGATCATGGCTATAGCGGACATTTTTGAAGCGCTGACAGCCAAAGACCGTCCCTACAAAGATGGCAAGACCCTGACGGAGTCATTGCACATCCTCGGCAGCTTTGCGCTGAATGGTCATATCGATCCTGACTTGTTCAATATCTTCGTCAAGAAAAAAGTTTATCTGACCTATGCTGAGCGATTCATGGACAAGTCGCAGATTGATGATGTTGATTTGAGCAAGGTACCTGGTTACCGCATTTGAGTGTCATATCCAGACTTCCTGTGGCCCATGTTGAAAGACATCGGGTGACAGGAAAATTTTCCGGCATAAGCACTACCTGAAACTGAGTTTGTGGAGGAAAGCTTGCAGAGGCACATCAACAAACTGACACGCTGGAGCATCTGCGTGCTGCTGATCGTCATGGCTGCCTTGCAGGCAAATGGTCATTTGCCGACTACCCTCATAGAAAAAGTTGATTACTTTATCTATGACCTGCGCATGCGATGGGAGCCGACCACCTTCAACCCGGACATTGTCATCGTCAATATCGACGAAAAGAGCCTGCAAGAGGTAGGGCAATGGCCTTGGAACAGGGGAGTTGTCGCCGATCTGATAGAAAGGCTGACCGACGATTATCATGTCAGGGCAGTGGGGCTCGATATCGTGTTTTCAGAGCCGGACCGCAGTACGGGCATACAGGTGCTCGAAGGTCTGGCACAAAAAGAGTTAAAGGAAAATCCGGGCTTTATGGCGCAAATGCCAGCGCTAAGAAAAGAACTCGATTTTGACGACAAACTGGCCAGGACTTTAACGGGGCGCCCTGTAGTCTTGGGTTATGTGTTTTCAAATACGCCCAATGACAATTCGAAAGGCTTGCTGCCAACGCCCGCCTTTGTCGATGCCGATCTGGGAGAACGCAGTTTTGAGTCTGCCATCTACACCAAGTACACAGCCAATTTGCCCGAGCTGCAAAAGGCAGCAATTGCCGGTGGATTCTTCAATCCCTCGCCAGATGCTGATGGGGTGATACGGGGAATTCCCTTGCTGGCAAAACATGGTGCTGGTTACTATGAAGCACTGTCACTGGCAACGGCACGTATTGCCCTGAATGCCAGCAAAGTCAAACCAGTGTTTCTGCAAGCTGATGGCATCAATTCTCAAAGTTTTTTGAATAATTATGGTTCGATAGAAGCGATCAAACTCAACTCCACGCCCAACAAACGCATACCCGTGGAGCCACTGCTCACTGCCCTGATCCACTATAAAAGCAAGGGGGGGCCAAATGGCGGTGGCTTTGCCTATGTCTCTGCCGCGGATGTGCTCAAAAAGCGCCTGGCTGTTGATAAGCTCAAAGAGAAAATCATCTTGATAGGTACGACGGCAGCGGGGCTCAAGGATTTGCGTACTGCCCCTTTGGGCCTGGATTATCCCGGTGTGGAAATGCATGCGAATGTCATTGCCTCGATACTGGATGGTGATGTCAAGCAGCGCTCTGACAGCACGCGCGGTTTTGAAGTCATACAGGTTTGCCTGATCGGTTTATTGCTCAGCTTTGCCTTATCGCGTTTCAAGGCGCTGGCAGCCGTGTTGTGTACCACGGTAATGCTGGTACTCGTGATTGCCTTCAACTACTGGATGTATCAGTCATTCAACCTGGTCCAGCCGCTGGCAACAGTACTGTTATTGATCGTTACCCTGTTCGTGTTCAACATCACCTGGGGCTATCTGGTTGAATCCAGAAAATTGCGCGGCGTGGTAAGGCGTTTCGGTGAATATGTGGCACCGGAACTGGTTGCTGTCATGGCAGAAGAACCCGACAGTTACACCATGGCAGGTGAAATCCGGGAGTTGACCGTGATGTTTTCAGATGTGCGTGGTTTCACGACCATTTCCGAAACCCTGAGTGCAGCAGATTTGCGGGAATACATCAACATCTACCTGACCGCGATGTCAGAAGAAATACGCGGCAATCGCGGCACGCTCGATAAATACATAGGCGATTGTGTCATGGCCTTTTGGGGCGCGCCAGTGCGTCTGGAAGACCATGCAAGACTGGCCGTTGCCAGTGCGCTGAAAATGCAATCCATCGCGCAAGGCTTGAGTGTGGACTTTGTCAAGCGTGGTTGGCCTGCACTCAAGATCGGAGTTGGCTTGAATACCGGTGAAGTACGCGTCGGCGATATGGGTTCCCAGATCAGGCTGGCTTATACTGTCATGGGCGATGCGGTCAACCTGTCTTCGCGCCTGGAGGGGATTACCAAAGTATATGGCGTAGGCATTGTGGTTGGCGAAGCGACAAAAGCTGCTACGCCAGAGTACGCTTACAGAGAACTGGACAGAGTCAGGGTCAAGGGCAAAACCAGGCCTATCTCGATTTTTGAACCAATTGCCTTGGTCACTGCTCTTGATGATGCACAATCTGCCTTGCTGGAACTCTGGCATCAGGCACTTGATGACTTCCGCACGCAGCAATGGGACTTGGCAGAAAAATCCTTTTTGGCTTATCTGGAAATCCGTAAAGAAGACCTGGCTTGCCAGGTCTTCCTGGAACGTATTATTCACTACCGACAAAACCCGCTGTCTGCCGACTGGGATGGCGTTGCCACCTTTGTCAGCAAGTTCGGTGAATGAGTTCAGTACCTTATTTGGATGTTACTTTTGATTTTACCCGCAGCAGGTAATAGCTGATAACACCAAGAACTATGCCCCAGCAGGCAGAACCCAGGCCCAGCAAACTTATATTGGATGCCGTGACAATAAAGGTGATCAGGGCAGCTTCACGCTCGCTTGCTTCCTGCATGGCATTCACCAGGCCGTTTTGTATCGCACCCAGCAGTGCCAGACCAGCCACCGTGGTGACCAGTGCATGCGGCAAATGCAGGAACAGGGCAGTCAGTGAACCAGCAAAACTGCCTATCAATAAATAGAAACCTCCGCAGGCTATGCCCGCAACCCAGCGTTTTTCTGGCTGCTGGTGTGCTTCTGGCCCGGTGCAAATCGCGGCAGTGATCGCCGCCAGGTTCACGCCATGTGAGCCAAATGGCGCCAGCAAGATGCTGACAAAACCGGTAGCACTCACCAGTTTGCTGGTGGGGGCCTGGTCATAACCAGCAGCACGCATGACAGCTACGCCAGGCACTTGCTGACCAGTCAGGCAGAGCAGCGCCAGCGGCAAGCCCAGGCTGATGATGGCGCTCAAAGAAAATTCAGGCGCGGTCCAGGCAGGCATGGTCAAACCAAGTTGCACGGCAATGGACTGACCCTGGTTGCTGTCACCCCAGCCCAGAACACTCCATAGCAAGACGCCACAGAGCAAGGTCAGCACAATGGCATAGCGTGCGCTGCGGCGCTTGAAGATCAGGTAAGCCACGAACATGGCAGTCACCAGCCAGGGTGCGCCGGCAACGTCGCTGCTGGCATTGGCAAACACATCGACACCAAAACGAAACAGTATGCCCGCCAGCATGGCAGCACACAGGCTCTTGGGTATTTTTGCCATGAGTTTTTCAAAGATGCCGGTTATGCCTATCAGCCATATCGCTGCTGCCGCAACCAGGTAGGCACCTATGGCCTGATGATAAGGCACTGTCGCGAGACCCGTCACCAGCAAGGCTGCACCTGGCGTATTCCAGGCACAAATCACCGGTATCTTGTGACGCCAGCTCATCCAGACACCGACCAGACCAGAGCCTATGGAGATAGCCCATATCCACGAACTGGTTTGCGCTGTCGTCAGTTTTGCGCTTTGTGCTGCCTGCAAGATCAGCAGCATGGGGCCAGCGTACGAGATTAGTACAGCAATCAGGCCCGCCAGTACCGCAGGAAAAAAATCTGCCGCCGTAGCCGCAAAACCCGGCTTAATGGTATTTACCGGAGCAAGGAGAGGTGTAGAGTGTGGTGTATTCATGCGAGCAGTCTAGTCCAATGCAGGTCAGCATTTACTTACAGTATCTGTTTGACTTATGCTATACAGATTCTTATTCAAGGTATCTGTTATGCAGTACAGTTACAGGCAACTGGCAGAGGCCATCAGTACCGATATCCGGGCAAGCCGCTATGAGGTAGGCGAGCGCTTGCCATCGGTGCGCCTGATTGCCGAGACACGGCAAGTTAGCGTTTCTACTGCGATACGCTGCTACCGTTATCTTGAAAGCCAGGGCTTGGTCGAAGTCCGCAATAAGTCGGGCATGTATGTCGCTGACTGGAAAGCCAAACAAGCGATAAATACAGTGACGCAGAAAAAAACCAGCCAGGCCACACCAGCAGTTGAATACGACAAGCTCATGTCCCTGCAGCACAGAATGACGGAGCTGTATTCTTTGACAGCGCAACCCCTGCATCTGGGCCTGCATCTTGCCAGCGCAGCGCCTGAATGGTATCCCTGTGAAGCCCTTGCCAAAATTGCGCAACGCCTGCTGCGGCGAGACCCCATGTTAATAGGTGTTTATCCCGGCGGTACGGGTTTGCCAGCACTGAAAACCAGCCTCATACATTGGTTAAAAAATGCAGGCATGGATTTGCAGGCAAATGATGTACTCATCACCAATGGCAGCACCGAAGCCTTGAGCGTGGCCTTGCGTGCTGTCGCCCAGCCGGGTGATGCCGTGATCGTTGAATCCCCAGTGTATTTTGGCTTGCTGCAAATGCTGGAAAACCTGGGCATCAAAGCCATAGAAATTCCTTGCGTGCCAGGCCAGGGCATCAGCCTGGAAGCGCTGGAATATGCGCTGGAACATCAGAGCACCGTACGTGCCATCGTTGCCATGCCGAATTTCCAAAATCCCCTCGGTTGTGGCATGACGGACAAAAGCAAGAAGCGCCTGCTGCGTCTGGTTGAACAATACGACCTGGCATTGATAGAAGATGATGTCTTCGGTGATCTTTCGCATCAGCAAGAAAGGCCACAAGCCATCAAGGCCTGGGACAAGCAGGGCAGGGTCATCTATTGCGGCTCTTGCAGCAAAAGCCTGGCCCCGGCATTTCGCATAGGCTGGATAGCAGGTGGGCGTTATCAGGCCCGAATCAATTCGCTGAAACTTAGCGCATCTTTAATCACACCCTTGTTTGAACAGGCGGTATTGGCCGAATTTATTCAGTCAGGTGCCTTGCCTTCTCACTTGCGCAAATTGCGTGAGCGTCTGGCTGCAAATATTCCGCTGGCGACTGCTGCCATCACACGTTATTTTCCTTTGGGTACTCAGGTCATTAGCCCTGCAGGTGGCTGGTGGTTATGGCTGGAATTACCTGACGATATAGATAGTCTGGCTTTGCTACGCAAGGCAGTCGCCAAAGGCATTGCTTTTACGCCCGGCAGCCTGTTTTCTGGTTCTGGTAAATATGCAAACTATCTGCGCATGAATATAGGCCGACCATGGGGGCGGGAGATGGAGCAGGGCATCAAGACTTTGGGGAAATTGTTACAAGAGTTCACTGCATGATGTTCAGCATAGTTTTGCTTCAATCAATGCCTGATCCCACTCCGGCACAGGCTGATACTCTTCCACCAGAAAATCAATAAGTGCCCGCACCTTGGGGCTGACCTTGCGGGTAGCCGGGTAAAGCGCGGTAAAGTCATTCAAAGGCAAGTTCCAGTCAGGTAAGACGGTGACCAGCCGGCCTTCGATTAAATCACGCCATGCCAGAAAAGTCGTGTCATACACTATACCCAGCCCGCGCAGGGCAGCCTGGTGCAAGACTTTGCCATTGTTTGAGGCAAAGCCGGGAGTGATATCTATCGCCAGGGTCTCGCCATCGCGTTCAAAATGCCAGGTATTGCCCTGGGTAAGATGGCTGAAGTGCAGGCAGCGGTGCTGGCCCAATTCTGCCGGGTGGAATGGCATGCCATGCTTTGCCAGATAAGCCGGACTGGCGCACAGCAGGCCACGGCAGGGGGCCAGTCTGCGTGCGTGCAAGCCGGGGCTGTCAGGGATGCCGCCTACCCGTATGCTGAGGTCAAAGGCATGCTTGAACGGGTCCAGCAGATTGTCATCGACATGCAAGGTAGGTTGCAGCATGGGGTGGAGCAGGGTAAAGCGGGCCAGTGCATCGGCCAGCCATTCACTACCAAAGCTATTGGGTGCCTGTATGCGTATGCCACCAGCCAGCTCATTGCCCGCCTGGCTGACCACCAGCCGCGCCTGCCTTGCATGTTCCACACTGGCGCTGCATGGCTCCAGATAAGCCTGCCCCAACTCGGTCAGGCTGACTTCGCGGGTAGACCTGTGCAGCAGCCGAGCACCCAGCTCTGCTTCCAGTTGCATGATGTGCTTGCTGACCATGGCACGGCTGATGCCCAGATGGCGTCCGGCCGCGCTAAAACTGCGCTGCCTTGCCACTTCGACGAAGATTTCCATTGCTTTTAGTTGGTCCATGAAGTCATTGTCTATAGATTGGATACAATCTGTCAACCATTGTTGATATTGTGTGCGGCAAATAGAATTCGTTACACTTGATGCATATCAAGCCAAGACCTCGCAGCTAGTGAAGGTCTTTTGCTTCCCCGCATTCACAGCCAGGAGTCAACATGCTCAACGCACAACAAATCCAGCAATTCCAGCAAGATGGTTATGTCATCGTCCCCAATTTCAAAAGTGCCGATGAAATCGCCACTTTGCGTGAGCGTGCAGCAAAAATCGTTGATGAATTTGATCCGGCTTCATCCAAGACCATCTTTACAACCAAGCAACAGGAAAAGAAGGTTGATCATTACTTCCTGAACTCGGCCAACAACATCAGTTGTTTTTTTGAAGAAGAAGCTTTTGACGAGCAAGGCAATCTGCGTCAGGCAAAGTCCCTGTCCATCAACAAGATAGGCCATGCGATACATGATCTTGATCCTGTCTTTAGCGGGTTTTCGCGCGGCACTGCGTTGGCGAAAGTGGCCGGGCAACTGGGCTTGCAACAGCCACAAATCTATCAGTCGATGTATATCTTCAAGCAACCTGGTATAGGCGGGGAAGTGCGCTGGCACCAGGATGCGACTTATTTTGACACTGATCCAGTCAGCGTCACCACCTTCTGGTTTGCACTGGAAGACGCGACTCTCGAAAACGGCTGCATGTGGGCAGAACCAGGTGGGCACCGCACGCCCATGCGTGAACGCTTCGTCCGTGAAGGCGATCAAGTGCGGGTAGAAAAACTCGACAATATGCCCTGGCCTGATGACAGCACTGCCATCCCGCTGGAAGTCAAGGCAGGCAGCCTGGTGTGTTTCCATGGCCTGCTGCCACATTACAGCGCCCCGAATCGTTCAGCAGTTTCACGCCACGCTTATACTCTGCATGTGACTGATGGAACTACCAATTATTCGCCACAAAACTGGATACAGCGCGATGCCGGTTTCCCTGTCCGTGGGTTTGTCTGAGTAGCGCATGATGAATTCTGAAATATTGATCTTCGCCCCGCACTGGGGTAGCGCCCATCTGAGTCGTGCAGCTTTTATCGCCAAAGTATTGGAAGCCGGTTTTGATGGCATAGAAATGTCATTGCCTATAGACGATGCCGAGCGCGATGGCTGGAGCAATGCGATTGCCGATGCCAGTCTCAAGCTCATCACCCAGCAGTGGGAAACTGTATTCCACAGCGACTTTGCCGCACACAAGCAAGCCCTGTGTGACTTGCTGCGCAATGCCTGCGCAGCAAAACCCCTGTTCGTGAATACCCATACTGGCAAGGATTTTTACAGCCAGGCACAAAACAATGAATTGCTGGACCTGGCTGACGAGATAGCTGCCGAAACCGGTATCGCCATCGTCCATGAAATCCACCGCAGCCGCTTCAGTGGCCATCCCATGCTCTTGATGCCCTACCTTGAGCAGCGCCCACAATTGCAATTGAATGCAGATCTCTCGCACTGGTGTTGTGCCTGCGAATCCCTGCTTGAAGACCAGGCACATATATTGGAAAAAGTATTCCCGCATGTGCGCCATATCCATGCCCGCGTTGGTCATAGCCAGGGGCCGCAAGTCAATGACTTCCGTGCCCCCGAGCATGCAACGGCCTTGCAACAACATCTGTCCTGGTGGGACGCCATCATCAGCCTGCAACGCGCTTCCGGCAAACAGCAGATCACATTGACAACAGAGTTTGGGCCATCACCTTATACGCAAAGCCTGCCTTACACAAATCAGGTCGTGTCCGATGTCTGGGAGTTGAATGTGGCGATGATGAAATTGCTGCGCGAGCGCTATGCAGAGAAATGAAAGCCCCGCTCCTACTCTGACGCGCATACAGGAGAGGTTTGATTGCCTTTGATTGTTTTGTTGTAAGGGATGCAAATTTTTATTTATACTATGTCCACATTAATTTAGGGCTAGCGCATGTTAGAGCAACAACAAAAATATACTTTTGTCCGCAGCATGAGCTCTTTGTCAAAGCGGGAAAAGTGGATGCTGCTTGTTCCAGTGTTACTGTTGTTGCCAGTTTTCATCTGGGCGGGCTATTGGGAATGGTTTCAACCTGCAGACTGGAAAAAAATTCTGGAATCAAGCAAGGTCTGGCAAAAAACTCTTCCCATGATCTTCCCTCTAGGGCTATTTGCTATTGCCCAAGGCGGAATTCAATGGCTTAACCGTTCGTCGAAGCTTGTTATTGATGGCACGGGGGTATTTATGGAGTGGCCATCAGATTCCGTATTTGCAAAATGGAAGTTCCTTCAAAAGAGGTTTGCGTGGGATGACGTAAAAAAAGCAAGGTATGTGCTCAGTTCTCGAGGTGTAGTACTTCTTTCGAAAACAAATTCAACTCTTTGGACGATCAGGCTTAAAGACTGGAAATTGTCCAGCGTTGAGCCCACGCAATATGCAATAAAGCCTGCTGAGATAGATTTGCTCGGCGTTTTCCGTGAGTTGGATATTTTCGAGGATGCATCTAAAGATCCAGGGCAGTTCGACTTAATGAAGCATCCGGTAACGAGAAGCATATTGTTGGGAATTTGTGCTCTCCTTGTTTATTGTTTTTTCGATTCCACGATGCAGCAAGAAGGCTGGGCATTTTTTAATTTCGCCTATTTACTTCCCCATGTTATTTTTACCGCTCTTGCCACGATCGTGCTGGCCTGGGTGGCTTCAGCGGCTAATAAGCGACAGCCGCCACCCAAGGGGATTACAGCGTTTTTGGTAGTGCTTGCCAGTTTTTCGTTACTTGTCACTAGCTATATTGCCGGTATCCGGATTAACCAGTTTGCTGGCGGCCCTTTAATCTCTGCTGAATATCATAGAGATGGCAGTTGTGAAAATTTAATTCCTGTAGATAAGAGTTTGCCTGTTGTCGAATATACCCATAAGACCAAGGACTATTGGTGCAGCAGGGCGGTTGATGAAGTCCAGACCGTTAAAGTTCGCAAAGGCCTGTTTGGTCACTATCAATTTGATCTTAGCGAACAGGACAGGGAAATTGGCGACTTTAAAAAAAAATCCTCCGCCACTAACGTGCCTCCGGCCAACAGTAAATCACACTAACTCTACATTTTGTACCTTCACACTATACGCAAAGCCTGCCTTACACAAATCAGGTCGTATCAGATGCCTGGCAGTTGAATGTGGCGATGCTGCAGTTATTGCGTTCACGTTATCTAGAATGACTTGAAGTTGTAGCAAGTATCTATCTGTGACATCATGCGTGCCTGACGCAAATTTTGCATGCCGAATCCGGCTCCTGGATATGATGAAAACTGTGCCCGAAACTTATGTGTTCACCTGGAAGAAAAATCAATATGCCTGGATATTGTTGCTGTTGCTATCCACGCTTACAATGAGCCTGTTCGCTGGACTTTTTTGGCTCAAATATTGGGATCTGGTAAAGCTCGGAGATTACAAGAAGATAGCTCCACAATCACTAATTCCTTTAATGGCTATTCCCTTAGGTTTTGTCTTCCATTTTGCGATACAGAAGTTTTTTCGTACCGCCAGATTAATTGTGGATAGTTCTGGCGTACGACTGGAGCAGCTGCCTGGTCAAGGTTCGGCAATAATGAAATTCCTTGAAAGAGAAATTCTCTGGGCTGACGTGAAGAGTGTCACCTATCTGTCCAGTTTCGGGCTGATTCATTTGCGCTCAACACCGACAATGCAGCCCATGAGTATCAGAGTAAAAGAATGGCAGTTACAAAAACCGGTTACCACTCCTCACACCAGGAATGCTGAGCCTGATTTGATCAAGCTGTTTCGTGAACTGGGAGTCTTTGAATCATTTTCCAAAGATAACAATTTTGATGCGGCCACCTTTGATTTAATGAAGCACCCTGCAACAAGAAAATTGCTAATGCTAATGGGCGGTCTGGTGATATACAGCTTCCTGGATAGCATACTGCAACACGAAGGCTATGCTTTTTTCAAGCCTGGCCCACATGAATTGGCAGCCATGTCCGCTGCGGCGATTGTGGCTGGTTTGTTACTCAAGGCCAGGGTGCGGGATTATATTCCCCCGGGTATCGTCGCTGCGCTGGCGATGATGGGTGGGGTAACATTTGGTGTTGCCAGTTATGTTGGAGGTGTTCGCATCAATCAACTTGCAGGTGGCCCCTTGCTGGAAGCCCAATACCATCGAGATGAAACATGTCTGAAATTACTGCCAGAAGATAAAAGACTTCCAGTAGTTGAATATACCGACATGACCAAGGATTATTGGTGCAGCAGGGACATTGATGAAGTTCAAACTGTCAGGGTGCGTAAAGGCTTGTTTGGCTTATACCAGTTCGATCTCATAGAGCAGACCAAGGCAATTCGCGACTACAAGCAAAAATCCTGACGCTGGCTGTCATCGGGCTTGTAGTATATGCCTGCTCTTGAAATGCATACTGTTGAGATAGGTATCCGTGCCATCATAGACGGAAACAGCTGGTTCGAATGTAAATCTTCAACGATAGAACAATATATCAACCATGCCTGCTAGTTATGTATTCGTCCAGAAGCAAGATAAACATACGTGGGTAAATCGTTTGTTATTTGGCACACTGTTATTGTTTCCTTTTATCGCTTTTTTTCTTTGGATGTTGTATGAGGATTTGCTAAAACCGGAAATGCTCATTCGCATTCTGGCAGATGCGTCATTTCCTCCGGCATTTGTCCTTGCTCTTATAGCAGCGATCGCCTTTGATGATGTGGCAAAAATCTTTTATCGCTCCGCCAGTTTGTACATAGATGATGTGGGTGTGCGTTTAAAACTTCCGCCAAAGAGTAGATGGGCAATCCTTGGTTTTCTTGAAAAAGATATAGCTTGGACAGAACTCAAAGATGCAACTTATGTTGAGCGTTTTCAGCTTATCCAGTTACGCCCCCAATCTGGCGCACGTTTCCTGAATATCAGGCTTAAAGATTGGCAGTTGCAAAATACAGGCAGTAATTTGAATAGTGGGAATGCTGAGCCAGACTTGTTGGCAGTTTTTCGTGAATTAAAAATCCTGGATAAATACCCGGCCAATACTCAGCTTGTAGAGGCAAATTTCGATTTGACGAAACATCCCGCAACTAAAAAATTATTGTTTGGGATTGCAATTTTAATCGCCTACAGCTTCGTCGATACAATGCTGCAACATGAAGAATATGCCTTCTTTCACCTTCATTATTTTTTACCACATATTGCTTTTGGCGCGACTTTTGCGGTCGTGCTGGTAGGCTTAATGTTCAAGGCAAGCAAACGCGAATTCATTCCGCGTAGTAATGTCGTTGGTCTGGCGATCCTGAGTGGGCTGGTGCTCGGCGTTACCAGCTATGTAGGCGGCATTCGTGTTAACCAACTGGTGGGCGGCCCTTTGCTGGAAGCAAGATACCATCGCGATGCAAGTTGCCTCAATTTGCTGCCTGAAGACAAGAGTCTTCCTGTGGTTGAATATCCTTACCATGCCAGAAAGTACTGGTGCAGCAAAAATATTGATGAAGTCCTGACTGTGAAGGTCCGTAAAGGCCTGTTTGGTCTGTATCAGTTTGACCTTAGCGAGCAGAATCAGGCAATCGGCCACTTTAAGAAATCTTGATGCTGGTTGCTTTCCTGAGATGATTTAATCTTCAAAACCAAACCGGAACTCGCCCGGTGGCAGCATCAATTTAGGCGGCGTTTTACCTGCTTGCACTATCACGACATCGGCAGGCGTGCCATCTGCCGGTTCTTGCTTGTGAAAGACATAGATCAGGCGTTGTCCTGTAGTGGGTAGTAATTCTTTCGGAATATCCCTGGGTGTAAAACCCGCCAGTGTAGTCAGCCAACTGGCTCTGCCAGTTGTGGGACTGGTGGAATATGCAGGGTAGATGACTTGCATATCGACTAGCTTGTTATTGATACCCAGCTTCAGATATTGCTGACCGCCAGATTTGAGTACAAAAGGCTTTTCCTGCGCCATCCTGGTAAGGGCAGCTTTATACAATTTGCTTTGCCGTGTTGTATCAATATGCTCATACATGGCGGTCTGGTCTATCGTCAGTGGATTGATACCCGTCAGCCTTTTTAATTGCGCCGCCATCTTGGATTTATCGTCATCAGTCTCTGCCACAGGAAATTCATGGGCGTGACTATAGCCTGCATAGATAAAGACTTTTGCCTTTGGGTCTTGCCTGAAGATTTTTTGCACCAGGTTTTTCGCCATCCCTGATTCACGCGGACTATTGACGGGCTCATAGCTGACAAACTTCCATTGATCTTGCATGGCATCACGCAAGAAATTGGAGTATGTGGTTTCTTTAGTTAACATGCCCGTATTTTCGCTGACATATTGTTTTTGCAAAGGGAAGTCGTCATATAAACTGAAGGCTTCACAGGCCAGGTAAGTGTAACCTTCTTTCTTTAATTCCCGCGCCAGTTTCATTGCAAAAGCCCTATGCATGGACACATGATGCGCTTCATTTAAAATGACTACCTGCGTTTTTTTGGCTTCACGGACGATGGCGGTAATGGCATCTTCAGCTTTAGCATTGTTGATGCTGTCGAATTCACTACTCGTCGCTGGAACGTCTTCAACAGGCATTTGGTTGAATGCTGCAATCGCACCATCTACATCCCCCGCCATTGAGCGCATCAATCCTAAAGTCCAATATTTGGAAATAAGCGTTAAACGTTTGGCTTTATCATCGCGATACGTCCTGCTCTCAGCTACCCGCAGTTCTGTTTCTGCTGCTTTTAGCTGTTTTAAGCGTGTTGTAATTGTTGTTGCCGTCTCGCTGCCACCTGCTTGCGCGCATAAATGGACCAGGAAAACCAGTCCTGCTGAAAACTTCAATTTGAATTGACTCACGACCATGTCTGGCAAACTCCTGGTATCAACAATGGCAGATATCCACGGAGGTTTTATTCGACGCAAAGTGTTACGTCTTTCCTCTTAGTGGGAATTTGCTATCTTCGTGTACATGACGTCGGTACGCAAGACATATTTCACCCCACTTTCCACAGGTGCCCCCTGATGCAACATCATATGTGGGAACACCAGTGCCATGCCTTTTTCCGGCTGTATGGTTTCCCAGCGAAAGGATGTGCTACCGCCAGTGTAGTCACCGTTGAGATAAATCAGCAGGGTTAAAAAGCTGACTTCATCTTCTGTGCGGGCATAATTACCATCCTTATGCCATTTGAAGTATTGACCTTCTTCATACCGGTAAAAGCGAAAGCGTTCATTCAGGCCCAGTAAAGTCCATTCCTTCAATTCTGCTGGCAGGAATAGTTTTGCTCTTTCAAAAATAGCTGCTGCCAGGACTTTGTCATCAAAGATAACACGGTCATTATTGCGCACATCTTTGTACATGCGCATGCCTATCCCAGTCTGTATCATGGCTTCTTCATAGCCCATTTGCTCACTGGTAAAGATCATGCGTTCACATTCTTCTTCAGTGATGAAATTTTTGATGCCGAATACGCCAGCGCCGTAGTTATTGAGTTCCATATCGTTCTCGGTTTTGTTTCGTCCTGACAGTAATATAAGATACTTTGTTGTAAATATCAACTAAGTTAGTTTTAAATATTTACAAACTTAGTGACGGATTTGTACTAAATCCGGCTATCGCTTACAATGACGGTATTGAATACTCAGGGGAAAAAGCATGGCGACTGCTAAACAAAGCGAAAAAGAATTTCTGCTCAATTACAATATCCATGACTACGATGTTCCCTTGACCAGTGTAGATTTGGTGATTTTCACAATCCGGGACCAAGCCTTGCAAGTCTTGCTGGTCAAGCGCGGTGACCATCCTTGCAAGGGACAATGGAGTTTACCTGGTGGCTTTATTGATATCCACAATGATATAGACCTGGATGGTGCGGCCCTGCGCAAGCTCAAGGAAAAAACCGGGGTCGAGGCACCTTATCTTGAGCAACTCCAAGGTTTTGGCAGCCGCAACCGTGATCCGCGTGGCTGGTCCACTACCTTTGCTTACTTTGCCCTGATTTCTTCTGACCGTATCACACTCAGCCATGGTGGCAATGCTGATGCCGTACGCTGGTGCCCGGTTGAATCGGACGAGGGTTTGCCCAAGCTGGCCTTTGACCATGCGCAGATTCTGGATATTGCAGTCCAGCGTTTGCGCAACAAGGTGGAATACACGTCTCTGCCTGCCCATCTATTACCAGAAGAATTTACCCTGTCAGAATTGCAGCGAGTGTATCAGGTCTTGCTGGGGCGCTTGGTGGACAAGAGCGCGTTTCGCAAGCGCATCCGGGAAGGTGACTTCCTCGAAGAATTGCCGGGCAAATGGCGTCTCGGCAGTAATCGCCCCGCGCAATTGTATGGCTTGCGCAAAGGGCAGGGTACGGTTTATTTTAATCGTCTGATGACAGGCGAAGTCGGGGCAAAATAGTTTTTCTCCATCCTTAGTTGGGGGCGTTTTGAGCTAATGCCCCAAACCAACATCGTCAAGTTTTGTCAAAAATGCACATTTTTGCTTATCTAAACTTGACGAAAATTTAATATTATCAAATAATCATCCTGCATTCCTGATATTCATGTTTGCCGGACACGCCTTGCTGCGTGCGTCCGGTAAATGTCCGCATCAACAATGTGCACCAGCTAAAGCGGGCAATTGCGCATTCAGTACAAAAAGGGAGACAGTGTATGAGCAAAGATCAAGACCCCATTCCGCCATGTTTTGACCAGGCCAACCAGGCGCCTGAGCGTCTGACCGAGCTGTTTGTCGGCATTGCGCAAGGAAACCGCATCAGGCTGGGCCAGCGTCCGGCAGAGCGTGCAGTGTTCCGCAAATTGCATGGGGTTGCCAGCGCCAGACTGGTCATGGAAAAGAAAATACCTGCGAAACTCAAGGTCGGCGTTTTTGCGCATGAGAGCCTGGATGCCTGGGTCAGATTTTCCAGCGACACTACGCCAACGTCGCCTGACCTGTATTCAACCCTGGGCATAGGTATCAAGCTGTTTGGGGTGCCCGGCCCCAAGGCGCTTGGTGATGATGGCGACACGGCTGATTTCATCATGCAAAACTTCCCGGTTTTCTTTGTTGATAATGCCAAGGAGATGGTGGAGTTCACTTATGCTGGCGTGGTCGCGCAGGACTATCCTGGCTATCTGAAAAGACATCCCAAGACTGCAAAATTACTGGACCAGATGGAAAAGGTCGAGGGCAGTACCCTGACCACGACGTACTGGGCCATCCTGCCTTTCCAGTCCGGGAAAAAAGAGTACGTCAAATATCGCCTGGAGCCGGTCATTCCGCCAGAGAATGTGCCGAATGATGAACGCGATTATCTGGCAGTTGATATGTGTAATCGCCTGGCCAAGCGCGAATACCAGTTCCGCTTCATGGTGCAGCTCAGAACCAATCCCAAGACCATGCCGCTGGACGAGGCAACGGTAGAATGGCCGGAAGCAGAAAGCCCTTTCGTCCAAGTCGCCACCCTGATCTTGCCACAGCAAGATATCAGCGTGCGTGGCCAGTCTGAGTATGGTCAGGGCCTGGCTTTCAATATCTGGCGCGTGCCGCCAGAGCAGGCACCGGTAGGTTCCATCGCTGAAGCCCGCAAGGTCGTGTATGCAGCAGGTGCAGATGCCAGGCATGAAGCCAATGGTCAGAGTTTGCAAGACCCGCGTGAGCCGCGCTCCCCTACTGCGGGCTGTCCCTTTCACGCTGTAGCGCAGGCAAAAGCAGAAACAGTCGTCAAAGATAGTTGTATCGTCAAGGCCGTGATTTATCCAGCTATAGGTGTGGCGCGTGTAGGCACCAGTGAGAAGGAATGGTTTTTGGGGCCGGAAGTGCCTTATCCAAAACCAGAAGCACCAGGCTATTACCGTGACGCCCACAAAAAACTCAAGCGCCAAGGAGCAAGGTTTCGTGTGTATGGTGTGAATGCCAAGGGCGAGATCGTCAAGGAACTCAATGCGGACAATGCAAAAGTAGAGTGGCAGGTGCAACTCGCTAATACAAAGTCAGCCTGGTATGGCTTTCAACTGGCGCTGGATATTCCTGAAGCCGCATCGGCACCGCAAACCACCTTGCGCAATGCGGCAGTGCCGGACAGGACCATGCTGTCCATCACGCCCAAGCAAAGAAAAGTCAGTGGAAAAAAATCCAAGCCGCAGCGTTTTGATGATGGCAAATTCATGGGCAAGCCTGTATATCTGGGCGAGGCTTTTACCGATGAACAAGGTCGTTTGATTGTATTGGGTGGGCATGGTGTATCCGCCTCTTACGACAATAGCCGCGCTATTACCTTTGCCAATAATGAAGGTTGGCACGATGATACTTCTGACGGCCCCATCAATGCCAAGGTTGTCTATGAAGGGCTGGAGTTAATGGTGGAGCCGTCCTGGGTCGTTGTTGCACCGCCCAACTATGCGCCACAAAGAAAATCAGTCCGTACCATGTGGGACTTGATGCGCGATGTCGCCATCACCGCTGGTACTTTACCCAAACCAAAACGCCCCAGTTTTACTTTCGATATCCTGCCCCTGTTTGAACGCCTGAATGGCTTGCAATGGGTGAATGCCGGCTTCAATGCAGGCTTTGGCTGGAAGGGCGCCATCGACCTCACCAGTGCAGATGCTTTATCACGTCTGGCCAGCAATAACACCGCCTATGTAGAATTGCGCCGGACCATCGCCAACCAGTTCCGCAATTATGACGTCGATGCATGGTCACCCAAACCCTGGCCGTGGTTGTATGGTGATGCCATGGCTATACCTGCTGCGCAAACACCAAGGCAAAATGCCTCGCTCACAGCCACCCAACTGGCCATGTTGATGGAATGGGCAGAGGGCAATTTTGTCGAGGACTATGACCCAGAGCGCATACATGCCGAACGCATAGACCAGGTGCCGCTGGAGCAGCAGGGTGACACTCTGACGCAGGCAGCACTGGATTTTTGCCTCGCTGACGCCTTCCACCCCGGTTGCGAAATGACCTGGCCGGTGCGTGCCAGCACCATGTATATGGCACCGTTCCGCTTTGCACATGCATTGGATGGCTGGATTGCACCTGGCCTGGGTGAGATACTGACCAGCGATGGCGTCACCATACCTAACGGCCCCTTGTACGGTCAGCAGGCTGGCGGCATTACCCGCTGGATGGCGGTGCCATGGCAGACAGATACCGCAAGCTGCCGCTCGGGTTACGATAAGTCGTATGACCCGTATGTGCCCAGCTTCTGGCCAGCCCGTGTACCCAACCAGGTTCTGACCAAGCAAAACTATGCTGTCGTCATGGATGAGAAAAAACCGCTGGGTGAAAGGCTGGCCGCATTCGCCAACCGCGCATCCTGGATTAATCCTCTGGGCAGCACCAGCTATACCGACCAGATCAATAATATGATCCGTCATTTTGATCATCTTGGTGTGGTGGAAGTGCATCCCGGCCCGGCTGATCATGTGCACTTCCCGGCGGAGTTTGAAGTCGAAGACCAGCACATACCTATCGCCGACATGCCTGCACCCAATGCTCAGCACGTCGCACATGAAGAGCATGCCAGGGTGGGGGCAGCAGAAGTGACGAATGCTGAATCTGTCGATATCATGACGATAGAAAAAGTACGCCGCTTCCCACGGGGTTTGCATCGTTAGTGGACTGGCACAGTGAAAGCGAAAGTGAAGGACGTGTGCCCGGCGAACCAAGGCAAGGTGCAAAACGCAGCGATAGCGGGGCTATCTCGAGTATTTGCAACGCAGTCATGGTCGGCGCGCGCATGGCAGGTACTTCGCTTTTCACTGTGACGGTTCGCTAAATATGACAAAACTGAAGATAGATACATTGGTCTTAGGGGCAGGGCCTGCGGGCTCTGCCTTTGCCCTGAACCTCGCACCATTCCAAAAAGTAGTGATGTTGGAAGCATCACCGCCAGCGGCCATGCGTATAGGTGAATCCTTGCCAGCCGCAGCCGGCAAGCTGCTGGCTGATATGGGTTTGTATGAGGCATTTTTGCAACAAGGCCATCAGCCTGCGCATTTGAATATCAGTCACTGGGGCAGTGCTCTGGCGACAGAGCAGGATGCCATGCGCAATCTTGATGGGCATGGCTGGTATCTGGACCGTTACCATTTTGATTGCTGGTTGCAGGATGTTGCGCAAGAGCGTGGTGCAGCTTTGCTGAGGCAAGGCAAGCTGCTGTCTTTTGCTCCGGCAAAAAGCAATCCAGAATATTGGGATGCTGTCATTGCTGTACAGGGCAAGACGGTGCAGGTAGAAACCAGAATGCTGATCGATGCCAGCGGCAGAAAATCTCTTCTGACCCGGCAACTAGGCATAGCCCGCAAAGCCATGGATAAACTGGTGTGTAGCTGGCTGGTGGGCATGGATACTGACAATACAGCAGGCTCCAGCCACATCAGTGCCGAGGCTGGCGGCTGGTGGTATAGCTCTTCCCTGCCAGGTCAGGGCCGCATAGTAGCGTTATACACTGATGCCGATTTGCCAGCAGCGGCAGCCTGCAATCATCAGCAAGGGCTGCTGCAGCGCTTGCGTCAGAATACGCAATTGTCATCAAGTCTTGATGAATATGGTTTTGTACCAGGACAGCAGCATGGATATTGTGCCGCCCATACTGCAATGCCGGAGCAGTTAGCCGGGTCTAACTGGCTGGCAGTCGGGGATGCTGCGCTGAGTTTTGATCCGCTGTCTTCGCAAGGAATTTTCAATGCCTTGTACACAGGCTTGGCGGGGGCGGAAGCGGTGTCGCATTATGATGCTGAGGCACAAGCTGGTTATGTGGCGGAACTTGCCTCCATACAGGCGGCCTATCTGCATCATTTGCGAGTCTGGTATCAGCAAGAGCAACGCTGGGTTGATCAGCCATTCTGGCAACGGCGGCTTGCTGCTTGAATTTACTGCCCCTGGTTTACCACGCCAGGGGCAGTAGTTCAACATGACATCAAACTAGATCACACTGTATCGAGTGCAGACTGCAAATCCTGCCTCAAATCTTCCACATCTTCTATGCCTACTGACAGGCGTATGAAAGAGTCAGTGATACCCAGCTTGGCTCTTTGTTCTGCCGGGATCGTTGCATGCGTCATGATGGCTGGATGTTCTATCAGACTTTCTACGCCACCCAGGCTCTCTGCCAGGGCGAATACTTCGCACCGTTCAAGGAAGCGGCGTGCGCCTGCCAGGTCGGTATCCAGTTCTATGGAAATGATGCCGCCAAAACCATCCATTTGCTGTTTCGCCAGTTCGTGCTGCGGGTGGCTTTCCAGTCCTGGGTAATAAACCTTCTTGACCTTGGGCTGCTTTTCCAGCCAGCGTGCCAGGTCCAGGCCATTGGAGTTATGGCGTTCGACACGGATATTGAGTGTCTTGATGCCGCGCAAGGCAAGGAAACTGTCGAAGGGGCTGGCGATTGCGCCAACGGAGTTTTGCAAAAAGCCCAGGCGCTCGCGCCAGTCAGCCTGGTGCACTTCACCACCAACGATGGCGATACCACCGATGATATCGGAGTGACCATTCAGGTATTTGGTCATCGAATGCACGACAATATCAAAACCCAGTTCCAGTGGACGTTGCACTTTGGGACTGGCAAAAGTATTGTCGGCCACGGCGATGATATTGTGCTCGCGGCAGATCTTGGCAATCGCGCGCAGGTCTGCCAGTTTCAGCATGGGGTTGGTTGGTGTTTCCACCCACAGCATCTTGGTGTCGGGGCGTATCGCGGCCAGCACTTCTTCCGGCTTGGTCATGTCTACATACGTGAACTGCAGTCCAGCGCTGCGTTTGCGCACGCGTTCAAACAGGCGGTAGCTGCCGCCATACATATCATCGCCGGCGATGATATGGGCACCGCTGTCGACGATTTCCAGCACGGTGGCAATCGCGGCCAGGCCAGAGGCAAAAGCAAATGCCTGCGCGCCGCCTTCGAGGTCAGCTACCGCTCGTTCCAGCGCCCAGCGCGTAGGATTGTGCGAGCGGCCATAGTCCAGACCCTTGTGTACGCCAGGGCTGTCCTGGACAAAAGTCGAGGTCGCATAGATAGGGGGCATGATGGCACCCGTCACCGGGTCGGGGAACTGCCCGGCGTGGATGACACGCGTACCAAAGGCTTGCGGATGGGTAGGTTTCTTGTATTCGGGATAGCTCATGAAAGTGTCCTGCGCATATGGTTAAGGAGATCAAAGCGGGTAATCAGGCCATAAAACTGCTTTTCCGGTTTGTTGTCTGCAATGATGGCAACCAGGCCGCTGTCCAGTGTGTTGCGCAATGCGGCGATACTGGCGTCTGGTGCCAGGGTTTCTATCTGGCTGGTCATGGTGTCTTCTACGGCACTGCGGAACAGACTTGCATCGGCAGATACTTTCAACAACAGGTCTGATTCATCAATGATACCGATAATCGCGCCATCGCGTATAACAGGCAGTTGCGAGATATCGGCACTGCGCATGCGGTTGAACGCCACCATCAGGGTGTCGCTGGCATTCACGCTGATGACGCCGCCTTCATCGAAGCGGCGGCTGATGATATCGCGCAGATCGTGATAATTTTTACGCTTGAGCAAGCCTTGGTCTGTCATCCAGTTATCGTTATACACTTTGGACAGATAGCGTGTGCCGGTGTCGCAGACAAAAGTGACTACGCGTTTGGGCGTGGTCTGGGCGCGGCAATAGCGCAAGGCTGCGGCCAGCAGGGTGCCGGTGGAAGAACCGGCCAGTATGCCTTCAGCGCGTAACAGTTCACGCGCTGTGCCAAAGCTCTCGGCATCGTCAATGGTATACGCATGTTTGACAGCGCTGAGGTCGGCAATGCCAGGGATGAAGTCTTCACCTATGCCCTCGACTGCCCATGAGCCACTGACTTCATTGATCTTGCCTGTCTCTACGTACTCGGTGAGTATTGAGCCTTTTGGGTCAGCGAGTACAAATTCCAGCGCGGGCTGGACCTTGTTGAAATAACGTGTCAGCCCCGTGAGCGTACCGCCAGAACCTACGCCGACGACGATGGCATCGACTTTGTGGTCAGTCTGCGCCCAGATTTCTGGTCCTGTCGTGGTTTCATGCGCTAGTGGGTTGGCGAGATTATTGAACTGGTCAGCAAAGTAGGAGCCAGGTATTTCTTTGGCCAGGCGTGCAGCATAGTCCTGGTAATACTCGGGGTGACCCTTGCCGACATCTGAGCGGGTGATGTGGACTTCTGCGCCCATGGCCTTTAGGTGCAGGATTTTTTCGGTTGACATTTTGTCCGGCACCACCAGTACTACGCGGTAGCCCTTGGCGCGCGCCACCAGCGCCAGGCCCAGGCCGGTATTACCAGCCGTTGCCTCAATCACGGTGCCGCCTGCCTGTAAGCGGCCTTCGCGTTCTGCTGTTTCTATCATGGACCTGCCTATGCGGTCCTTGATCGAGCCGCCAGGGTTTTGTGATTCCAGTTTGAGGAATAATTCACATGGCCCTGTGTCGAAGCGGGTAACCTTGACCATGGGCGTATTGCCAATCAACGCAAGTACTGCGGGATCAGTTTGTTTTGTCATCTTAGTGTGCTCCTGGGTGCATAGAATAGGGGTGCAACAGGTTTAGCATTTGTTTATGAGGCAGCTATGCTAGCTATTTCATCTCCTGAGGCTAAGGAATTTTTCCAACTAAGCATAGTTGGAAAATGATTTACTTGCATTTGAGTAAAACTAGTTTTGAGGTCAAAGTGGCAAGTATGGGCATAGTATAGCCATAGTTTGGAAAATTGTTGGGGGTATATGCGGTTTGCTTATATCGAGGTCTTGGGTATTTATGTTTGGGCGATGGAGTGGTTCTGTTCTAAACACTGAAGATTGGTTTTGATTTTTTTATTCGTTAAATCGCTCTGATTTGAAGTTGGAGGAGATCTGGCCTTATCTGGCTGATTGATCAGTGCATTGCCGCAATCTATATAACGTCATTCCAGCGTGTTTTTGGCTGGAATCCAGAGGCGTTCATAACACATCGTAAAATGCATTAACTTCTGAATCTTGGTTTTCGTATGTTTTGATTTTCAAATGCCTTTATTCGTCATTTGCGATTGCAGGCCGGGGGTAGCCCGGCGGCTACTCACTTTTCTTGCTGTCGCCAAGAAAAGTAAGCAAAAGAAGGCGACCCAGGCGTAGCCGCCCCCTAAAGGGGTTTCCCATTTGTGCAGTACAAAACATGGGAAGATCCGAAACTCACCTTCGGCTCAAACAGCGGCTCTTCTTTTTCCATTTTCTGCACAGCACAAATGGCGGCTACACATGGGAACTGCAAACGACAACAACAACCCCAACATCAATGCGACCTTGATTTATATTCTTGAATGCACTGTGAATTGTCTAATGTCAGATGAGTTAATCCGGTCTATCGATAGCCCGCAAAAGTAAATGCCGCACGAGGCGGCATTGAAAGTGGGGGACTTGTTACGTTAAAGCGTGAACGGTTGGGACGAGCCGCCTTTATTTTATTGTGTGCTGTGCGTCAGCTTTCTGTTTGCCCTTCTTTGTGATGGAAGGGCGCAAACCAGCATACCGCAAAAGAAGGGATAGTTGCCAGCATAACGAAGATGAAATAATTTGTATAACCCAACAATTGCTGTAAATGGCCGCTGATGACGCCAGTCACCATCATGCACAGGCCCATGAGGCCGGTGCCGAAGGCGTAGTGGGTTGTTGTGTATTTTCCGGGGGCTAACTGCTGCATCAGGTAGATCATGAAACCGACCGAGCCAAAGCCAAAGAAGAATTTTTCAATGGCGACACCAGCGGTGATCAGCCACAGGCTTTCTGGCTGGAAGACACTCATGACCAAAAAGCTGGCATTCGGGATATTCACTGCGCAACAGAGTATAAATAGAGTGGGTTGCAAACCACGCTTGGCGACAAACCAGCCGCCGAGCAAAGAGCCGAGCAAAACGGCGATCAGGCCATACGTGCCATAGGTCAGACCCAGCATTTCATTCGATAAACCCAGTCCCCCCTTGCTGACAGGATCGACCATGAAGAAGGGGCCGATTTTTTCCAGGAAACCGATGCTGAGGCGGAACAGGAAGGCGAAAGCGATCATGAGCCAGACATCACGTTTCTGGAAAAAAGTGGCGAAAGAATCGCGCAAGATGAACAGGGCTTCGCTGACATTGGCGGGTGTATTTTGTGCCTTTGCACCGTCAGGCATGGTACGTAAATGCCAGGCTGCCATGAGGGCGATGATGCCTGCGACGATAAGGAAAATCACGCGCCAGGCATCCATCCAGTCTGCACCGAATACCTTGGGGTCGTGATGAAAAAAGTCAGTATGCAGTTTGCCGCTCAAATAAACCAGGCCGCCTGCCGCAACGATGGGGCCGATATTCCAACTCAGGCTCTGGATGCCGCAATACAGCGACTGCGCCTTGCTGTTCAGTGAGGTGACATAAACGCCGTCAGCAGCGATGTCCATCGTCGCACCGAGGAATGAGATGGCCAAGAACAGGCTCATCAGTATCAGCATGTAGTTGGGCAGTGACATGACTAGTGTAACGCCGACAAAACCGACGGCAATGATCAACTGCGTGCAAATGACAAAAAATTTCTTGGTTTTGTACATTTCCACAAAAGAGGCGAACACGGGTTTGATGGTGTAGGCGAGGATAAGGTAACTCGCATATTCAGCGGCCTTGCCATTGTCCATACCCATGTTCTTGAACATGATGGCGCTGACATTGGTGAGCATCATATAGGCCAGTGCCATCGTAAAGTAAGTGGTTGGCACCCAGAACAAAGGGGATTTCCTGACCTGATTTGCCGGGGGATTAGTGATTTCTGTTTCAATCATCATGGGCTGCACGCTTCTTTTCATTTGGGCGGCATGCCTGCTCGTCTAAGTTATTGCAACGCTTTGGCCATGCGATGCAGAACATATGACATTCATTGATAGCTCTATTCAGGATATGTCCTTTTTGTAGAGGATATAACCCGGGGATTGCTGACCAATGAATTGGCAGGCTGTCTCGTTTATAGTTTTATTTAGTTAGATTTTAAATCGGCATCCATTTTTATGAAAACCTTTTCAAGCACAGAATAGCATGAAATTTTGATGAAGCACATTCCAATCGAAATTTTTTTAAAATATTTGGAGCCTTGACACTGGTACACGCATATCCGTGTTGAGTTATTGGTATCTCTCAGAAAGCATGTATATCGGGAGGATTTTAATCATGTTCTTTTTGATTTTCGATGTGAATTCATGTGGTGTTGCGAGCATAAATGGGAATAAATAGGGTGATGTATAGAGTGGCATTGAAGAAATTGAGTGTAAGGTTTTCAAAGTAAATGCTAAGACTGGAGAGAAAGTCTCGACAGAAGAAATTAATTTTTCTGCAAGTTGAGGTTTCTCTCAACAAGATTTCAAATTAAAAAAGCAAAACGTTGACACGCTAAATAAGCGGTGATAAATTCCAATTCATGAAAACGTTTTCAATTTAGTGTTGAAAAATCCTTATTGTTGATTATTTCGATGGTGATCGCGGAATGTGGCTTTTGTTATTCATTGATGATCAACAAGCCATTTTTCGTAAAAAAATGAAAACGATTTCAATTAAACGCGTGCGTCATTGAATTTTGCCTATTTGCGCCTTGCGCAAGTTGTTGTAAAAGAGGATTGGGTAGCCAGTACTTCAGCAATGGGGCATAGCAAACATATAAAAAGCATGAATGCTTAAGTGAACCTATCCAAAATTAAACATGACTAATCCATCAACGACACCTGCGTTTTCACCTGCTTTTACCTGGGGCGTTGCTACCAGTGCCTATCAGATAGAAGGGGCGGCAGATACTGATGGTCGCGGTCCTTCCATCTGGGATACCTTCACCCATAAACCCGGGACCATCATTGACAGCAGCACCGGTGATGTTGCTTGCGACCATTACCATCGTTACGCAGAAGACATCGGGATTATTGCAGGCCTCGGCTTGAAGGCTTACCGTTTTTCTGTGTCGTGGTCACGGGTACAGCCACTCGGTTATGGTGATTGGAATGAAAAAGGCTTTGAATTTTATTCCAGCTTGCTGGATACGCTGGAAGAGCGTGGCATAGCAGCCCACCTGACTTTGTATCACTGGGATTTGCCGCAGGGTTTACAAGACCTGGGCGGTTGGCTCAATCGCGATACCTGTTTGCGCTTTGCCGAATATGCGGCAGAAATAGCGCGCCGCTTTGGTCATCGTCTCGCCAGCATCGCCACCCATAATGAACCGTGGTGTACTGCCAATCTTGGTTATGGCAATGCCCAGTTCGCTCCCGGTGTGGCAGATACCGCACTGGCAATACAGGTGTCGCATCATCTTTTGCTGTCGCATGGCCTGGCGCTGCAAGCCATGCGTGCGATCAACTGTCGAGCCAAAATGGGCATCGTCCTGAATCAGTGGCCAGCCATGCCAGCCACCGACTCGCCTGCTGATATAGCCCAGGCAGAATGGGAGTATGCGCGTTCTGTGCAATGGTTCATGGACCCGATTTTCAAAGGAACTTATCCACAAAAAGCTCTGGACCGCATGGACATGAGCAAGTTTGATGTGCATGCAGGAGACATGGATATCATCCGCCAGCCCCTGGATTTTCTTGGCGTGAATTATTATTTCCGCGCTTTTGTCAGCACGGACAATCCACCCAAGCAGCCTGAAGGGAAGCTCGGTTTCAGCGATATGGGCTGGGAAGTTTACCCTGCAGGCATGACAGATTTACTGCTGAAACTGCGCGCCGAATATCCGGCCTTGCCACCAATTTACATCACTGAAAATGGCATGGCTGTTGCCGACAAGCTGGAAGATGGAAAAGTCCACGATGAGCAGCGCATCAAGTACCTGCAATTGCACTTCCAGGCCATGCATGATGCGATAGTTGCTGGCGTTGATGTGCAAGCTTATTTTTACTGGAGTCTGCTGGATAATTTTGAGTGGAATTCAGGCTATGCCAAGCGCTTTGGCCTGGTGTATCTGGATTACGCAACACAGCAGCGCACCTTGAAAGACAGTGCCTATTGGTATCGTGATTTTGTCCGCGCACAATTGCAGGATCAACTGGCTCAAACTCCGGCTGCAGCCTGAGCCAGGGCGAGGTATTCCCGGCACGATTAAATACCTGTCTTAATGTAGATTTTGCAAAGGCGCAAGCAGCGCCTTTGCAAGTTTGTTCTACTGTATTACTTTTGCATCACTTATAAATTCCGCAGCCTATCAAGACATCGCCCACGCGCTCGATGTAGGTTGATTTGTGCTCCATTTGCTTGGTTGTCGGATTAGGCCATTTGTAATCGACCCAGCCATGACCGGTTTTGCTGTTGGCAACATCGAGAAAACTCTTGACGATGGGCATGCCATCGGCGTCTTTTAATTCCAGCAAATTCTTGCCCACCATCTTAGCATTCGCTCCATGAGCGCGGTTGATGCCGTCACCATTGATGTTATACACAAAAACATATAAATCCTTGACGACAAATTGACCGGTAGGATTATTGAATTCAGCATAGGCCTTGTCCTTGCCATTTTCTTTGAGGTAAGCAGAGGCTCTTTTCACCAGGGCGATTGCTTCATCGGCACTACCCTTGTCTGCAGCAGCAGAGGTCTGGCTCAGTGCCAGCATGGAAAAACCAGCAACCGCAAGCAAGGATTTAATAAACATTCTTCGCATCTTGATCTCCTGTTGTTAAAAAATATATGGAAAAGGGGGAGCTTTGAGTTGATTAGCCAAAATTCATTTTAATGATGAATTTACGTAATGCAATGTTTGCGATTTGCACTTGTGTTAAACAATGCTAAAACGTCTGTTTTCCGGGCGGACAAAGAAAATCCCCGGGCCACTTGCGTGGCCCGGGGCATGTATTGCCAGTTTGGATCTATGTGCTTAGAAATCTATACCCACATTGACGCCGAAGGTGCGTGGTGGCAAGTACTGCGCTTGCCATGGTCCATTGGCATTCATGGCACTGGTCTTGACTTTGTTGTCACCAACATTGCGCACAAAGAAGTCTGCATACCAACTGGATTTGCCCGTTGATTGATAGCGCAAGCCCAGATCAGCGCGGGAATAGGCTTCCTGTTTGTCACCGTCACCATAATTGAAGACACTGAGCCAGGTTTCAGTCTCGTAATGCAGGCTGATGCGTGGTGTCAGCGTGCCTTCATTCAAATGGAAGGTATGCTGATACAAAACCTGGGCAGAGAACTTGGGTGTATGCGGCATGGTATTGCCAGATACATCCAGGCAATTGCTGATGCCCGGGATTTTGCATGCAGGCAGGGAATAGTCATTCGAGCCGCCTACCAGGTTGCCGAGGGTGGCCTTGGCCAGAGCGATAGTGACTTGCAACTTGTCATCCTTGCTCAGCTTCGCTGCCAGCTCAGATTCAAAGCCATACACGGTTGCACCATCGGCATTGGATGTCTGCAAGCCGCGCGTGCCGTCCGGCGCAGTAACTGGCGCACTGAACTGGAAGTCCTTGAACTTGCCGTAGTACAGGGCGTTATTCCATCTGACTGCACCACCCAGCAAAGTGCTCTTGCTGCCGAGTTCAAAGTTGGTCAAAGTTTCTGGGCCATAGGTTTTACCGCCATCTTGCAGACCGCCAGATTTGTAGCCAGTGGAGATGCTGCCATACACCATATTGTCTTTGTCGATGTCATGCGAGACGCGCAGCAAGCCTGTTACCTTGTTGCCGCTGTAGCTGCCATCATTGAAAGAGTAGGGCGCAAAGTTGGAATTGGCAGAAGCTGGATTGACATTCGGTGTAATGGCCGCCTGGCTCAGCTCAGGCTTGCCTGAAAAGCCATAGCCACGTCCATCGACATTCGTGCGTTTGTCCTGGGTGTAACGCAGGCCGCCAGTAATATGCGTGTCATTGCTGGCGTTCCATGTCGCCTGGCCAAACGCTGCTGCTGTTTCCACTGTTTCTTTAGGCTGGATGAACGAACCTTGCCAGCCCACCGTGCCTTGGTAAGTACCATTCAGGATAGGAATATCAAAACGGATGTCATTGGTTTCAGAACCATAGTACAAACCCAGTTGCCAATCTACATCACGCGTGCCTGTGGATTGCAGTTCCACCTCATGACTGAAGTTTTTATAGTTGGACGAAACAGTATTGTTGGCCTGCATGCTGCCACCAGAGGTGAAGCTGGTTGGTGCATTGGCACCACCGTCCTGGTCAAAGCGGGATGATCCACTGAACTTGGAATAGCCACCGATATAAGTCAGTTGCATGTCCTTGGCTACCGCATATTCTATGCGGCCACGAATGGCATCACTATCGCGCTCTGAAAACGGTGCTGTATCGATCAGGGCCGACCAATGGTTTTGTCCCGGACGTGGCGTTTGCAGCAGGTTCATTGATGGCGTGCCACGGTCTATGAACTTCTCATACGACAAATCGATCTTGGTGGCAGCGTTAGGTTTCCACAACATGCTGATACGTGCCGCTGTCTGGTCTTGTGCACCATACTTGGGGCCATCCTGCACAAACAAGGCATAGTTGATGGGCTGGAAGGGAACTACCGTGCCACCATTTTTGAGGTAGGTGGCAAACGCAGCTTTCTGGCTATCGATGGACAGCATGGTTGGTGCCTGATAATCGACATAACCATCATGTTTCTCATGCGCATAGGCAAAGCGCAGCGCCATTTCATCGCTGACCGGGATATTGAATGCGCCACGGGTGCCAAAACGTTTGTAACTGCCCAGGCCACCTTCCACCGAGCCAGAACTTTCGCCTATTTTTGGTTTGGCGGTTTGCATATTGACCGCGCCAACTGTGGCATTACGCCCCCACAAAGTACCTTGCGGGCCGCGCAATACTTCTATGCCCTCCAGGTCAAACAGCAGGGAGGTTGCGCCTTCAGGGCGAGGTGCATAGATACCGTCGATAAACAAGGCAACTTCAGGATCGGCGTACTCAGTTTTAGCACTGTCGTTGCCTATGCCACGCATGGTCATTGTGATGACGCCGTGATCACCCTGGCCGGTGGCCTGGAAGCCTGGCACCAGATTAACCACGTCCTGCACGTTTTGTACATGGGCATCTTCCAGCGCAGCAGCATTGATTGCGGTGATCGCTACCGGGGTTTTTTGCAATGACGTGGCACGTTTGGTGCCCGTGACGATCACTTCAGAAATGGTCGTGCTTTCGCTATTTGCCTTGGCTTGGCTGGAGCTTGTTGGTGCTGGAGCAGGCGCTTGTGTTTGCGCGTGGGCAGCACCCATGCTGGTGATCATGGTAATGATCGCCAGTTGTATAGGTGTGATAGCGACCTTCCGAGTCGCAAGATTGCGGATTTTCATATGTCTCCTGTTACAGGTTGGATTGGTTTTTTTAATTTGATTAAACCATGACGTTTTTGAAAACGTTTTCTTATTGGTGTTTCTTTGATTTACTTTTGAAACCGTTTTCATAATACATAAAACTTGAATTCTGTGTCAAACATAAAATGATAACGTTTTCAAAATGTTGTAATATAAGTCGGATTGAGGCGAAAACCGCAGTGCAGTTTGTTGCCTGCATCCCGAATTTTGTTTGCGATCGACAGGACATTGCTGTCGGCTAGCAGCTTGTTTTCATTGCGTTTTGCCTGCCGCTGCCACTGTTATTGTCTGACGACGGTGTAATAGAAATTGCTGCCGAAACATCACTGCACACCATGCTATTTACTCTGGACCTTCGCTCAACCTGAGGAGCTTGCTCAAATGAAAGCCGTAAAAAATGTATTGATCGTAGGCGGTGGAACAGCCGGCTGGCTGACTGCGTGTTTCATGGCTAAACACCTGTCATCTTCCAAAAAGGGAGAGGACATACAGATACGCCTGGTAGAGTCAAAAGACATAGGCATTATTGGCGTTGGTGAGGGCAGCTTTCCTTCGATACGCGGTACGCTGGCGGCGATAGGTATCGATGAGTCGCGCTTCATCAAGGAATGTCACGCTACCTTCAAGCAGGGGATACGTTTTGATCACTGGGTCAGGCCAGCTGGTAGCCCTGGTGCTGATCATTATTTTCATCCCTTCAGTCACCCAAGCCAGCGTGGACCAGAATTACTACCTTACTGGCTGAAAGGGTTGGCTGCGCTTGAAGATAAACAGCCATCTTTTGCGGATGCAGTGACCATGCAGAAATGCATAGCGGACGCTTCACGCGGGCCCAAGAGATTTGCCGACAAAGACTTTTTGGGGCCAATGAACTATGCCTACCATTTCGATGCTGGTCGTCTGGCGGCATTATTGTCTGAGCACGGGCAATCACTCGGGGTGAAGCAGCTAATCGGCACCGTAGAGCATGCACAACTGGATGACGAGGGCGACGGTGCCATTGCTGCAGTACATACGCGTGATGGTCAGGTGCTGGCAGCAGATTTGTTTATCGATTGCACAGGTTTTAGTGCCGGCCTGATAGGCAAGGCACTGGGATCGCCATTCAAGTCATTGAATGATGTGTTGTTTGTAGATCGTGCCGTGGCCTTGCAGGTACCTTATGCAAAGCCAGATGCGCCCATACCTTCTTACACTATCTCCAGTGCGCAGGAAGCCGGCTGGATATGGGATATAGGTTTGCAGGAAAGGCGCGGCATAGGTTATGTCTTTTCGAGCAGGCACACGGACGAAGCCAGGGCGGAACAAGTCTTGCGTCAGTACATAGGCCCTGCGGCAGATGGTATGACACCCAGATTATTGAAACTCAATGTTGGTTACCGTGAAACCCAATGGATCAAGAACTGTGTGGCCATAGGCTTGTCGGGTGGTTTCATAGAACCGCTGGAATCATCAGGCATAGGCTTGATAGAAACAGCAGCGTATTTGCTGACTTATCTGTTCCCATTCAATGGTGAGTTTAATGCAGTGGCGACTCAGTTTAATCAACACATGAAAGCGCGCTATGAGCGCGTTGTTGATTTTGTCAAAATGCATTTCAGCCTGAGCCAAAGAACAGATTCTGCATTCTGGCGAGATAACCGGGATACGGCCTCCATCCCTGAGAGCCTACAGGAAAAGCTGAAGATGTGGAGCTGCCGCCCGCCACACCGCATGGACTTTGTCGCTGATCTGGAAATGTATCCGCCATCGAGCTGGCAATTCGTTTTGTATGGCATGGAATTTCAGACCGATATGGCGAATAATAAATTCGTCTATCCGCAAGAGCAGGAAGCTGTTCAGGAATTCCAGATGATTGCCCAGATGGCCCAGCGTGCCCTCGCAGATTTGCCCGACCATAGAAAATTGGTTGAGCACTTGTGCAGGGCGGCGTCTCCGCTTCCTCCTGCGCTGGCAAGGCAACGGGCTTGATGGCGTTCAATACTATGCTTCTATGGTGGGCAAGGTAAAACCAAAGCGCATGCACAAAAATCCATGTTATGCTAATTGTGAAAAGCTTTTCACTAAACTGTGAATGCAAGTTGTCAATACTAAAATAAATTATTACCCAGCTTGGGAAGGCATTGCGTGGTTGAGAGAACGAAAAGAAAAAACGAACCAGTCACCTTATTGGATGTTGCGCGTGAGGCTGGGGTATCACCCAGCACGGTATCGCGTATCCTGAATGGCACTGCCAAGGTCTCTGATGACAAGCGCAAGGCAGTCGAAACTGCCATTGCAGAAATGAAATTCGAGCCCAACCAGTTGGCGCAGGGGCTGAAAAGTGGTCGCTCCATGACCATAGGCATCGTTGTGCAGGATATTTCCAGCCCCTTCTTTGATGAAACACTGCATGGAGTGGATGATGGCTTGAAAGGCACAGGCTATGCATCTGTGATTGTTAGCGGACACTGGAATGCAGATGAAGAGGCTGCCCGCATCAAGCTTTTGCTGGCACGCAAAGTGGATGGCATTATCCTGCTGTCTGGCCGTATCGCTGACAAGAAAGTGCTCGAATTCGCTCTAGACAAACCCATTGTTGCAACAGGCCGCAGCCTGAATAGCAAGACTGCGGTCGGCTTCAAGCTCGACAATGTCCATGGCGCTTATCTGGCAACCCGGCATTTGATAGAGTTGGGTCACCGGCGCATCGCCTTTGTCACCGGGCCGGCAAATAATACAGATGCTGCGGAGCGGCAAGAGGGTTATCAAAATGCCCTGCGTGAAGCCAATATCCCATTTGAGAAAAGCTTGGTAGCTGAAGGCAATTTCCACGAAGCCAGTGGTTTGCTGGCAATTAACCGCTTGCTGGAAACCCAGCAACAATTCAGCGCCGTGTTTGCTGCCAACGATCTTTCTGCCTATGGTGTCAGGTTGGGTCTGTATCGCAAGGGAATACGCGTGCCGGAAGATATCTCCCTGATAGGCTTCGATGACTTGCCGAGCTCACTATATACAACCCCACCGCTGACCACTATCCACCAACCCTTGTATGACATGGGTTTACTCGCCACCAGGACCTTGTTGGCCCTGATAGCGGGTAATGAAGTCGATACCAGCTTGCCTGGACTGGAATTGATTGCCAGGGAAACCACCAGACGGATGCGTTAAGGAAGGCTGCTAGACATATCTTTGCGCCTGTAAAACAGGTAAAAGATATGCTGGCATGCTTGCTCATCTGTCAATAATGTATAGCCGCGCCGCGCCATTCTCTATTGCGTCCATGCACGCCTGACATTCTTGAAAAGCTTCGGTTACATCAGCATTCATTTTTGCAGCTGACAAGGATGAAAGCAGCAACAATAGACCCTAATCAAAGCAATCAGAAATCAACCATGAATCCCGCACCTATTGATTTTTGCGAATAATTATAATCAATCAGGCTCTGACCATATCCCGAGAACATTTGGAAATACGCTTTTAGATTGGTCGTAATAGGCATAGCGAGGCTGGCTTGCACTGCACCATGGCCGGTATTGAAATTGCGGCGTGCGGTCAGGGAAAATTCGCGCCCGCCTTTTTCGCGATAAGTGGCATGTATGTCGCCATGCCCCATGTAATCAACGATATCAATATTGTCATTATCTGACCTGGCGTTATCGAGACGACGCCAGAGTCTTGTGCTGAATGAGAAATTGCCGTGTTCAACACCCAACTCGGCATAGATGCGGTTCCAACTGCGTGATAAAGTCGAGGTCTGACCATTAGACTGATGTACCAGGCCAAAATTAAGGTATCGGATATTGAAATCACCTATACTTTTATTGACAGGGATCATTGCCATGACTTCTGGCTGGTAATTGGTCTCGCGGAAAGGGCTGGATGCACTGCGGTTATACGCCTGCCAAAAACTTTGCTGTGTGTAGGCCACCCACAGATCAACAGGCGAGCTACCCACTTCTTCAGCCAGTTTCATTTTCATGCTCAGTTGATAAGTCAATTCCACATGCTTGGACTTGACGCCGGAAGGTGTGAAGTTCTTGAACGGTTCATCGTTCGAGGCATTGCTGTAATTTGCCACCAGCAGATAATTATCATGATGAGGCCGAAATACGAATTTACCGCGCTTGGATGCTTCATCGAGCTCCCAGCGTTGCACCATGCGCGACATTTCTGGGGCAGCTTCTGGTGGCTTTTCAGGCGCGACTGTCTCTTGCAGAGCCTCTGCCTTGGCAATTGGTTTGTCAGCCTCTACAGGGGTAGATGCCTTGGCGAGGGCATCAAAGCAACTAAGACGGACACTCGCATCGCCGAGCACGGAACAACGCAGCATCTGTTGTTCCGTCTCGCTAGCCTGTGCCTGGCTATATAGCGCAGGCGAAAGTATGAACAGAGGTAATATTATTTTTTTGAGGTGAGCGGGCATAAGTGCTTTAATTGTCAAGATGCGAGTCGGTAACACATCGCGTGGTTAAGCTAACCAGTCGACGTGCTTGTTTTATTGTTGACAAGGATAAACGGGCTTCATCAAATGGTATGTTCGGTAACAAACAGAACTCTGGCTAATTGCTGGCTGCATAATTGAATGCACAGAATTGAACGCGCAAAAGCAGGCAGATCTAAATTTGAATTCGTGATTTATTTTGAACGAAGTCCTTTCGACCGCTTTCCGCATTCGTTGCCGAAGTTGAGGCAAAAATCAATGATGGCGACAAGCTGATAGAAGCGGTCGAAGAAGCGGTCAATGTGGAAAAAATCCACAACATGGGGCTGTCCTGCCTGCTAATGCAAAATAAATCAAAAAAATAATCGACTGCCTCAAGAAGTTTTGGCGAATAAATTTTCTCGCAAATTCACAGGCTTTTTTTGTATTTGCTAAAGGTCGGCGGTTATCTATCAGCAGCCTGTTCCAAAATTCTTATGTTTGATCTACTTAATTTTGCATCCTGTCGCATGGCGATTGTAATAATCGAAGCAGCTTGGCAAAGTAGCTACAGGTCCAGGGAATTCAGGTATGGCAAAAATTTCAAAGCCTGCTCATCTGCTTATATGTGCAATGGCTTTTAATTATGGTTGCTTAATATACATCTTTGAATGCTCAACTGCATTCTGGCGATTGTTCAAGGCGTGGCTCAAGGCGTTATGGTTTGACTATAGCTTGATATTTAAGAATTTATTGTTTCGTTCATGGCTTTATTCGGACGCAACAAGTGTTTATCTTGACGCTGGACTGGGCGCGGACTATATTACTGACTCAAAAGTAAGTTAATTTGAGTTGTTAATATTATGCTATGCCCTTTTAAGCCCAAGTGGGAGCGCCGCAAGGATGCCCGCCCGCAAGAATTACTCGCTGCTGCCCTCGATTTATTCGTAGAGCGCGGTTTCGCTGCAACACGTCTGGACGACGTGGCGCGCGCTGCCGGTGTCTCAAAGGGTACCTTGTACCTGTATTTTTCCAGTAAGGAAGAGCTGTTCAAGGCGGTGGTAAGGGAAAGTATAGTTCCCCTGATTGGTGAAGCAGAAAGTGTGATTGAACAGTTTGAAGGCAATAGTGAAGAGCTGTTCCGGCTGATCATGAAGACCTGGTGGGGTAGCATAGGCAATACCAAATTGTCTGGCTTACCCAAACTGATGATGGCAGAAGCCGGGAATTTCCCTGAGCTTGCCAGGTTTTACCAGGAAGAGGTCATCAACCGTGGTGAAAACCTGGTCATGACCATGCTCAAGCGCGGCATGGCCCGTGGTGAGATACGCAGTGTTGATGTGGAGATTGATGCGAGGATACTGATTGCCCCCATGATCATGATGATGATCTGGAAGCATTCTCAAGGGGTGTGCAATATAGAGCCAGATAAGCTCGACACTTATCTTGAACACTACATAGAGTTGTCTTTACATAGTTTGTTGTTGAAAAAATAGCTTTATTTGCTGCTTATTTGTTACTTTCTTGTCGAATTGCATGCGTTGCTTGACCCTTACCTTGTGTCAGGCTTTAAAGTCAGGGTTTTTTACGACCTGGATAGTTTATTTACCATCTTAGCCCAGGCCATGAAACCATTACTTTTTGGAAAACAAGCATGTTAAAACGCAAGACTTTCTGGATCATTGCCGTTGTGCTGTTAGTGGCTGCGGGCGTGATACTGATAAAGAAAAAATCTCAGGGTAAGGTCGCGCCCGTATCGGCAAGTGCCGCCGCCGTGGGCACGCAATCATCACCGGCAGTACTGGAATTTTTACCTGCTGATATCGTCGAAGTGGGCAATGCCGAAGTCAGGAAACTCCTGGCTTTGTCCGGTGCTCTGCGGGCCATCAACCAGGCTGCGGTCAAAGCCAAAGTAGCTGGTGATATTACCGAGGTATTGGTGCGTGAAGGTGAAGCCGTGCAGGCTGGCCAAATCCTGATCAAGATGGACAGCAGTGATTATCTGGCGCGACTAGAGCAGGCCAAAGGTGTTTTAGCCGCTGCCCAGGGGCAAATGGAAATAGCCCGCCTGGCGCGCGACAATAACAAAGCCCTGCTGGAAAAAAGTTTCATCTCCAAAAATGCCTATGACAATACCAACAGCCAATATGCCATCGCGCTTGCCAATATAGACAGCGCCAGGGGCGCGCTGAATGTTGCGCAAAAAGCGCTGGCAGATACCGTCATACGCGCACCGATCTCTGGAATGATCAGTAACCGCATGGTGCAACCGGGCGAAAAAATTTCGCCAGATAACCGCTTGCTCGATGTCGTCGATTTACGCATGCTGGAAATGGAAGCACCTGTGCCTACGCAAGATATTGCCAGCATTAAAATCGGCCAGCCTGTACAACTGAAAATAGAAGGCGTACCAGCGGCTGTCGATGGCAAGGTGGTGCGCATCAACCCGGCCACCACAGCAGGTTCACGCTCCATCATGGCCTATGTACAGGTCGCCAATCCTGATACCATTTTGCGGGCAGGCATGTTTGGCGAAGCACAACTGGTCGTTGATAAAAAATCCGAAGTGCTCACCGTGCCTGAAACTGCCATACAGTACGAAGGTGAACAGGCTTTCGTTTATGCGATAGAAAACAATGTCTTGCAACAAAAACCCGTCAAACTGGGCCTGCGTGGTGAAAGCCAGGGCAAGCCTGTGGTGGAGATAGCGTCTGGCCTGGCACCACAAGCCAAGATAGTCAAAGCCAATCTGGGCCGCCTGCGTGCAGGCGTGGCTGTGAAGATGATTACCACGACAGGCAAGGTGTAATCATGTGGTTCACACGTATCAGCATAGGCAATCCAGTGCTGGCGACCATGATGATGGTAGCCTTTGTGGTACTGGGTTTGTTCTCATACAAGCGCTTGCGGGTAGACCAGTTCCCCGATATTACTTTCCCGGTGGTGGTGATCCAGACCGATTATCCTGGTGCCGCACCTGAGACGATAGAGTCCGACATTACCCGCAAGGTTGAAGAAACCGTCAATACCATCAATGGCATCAGCGCCCTGACTTCGCGTTCTTACGAAGGCACTTCTGTCGTCATTCTGGAATTTGACCTGACAGTTGATCCGGCACAGGCAGCGCAAGATGTGCGTGAAAAAGTGGCACTCATCAAGGCGGGCTTTCGCAAGGAGGTCAAAGAGCCCAGGGTGACGCGTTATGATCCTTCTGACAAACCCATCTTCTCGGTCTCGGTAACTAATGACGAGAAGATCAAGAAGCGTGATTTCCGTGAGTTGACCACCATTGGTGATCAACTGGTGAAGAAGCGCCTGGAAAATGTGCGCGGTGTCGGCTCCGTTACTCTGGTCGGTGGTGTCAAGCGTGAGATCAAGATTTACCTCAAGCCGGGTGAAATGGAATCGTTAGGCCTGGGGGTAGATCAAGTCATCAATGCCCTACGCAATGAAAACCAGGAATTGCCTACCGGTGCCATTCGTGCGCTCGACAATGAAAAGGTTGTGCAGATACAGGGTCGCATCCAGAACCCGCAAGACTTTGGCCGCATCATCGTGGCTCGTCGTGGCGGCCAGCCCGTGTTACTGTCACAGGTAGCCAGTGTCATTGATGGACAGGAAGAACAAGAGAGTCTGGCTTTGTACAACGGCCAGCGCACTGTTGCCCTTGACATCCTGAAAGCACAGGGGCAAAACACCATAGAAGTGGCAGATGGCCTGGCCGAAGCGTTAAAGGCGCTGGAGCCGCAATTACAGGCGCAATATCCGGGTGTCAAAGTACAGGTGATCAAGGACGGCTCGCGCCAGATACGTGTGGGGGTAGAGAATGTGCGCCGCACCCTGATCGAAGGTGCCGCACTGACAGTGCTGATCGTGTTCCTGTTTCTGAACTCATGGCGCTCTACTGTGATCACTGGTCTGACCTTGCCGGTGGCCTTGATAGGCACCTTCCTGTTCATGGACATGTTTGGCTTTACCATCAATATGATTACCCTGATGGCCTTGTCGCTGTGCGTGGGTTTGCTGATTGATGATGCGATCGTGGTCCGTGAAAACATCGTGCGGCATGCTGGCATGAAGGTCAATGGCAAGTTCAAGGATCATTACACGGCGGCGCTGGAAGGTACGGCAGAGATAGGCCTGGCAGTTTTGGCGACGACCTTTTCCATCGTTGCCGTGTTCTTGCCTGTCGGTTTTATGGGCGGCATTATCGGTCGCTTCTTCCACCAGTTTGGTATTACCGTCACAGCCGCTGTTTTGATTTCCATGTTCGTGTCGTTCACGCTGGACCCGATGTTGTCATCGATCTGGCCAGACCCGGATGCACATGGTCATCCTACTGTAGATGAAAACGGCAAATCCATTCGCAAGGGTTGGTATGCGAACAGCATAGGGCGCGTGCTGGAACAGTTTGAGCGCGGTGTGCAATGGTTTTCGCGTGGCTATCAAGTGATGTTGTGCTGGTCGCTCAAGCACCGTATCAAGACTTTGCTGATTGCAGCGCTGACTTTTTTCCTTGGTCTGGCAATACCTGGTACAGGTCTGATCGGTTCAGAATTTGTACCACAAGCTGACTATTCTGAAACGGGTGTGACTTTTTATACGCCAGTAGGTTCATCACTGGAGCTGACAGAAACCAAGGTGCATCAGGTTGAGGCTGTGATCAAGGAATTCCCGGAAGTGCTTGATACCTATAGCACGGTCAATACCGGCTCGGCACAGGGCAAGAATTATGTCAGCACTTTTGTCCGTCTGGTGCCACGCAAGGACAGGGCCAGAACTACCAGCCAGATGTCAGTGCCTTTGCGTAATCGCCTGAGCCAGATTGCTGGTATTACCGTCACGCATATCGGTGCGCTGGATGGCGTAGGGGGCGATAACAAAAATCTGCGCTTCAGTTTGCAGGGCAGTGACCTGAATGAGCTGGGTAAATTATCTGAACAGGTGCAGGCGAAATTGCGCGCAATCCCTGGGCTGGTTGATCTGGATTCCAGCCTCAAAGCACAAAAGCCAACGATCTCGGTGCAACCGCGCCGCGATATTGGTGCAGACCTGGGTGTGGGCGTGGCCCAGATAGGTGGCGCTTTGCGGCCTTTGCTGGCAGGGGAAATTGCCACCACCTGGCGTGCACCGGATGATGAAAACTATGATGTCACCGTGCGTCTGTCGCCAAATGACAGGAATAATGCTGAAGACTTATCGCGGCTGATGCTGAGCAGTACACAAACCAATGCAGACGGCTCACCAAAAATGGTGCCCTTGCGTCAGGTGGCAGACATCAAACCATCGACGGGTGCTAACCAGATCAACCGCCGTGACCTGAACCGCGAAGTGGAGTTGTCTGCCAATGTGGTTGGCCGTTCTGCCGGTGAAGTCAGTGCTGAAGTTAAAAAAGTACTGGATGGCATGCAATGGCAACCCGGTTACCGCTACAAGATGGGTGGGGCCACCAAGAACATGACAGAATCCTTTGGCTACGCGCTGTCGGCGCTGGCTTTGGCAGTGATTTTCATCTACATGATCCTGGCGTCACAATTTGCCAGCTTCTTGCAGCCCATAGCCATCATGTCGGCCTTGCCCATGACTTTGATCGGTGTTTTCCTGGCTTTGATGTTCTTCCGCTCTACGCTGAATATGTTTTCCATCATCGGTTTCATCATGTTGATGGGATTAGTGACCAAAAATGCGATTTTGCTGGTAGATTTTGCCAATCAGGCAAGAAAAGATGGTATGGACCGTATGGAAGCCCTGCTGGAAGCTGCCCATGTACGCCTGCGCCCCATCCTGATGACGACGCTGGCGATGGTATTTGGCATGGTCCCGCTGGCATTTGCCTTGTCTGAAGGTTCCGAGCAACGCGCACCGATGGGGCAGGCTGTGATAGGCGGGATTATCACTTCATCATTGCTGACTTTGGTCGTTGTACCGGTGATTTATACCTATCTGGATGATTTGGGCTTGTGGATGACGCAAAAATGGCGCGGTAATCGTCAATCTACCCAAGTGCTTTGATAAAATGCCGTTTCCATCAATTTTGCAATCGAGTATAGAAATGAATATCGAAAAAGCACGCTTCAACATGATAGAACAACAAATTCGCCCTTGGGATGTGTTGAGCCAGGAAGTACTGGATATGCTGATTGTGGTTAAACGCGAAGAGTATTTCCCGGCAGAACAAAAAAGCCTGGCGTTTTTTGATACCGAATTGCCTTTGCCGGATGGCAGCAAGGCCATGACGCCCAAGCTGGAAGCGCGTATTTTGCAAGAGCTGGTGTTGAAGAAGCAGGAAAACGTCTTGCTGGTCGGCGCAGGCACAGGTTATCTGGCCGCATTGCTGGCTTATTCTGCCCGTCACGTCACTGTGCTGGAATCATCCAAAGTCTTGCATGCACTGGCGACCAGTAACTTGCACCGCAATCATGTCAGCAATGTGGATGTGGTTCTGGCTGATGCTTTCAGCGATAAAAATACGGGTAGTTACGACGCCATCGTCATCGCTGGCGGCCTGGAAGAACTGCCTGAACATCTGCAACAGCAATTGAATGTGGGTGGCCGTTTGCTGGCTTTCGTAGGGCAACTGCCAGCTTTGACAGCGCAATTATTTACGCGCACTTCTGCAACTGCAGTGAACAAGAAAAACTTGTTTGAAACGGTGGTGGAGCCTGCTGCAGGTGCCAAGCCGGTGTCGCATTTCAGCCTGTAATCCTGAACAGAAGACGGAGAACATGGTATGGAAAACATGACTGCAACAGAGCTGGCGCAATGGCTCAACGATAGTAGTAGAAAAGCCCCGGTTTTACTCGATGTACGGGAACCTTGGGAGTATGAGACTTGTCATATCCCCGGTGTGCAACTGATGCCTATGCAGACAGTGCCGGCCCGTTTTCAAGAACTGGAGCCGGATGATGTAATCGTCTGCATTTGCCATCACGGCGGGCGCAGTATGCAGGTAGCAAATTTTTTAGAGCGTCAGGGTTTTACCCAAACAATTAATCTGACTGGTGGTGTGCATGCATGGGCACAACAAGTCGATACGGGTATGCCCACTTATTAATTCACTTTTTTTCGGAGCCTTACATGCGTAATCCTATTCTTGCCACACTGCTGGCCTCTGCTTTCTTGACTTTGAATGCAAATGCAACTGATTTGCTGCAAATCTACAAGGATGCTCTGGCAAATGATGCGCAGTACGCAAGTGCCCGTGCCAGCCTGACTGCTGCACAGGAAAAACCTGTGCAAGGCCGCGCAGGTCTGTTGCCCGGTATCGCTCTGAAAGGCAGTGACGGTAAAGCACGCACTGAAGCAGAAAATGACGTCGTCAGCGGCAGCCGTTCATTTACCGGCGTGACCAATACCTGGACACTGGGATTGTCGCAACCCCTGTTCAACTGGGGCAACTGGCAAACCTATGAACAAAGCAAATTGTCTTTGGTCATCAACCAGGCTTTGTTCGAGCAGTCCAGGCAGGATCTGATTATTCGCGTAGCCCAAGCCTATTTTGATGTACTGGCCGCACAAGACACCCTTGAGACCCTGCTTGCACAAAAAAGTGCCATCTCTGAACAACTGGCTTCTGCCAAACGCAATTTTGAAGTTGGCACGTCCACCATTACCGATACGCACGAAGCGCAAGCTCGTTACGATCTGGTGACAGCACAGGAATATGCAGGCCAAAGTGATTTGCAAGTCAAGCGCGCTGCCTTGCAACAAATCATCGCCAAGGAAGCAGGTGAACTGGCACAGTTGAGAGCAGGCGTTAAACTCAATGAGCCACAACCGGCAATAATTGATCAATGGGTGACTTCTGCTGAACAACAAAATTTCAATGTCGTGGCTTCACAAGTGGCGATTGAAGTTGCCAAGCGCGAAGTTGAAAGAAACCGTGCCGGTCATTATCCTACTGTTGATCTGGTCGCGAGCACTGGCCGTACATCCAATGCTGGTGCCACTAATCCTAACCTGACCGGCGTAGCCAAGACAACGCAAATCGGTGTGCAATGGAATATTCCTATCTTCGCAGGTTTTTCTGTCGATAGTCGCGTCAAAGAAGCGGTTGCCCTGCAAGAAAAAGCACGCAGTGATTTTGAAACTACCCGTCGCTCAGCCGCACAAGGTGCACGCCAGGCTTTTGTTGGCGTAACTTCTGGCCTGGCGCAGGTCAAGGCTTATGAAGCTGCAGAAATTTCCAGCCAGTCAGCACTGGATTCCAACAAGCTTGGTTATCAGGTTGGTGTGCGTATCAACATCGACGTGTTGAATGCACAGCAGCAGTTGTACACCACACGTCAGACTCTGGCGAAAGCGCGCTATGACACTATCTTGAATGGCCTGCGTTTGAAATCAGCCGCTGGCACTTTGAAAGAAGATGATCTGGCAGAAGTGAATGCCTTGTTGCAGCACTAAGCTATTCTTCTGGATTCATCCTTGTGATAAAAAACTCGCTGAATATATATTCAGCGAGTTTTTTATTTGTGCGTATGCTTTTCAGATTTGTGCGGGTTTGCCTATTTCGCGATATGTATTGCTTTGTTCTACCAGCCATTGCTCAGTCAGGTGCAGGTTCTTGCGTTCCCAGGGTTGAAAACCAGGATTGAAATAAGCAAGGACATGCGGCAGTGAAAACCACAACAGGCCACGAGGGCGCAGACAATATCTGAGTGCCTGCCACCAGGTCTTTGGTTTGAATAACTGGCCATCCTTGTACAGGCAATGCATGGTCTGCACAGTCGTATCAACACTGAACAGCATGCTCACATACAGGAACCAGGCGATGCGACGGAAATAACCACCGCCTAATGCAAGGTAGCTATCGAAGGCGACAGATTTGTGTTCAGTCTCTTCTATGGAGTGCCAGGTCCACAAGGTTTTCAGCGGTTCTTCTGCATCACCGATCCAGCAGGGTTCACTCAAAACACCATCGGCAAAAATGGCAGTGAAATGTTCATAGGCCATGGTGATGGCAAGATTGCTCTGCACGCTGAGCATGGCTGCCGTGCGTATGCGCCAGGCCACATAGCCTTCCAGGAAATAACTCAAGCCTTGGGCATCAAGTTGTTGATTATATTGCATGTGAATATGACGGTGGCTGGCTTCCTGGCCGATGAATCCTTTGATTTCCTCTTTTAATTGTTCATCCTTGAGCATAGGCAGAGCTGCCCTGACGCTGTCGATGAAGTATTGCTCACCCAAAGGAAAACTGTAGGACTGGGCATTGTATAAATGGGTACGGAAGGCATCGCCTCCCAGCCAGTGGCGTGAAAAACCCTGGGATAAATCAATTTTCAATTGACGTACTTGCAGTGGCTTTCGAGGACTATTTGGGCTGTTTTCTTGCGGGCTCATATTCATCATGTTTCTCATGTTGGTCATGAAAAACAGTCTAAATAATCAGTCGTATCTGTAATTGTATCAAGGCGTCAAATTTGTACCGGCCCGTCAATCGATCAATAAAAAAAGTTTATTGAAATCGTCATCCGGCATCAGATAAATCCAGTATGCAGGATCGCGGGCGCTGATTTTTTGCCTGAGCTGCGCCGGTGGTATACCTGCCAGTTCTACATATTCCCTGTGCATGTGGGCTTGATCGTAGTAACCGGTATCCTGAGCAATCTGGGTCAGATCACCCCAGGCAACGTCAGGCCTGATGATATGGGGCAGGGAAAAGCCAAACCTGACTATGCGCCGGACATCACGCAGGGTCACGCCAAAGTTCTCGCGTACCCTGCGCTCTAACTGTCTTTGCCCTATGCCAAAATAGTCAGATAATTCGAGTAACGGGAAAAAGATTTTTTTGTGTGCGGCCAGAAATGCCGCACCCATGCTGCTCCTGGGCTTGTGATCCAGCACTTCGAGCAGGAACTCCTGAAACAGGGCAACGATCGCACTGATATCCTGAATATCATCAAGCGCCTGCAAGAAAGCCTGAACACGTTTTGCACTGACCAGTTCATGAAAAGGCAGGACATTACCGGCAATGCCTGCGACATTGATGCCCATGGCCTGTTGCAGCATGCCGGGACGGAAACACACTGATAAGGCCAGAGTCCTGGGTTTATATCGCACATGCATGGGTTCCATGAAAGGGCCGCGCAAGAAAAAGCGTTCAGCGACAAGCTCAGCCTGATCAGCCTGCACCACCACGCCACCACCGCGGGCAAACAGCATGATGGCAGGGCATAAAGTGGCAGGCAAGAATGCCTCACAGCCATCCAGCTCTACAGTCATGATATGCATAACCAAAGGGGACAGTTTGGGAAGGGAAGGAAAAACCTGATAATTGATAGGGGTGTGCAAGGTAGTCCTGATGGTCGTCTGGTAGTTGCCTGGTAGTCGCCTGGTAGTCGCCTGGTAGTCGGCTGATACTGAGCCAGGCGCTATTTTACCCAAAGCCTTTGCTTCTCCACTATTTCATGCAGATGAAAGGTAGCGGCGCCCTTATCTGCCGCTGACATGGGCCAGCCTGGCGATCACATTTTATACATGACTTGCAAGACGAAATTGCGTTTTGGCAGGGGTATGTCATTGATGATACTACCAGGAGCAAAGCTGGGCTCGCGCGCATCGACATTCATCAGGTTGCGGATGCCGCCAGACACTTCCCAGGCGCCTGCGTTGGTACGCAGGCTGAGGTCCATCAACTTATAGTCTGCCACTGGTGGGCGCAGGTCACCAACGGTGCGCTTGCGTCCTGCCACCCAGTTGAATTGCGGGCTCAATAACCAGTCTTGCGCAAATTGCCAGTCGGCGCGGGCAAAGACATGGTGGTGCGGCGCATAGCCCGCATCCTGATTGGTGACTTGATCAGTATTGACCTGATAGCTGTAGTTGCCGCTCACCCGCAACTGACGGCTGGCTTGCCAGTTCAACTCGGTTTCCATGCCATGCCCTTCCTGGCTATTGGTATTGGCATAGGAGCTGCCTGTGCCTTTGATCGCATTTGGCACGGTACGTATCAGGTTTTTCATCCTGAACTTGAAGATATTGAGTTTTGCCTGCAAATCATTGCGTGCCTGCCATATCAGGGCAGCCTCCAGCGTCTTGATGCTCTCGGGTTGTATGGACGGGTTGCCGCGTTGTGCAGGATTATTGATGCTGTAAAGCTCGTTAAAAGAGGGAGCGCGGAAAGCCTGGCCATACAGGAGTTTGGTTGTCAGGTTATACGCCGCTTCCCACACCAGCGCCACGCGCGGGTTGGTGGTGCTGCCGACATCAGAGTAGTTGTCATGCCGGATACCTGCCGTCAGGTTCCAGTCTGGCGCGAATTGCCATTCATCCTGGGCATACACATAATCTACCTTGCGGCGGTGCGGCTCCAGAAATGCCAGCGCACCCGTGTAAGTTTGTACCGCACCCGCTGGTTGCGGCAAGCCTGCCGGGGTGATCAGGAAATTCTTGAATTCATAGGTGTCATACATGTTGAGATCATCATGCCCGACACCGACACGTAGCTGGTGGTCACGCCAGCCTGAATACACGGCATAGGCAGAAGTACGTAATTGTCGTTCTGAAGTATTGGGTGCGCCTATGATCCCATCGGGGAAATTACCGGTGGGAAAAGTAACCCCCGCAGGATACAAAACCAGGGGCGAAGGCAGGCGTTGCAGGTACTGCGAATAACTCATATTGAAGCCCATGCCCCAGTCTCGGCCGATATGATTATCGCTCCAGGACAAATCTGACGTGAGGCGCTGGCTTTTTAATTTACCGCTAGGGTCAAGTGCTGAAGAAGTACCCGTCCCGGTACCTATGTTATCGCGCAGGATGAAATTGCTGCGCCAGCGCCATTTTTCATAACTCAGGTCAAGATGGGCATCCACTGCATCGTGACCATTATTCAAGGGGCCGGGTGCCAGGCTGGCATGGGTGCCAAATACGCGGTCCAGCCCGGTTTGTGCATCGGCAGTGATGATATTTGCGCTACCAGCGCTTTTGCCAGCCCGAAAATAAGCAGCGACATCCACGTTGCCCAGTTTGCCACCATGCTGTATCCAGACATCACGGGTAGAAAATGAACCGGCGGAAATGCCAAATTGCGTGCCCTGTATCTCTGCAGAGGTTTTGGTGATGATATTGATGACGCCGCTATACGCATCTGCGCCATATAAGGCTGAGCCAGGCCCTCGTATGATTTCTATGCGGGAGATATGTTGCAAGGGATAGCTGCCCCACAGGCGCGATCTGTTCCCGGTCAGCAGTACGGTCATCGGTACGCCGTTCTGTAATACCAGAATTTGTGAATTGAGTTCATTGATAATGCCGCGTAATACATAGGCAGAAAAATTGTTGGCACCGATTTTTTCTGCATGCATGCCCGCCACTGTTTCAAGTACCTGATCAAGGTCAGTCGCGCCCATGGCACGAATATCCGCTGCCGTGATGACACTGGTGACGGCTGGAGCCAGACGCAAGGATTTCTGGCTGCCCGTGGCAATACTGACGGTCAGCTTGTCGCCATAGACGGCCTTCAGATCATCGTCTTCTTCGGTATTATCGGCGCTGGCATGGGCTGCTAGTGAAAATGACAATAGGATAGCGGTCAGCATGGCTGTGTGCGGCGGCAAGTACATCATTCCTCCTTGGGGCAGACATTGCTTTAATGCACTCATCATAAATCTGCCGGTAAAGGCTGTCACCGATTTCTGTGGCTTGGAGTCGAAAGTATCAATGCTTAACAAGTCTTTAGGTGTGCAGTGTGGCGGGAATGCCGCATCGTTTTTGAGTTTGTCGTTTTACAGAATGATAATTTGTAGATGAATGCCTGGATGCTTCTTCAAACTGACTATTGAGGGGGAGGCGGTGAATATGTGCGGAGGTGAATTGCTGTTAACAAAGCGCTTGTACAGCGAGGCAATGAATCATGAAAAAGCAAAAAGCAGATGCTATCATGCTCATTCGCTTATCTTTTCTATGCTTGGACAGATCATGCTTATCACTATCGTTGTGGCTGCCAGCTTGCTGGTACTGGCCGGGATTTACTGTTTGTGTAGCAGCGTGCTTCTATCGCTGTCAGGCAAGGGGCCCAAAAACTGGAAAAAACTCTGTTATGGCAGCTTGCTGGCAGGATTACTGCTGGGGCTGGCATCATGGCTAGGAACCTTCTGGATGTTGCTGCCTTATCCCAACATTGCTGGTGAAGGCTGGTTTGCCGGTTTTCCGTATATGGCTGTCTATATTGATAGTACTGGCTATCACTATCATTTCAATTTCACACAGGCAAGTGTGATCGCCAATGGCATCTTCTGGTTCTTGTTGCCCATGGCTGGGCTGCATCTTTATGGCAGACACTGGCGTCGACAACAGCAAAAGAAAGCCACCTGACATTTTGCTCTGCGCTCAAGTTTTTTGCCTATACTGGTTTCAGTAGAATTCAGGCTGATACCCTAAGGGAGCAAAAAATGAAAAAACAGGTTTTTCCATTTACCATGGTGGATGTCTTTGCCAAGCAAACGCTGGCGGGCAATGGCCTGAGTATCTTCATGCTGGAGCAGACCTTATCAGCCTATATGATGCAGGCGATGACTCGGGAAATGCGGCAGTTCGAGAGTATCTTCCTGCAAAAGCTGGAAGGGCATGACAGGTGGCGTACCCATATTTTTACCATGGAAGAAGAGCTGGGTTTTGCCGGTCACCCCATCATCGGCGCGGCAGCATGCCTGCATCAGCGATATCAACCCGAGAGCAAGACTGCGGAATTTGAATTCGTCCTGAATGAACGCAGTGTATTTGCCAGCAGCAGACAAGAGAATGGAAATTTTTTTGCTGAAATGAACCAGGGCAAGGCCAGTTTTGGCGAACCCTTGAGCACAAGTGTTGCCGAGAATTTCTTGAAGGCCCTGAACCTGCATGCGCATGACCAGGTGGCAGACTTGCCGCTGCAAGTGGTATCGACAGGTCTGCCCTATCTGATCGTGCCTATACAACAACACCTAGACAAGGCCCGCATCTGCCATGAGAAGTTCGAAGTCCTGCTGGCAAGCGTGGACGCAAAATTTGTCTATGTGCTGGATGTACAGCGTCGGGAAGGGCGTACCTGGGACAATGAAGGCAAACTTGAGGATATCGCCACTGGCAGTGCGGTCGGCCCTGCCGGTGCCTATATGGTCAAGCATCAGCGTGCCCAGGCTGGCGACACGCAAATTTTTGCCCAGGGTGCCTATGTGCACAGACCTAGTGAATTGTATGTGAACGTAAGTGCCGAGGATGAAACTGTTCTGGTGCATGGACAAGTTTGCCTGGTCGCCAAGGGGGAACTCTATGTGTAAAGTCGTGAATCTGGCCCTGATATCAGATCAGAGGCATCAACCCAGCTGGCTGACCCAGCGCTAAAAAAACACCCCTGACTTGCCTGTTGAAACGGTCACTGCTCAAGATGGGCATGATAGATTCAGTTCCCCCCCAAGCTTGCCTTTTTGATCTGAACATCGCTTTGGAGTTGCTCTGCATCGTTTTTTTGCTGGAACCATGGCCTTTGCTGGGTCTCGCAGCCGGATTTATATAACGAAGTTCTCGAATTTAATAAGTAGTCCGATTACATAAAGTAGTCTAACTACATTGTTCTCTTGCTCGCTTGTGGGGCATACACAACACATTTCAGTGCGTAGAGCTAGCCTTGCTATAGAGATCTTATATGGTGCATGTATTTTGTTTGTAGTTTTTTGTAGTCTTCGTTTGACATTGAATCTAGTTTTAGTACAAAATTCACCTCGGAACCTTGGGTTCTGATTGCCGGGCTGAAATGTTGGGTTTCTGTCCGGTGACTCAAAGAGTGCAAGTCAAATAAAAGTGTGAGGGGACATTACATGAAACAAGCTACGCAAAAGCGTCGGCAGGGCGAAGCTCTGCACCGTTTTTCTTTTAAGTTGAGCCCGGTTGCGGCAGGATGTGCGGTATTGATATTTGGTATGACCGACATCGCTACTGCGCAAGAAGCAGCAAACAATACTGTAGTCGTGACAGGCATCCGCAAGGGTATAGAAGAAGCCATCTCGATCAAAAGAAATTCCAATTCCATCGTCGAAGCAATTTCTGCTGAAGACATCGGCAAACTGCCCGATGCCAGCGTGGCAGAATCGATCGCCCGTTTACCTGGTGTTACAGCACAGCGTAGCCGTTCGTCAGGCAAGGCAGCAGACGTCAGCGTGCGTGGTTTGTCGCCAAGTTTTAATGGCTCTTTGCTCAATGGTCGCGAACAGGCTTCCACAGGTAATGCCCGCAGCCCCGAGTTTGACCTGTTCCCGGCTGAACTCATGGGTTCTGTATTGATCTACAAAACGCCAGATGCAGCACTGGTGGGCCAGGGCCTGGCAGCAACTATTGATTTGAATACACTCAAGCCACTGGACTTTGGCAAGCGTGTACTGGCTGCCAGTTACCGCAAGCAACGCACGGGCGTACAATCAGGCTCCGAAGAGGGTACCGGTGACCGCGCATCTTTCTCTTATGTTGACCAGTTTGCCAACCGTACTTTGGGCGTGTCTTTGGGCTTGACCAAGTTCAAGGAAGATGGCGGCGGCCAGCAAAAATTTGATTCATGGGGCGGCTTTGCGCCAACAGTCGATTATAACGGCGCCAAAGTTGTGGCACCGGGCGGATTCAAGTCTGATACTGAAGTCAGCAAGAGTAACCGCGATGGCGCTTCTCTGACTTTGCAATACAAGCCAAATAAAAACTTCAAATCTTCTGTAGACGTGTTTTATTCCGCTGGTTCTAACAGCCTGAAGAAAACCGGTCTGGAAGGTGCAATTGCCGGTTCAGCCGGCGGTTATGATCCAGATGGCGTACTCAGCAATGCAACCATCGTCAACGGTGTTGCGACTGCGGGTACTTTCAGTAACTATAAAGGCGTAGTTCGCAATCACAAGGAAAGCGCTGATGACAAGTTGACGTCGATAGGCTGGAATAATGAAATGAAACTCGATGAGTGGACAGCAGTAGCCGATCTGTCTTATTCAAAAGCTGTCAAGCATAGCAAACGCTATGAAACCACAGCTGGTCAGCCGGGTGATGCATCGCCACTGGGTTCGATTTCTTATACCGGTTTTAATGGCGGTAATTTTGCAGATGTGAAGTACTCCACCAGCCTGAACTATTCTGACCGCAATGTCTCCAGACTGACTGACGTTGACGGTTGGGGTGGTGGACCGAATACGCCGCAAGCTGGATACGTGGCTTTGCCAGATATTAATGACAAGGTCAATAGCATACGTCTGACCGCCAAACGTGACCTGAGTTTTGGTCCTGTCGTCGCTGCCCAGTTTGGTCTTAACTACACTGAGCGTGACAAAGCCCGTACTGGTCAGGAAGGCCGTCTGGTCGTTAAAGGCGGTGGTGGTTATGCTTCTGCAGCGGTACCAGGCAGTGCAGTGGCAACTGCGGGCACAGTTGGTTTGCCAGTAGTCTCTTTTGACCCTGATGGTTCCTTGGGCTCGATTTATGAGTTGGCGCGCTGGGTTGATGCATCTGTATTGGCAAAAGACTGGTCCGTCAATGAAAAAGTGACGACTGCCTACGCGATGGGTGATCTGGATGGTCAGGTAATGGGTTTGAATTACCGTGGTAATTTTGGTGGTCAATTCATTCATACTAACCAGCAATCGACTGGCAATCAGGTTGATCTGGCCAAGTGCACAGGCATCACTGTGGATACCTGCCCATTCAAAACTATCTCTGGTGGCAAGTCTTATTCTGATTTCCTGCCTAGTCTTAACGTCTCTTTTGATCTGGGTAAAGAACAGTTCTTGCGTGTAGGCCTGGCAAAAGTTTTGTCGCGAGCAAACATGGATGATTTGCGTGCCAGCCAGGAATTTGGTGTCAAAACCGGCGGTGCTTTCCCTATCCTCACTGGTACTGGTGGCAATGCTGAGCTCAAGCCTTTCAGCGCCAAGGCTTTCGATTTGTCCTATGAGAAATATTTCGGCAAGAAAGGTTATTTCAGCGTTGCCGGTTTCTATAAGCAGCTCGATACTTATATCTACCGTGCACCACGTACTTTCGACTTTAAACCTTTTGTCAGTGCAACCACGCCTTTGCCTCTGACTGGCCCATATCAAGGTTCTACTATCGGCTTGCTGACGACGCCACAAAATGGTGAAGGCGGTAATATTCATGGCTTTGAAGTCGCCCTGAATATTCCATTCTCCATGATCACTCCCGTGCTGGATGGCTTCGGTGTCATGGTGAATCACTCTGATACGTCGAGTCAGATTACCTTGCCTGCATTTGGTTTTGGTACGCAAAATATCAGTGCTGCAAATATCCCGTTGCCAGGTTTGTCCAAACGCGTCAGCAATCTGCGTCTGTACTACGAAAAGAATGGTTTCCAGATAGCGATAGCAGGACGTAAGCGTTCTGACTTCCTGGGCCAGGTCAGTGACTTCCAGGATAATCAGCAATTGACTTTTATCAAGGGTGAAACTATCGTTGATTTCCAGGTGTCGTATGAATTTCAGACTGGTTACCTGAAAGGTTTATCATTGCTGGCGCAAGCGAATAACTGGAACAATGCGCCGTTCCAGCAATATGATACTGATCCAAACAAGATCACAGATAAAACTGTGTATGGCAGGACTTATCTATTCGGCCTGAACTACAAGTTCTAAGAACCAGTTTGCGATCTTACTGCGCGAGCGCAATCGTCGTCAATGCGGGGCTCATGTGCTGCTCAAAAAGCGCATGTACTACAGTACATTCCGCTTTTTGCGCTGCGTTTTTGTTACCCTGACCCCGCTGACGCTCGCTACAGATCGTAAACAGGTTCTAAGGCGGCAAACAGGTTCTTAGCTGAACTGCAAGCAACCCCTGTCAGCGCGAGCTCACGGGGGCTAGTTTTTTTGGTGGAGACAACATGCAGAATGCAATTATAAAAAACGTCGTGATTGTAGGTGGTGGTACTGCCGGCTGGATGACAGCAACGGCGCTGGCGACCGTGCTGCAGGGGCAATACCGGATACGGGTAGTAGAGTCGGATGAAATTGGTATTGTCGGTGTCGGCGAAGCCACCATACCGATGATACAAAGATTTAACCAGGTCGTCGGTATCGATGAAAATGAATTCCTGCGCGAGACGCAAGGCACGTTCAAACTGGCGATAGAATTCGTCAATTGGGGCAAGCAGGGGGAGCGCTATATGCATGGCTTTGGCACTATCGGCCAGGATCTTGGCAGTGTGCGCTTTGATCAGTACTGGCAAAAAATGCGCAAGCTGGGCAAGGCCGATGAGCTGGCTGCGTATTCAATTACCCGTATGATGGGTAAGGCAAATAAATTCATGCCCGCCCGTCACGATGTACCTAATTCACCCTTGAACCAGATTGCCCATGCCTATCATTTCGATGCCAGCCTGTATGCACGTTACCTGCGCAAGATCGCAGAATCACGCGGTGTAGTCCGTACCGAAGGCAAGATAGTATCGGTCAGCCAGCGCGAAGCTGATGGTTTTGTCGACGCCATCGTGCTGGAAACTGGTGAGCACATCGCTGGTGATTTATTCATCGATTGTTCCGGCTTCCGCGGCTTGCTGATAGAGCAGACATTGCACACCGGTTATGAAGACTGGTCGCACTGGTTGCCCTGCGACCGGGCGCAAGCCGTGCCTTGTGAATCTGCGTCGGAACTCTTGCCCTATACCCGCGCAACTGCACACCGCGCTGGCTGGCAATGGCGCATTCCTCTGCAACACCGCATAGGCAATGGCCATGTGTATTGCAGCCAATACGTCAGCGATGATGAAGCTGCCTCGGTATTGTTATCCAATCTCGATGGCAAGCCACTGGCTGATCCGCGCGTCATCAAATTCAAGACCGGCATGCGCAATAAAACCTGGAACAAGAATGTGGTAGCGATAGGTTTGTCCAGCGGCTTTCTGGAGCCTTTGGAATCAACCAGTATCCACCTCATACAAGCTGCCATCGCACGCCTGATTGACTTCTTCCCTGACCAGGCTTTCAATGCTGTCGATATCGCAGAATACAATCGTCAGTCACGCTTTGAATATGAACGCATCCGTGACTTTGTGATCCTGCATTACAAGCTCAATCAACGCGAAGATTCAGTCTTCTGGAAAGCTTGTGCTGACATGCCTGTGCCGGATAGTCTGCAACATAAAATCGACCTGTTCCGCGCTAGCGGACGCTTGCTGCGCGTCGATAATGAATTGTTTGCCGAGGTCGGCTGGCTGCAGGTTTTTGAAGGACAAAATTTAATTCCTGAAAGCCTTAATCCTCTGGTAAATTTGCAGACCGAAGCGGACACCATGGAATATCTCGATAGTGTGCGTGAGGTAGTGCAGAAATGCGTGGCCATCATGCCAGGACATGCTGCCTATATTGCCCAGCATTGCAAGGCCAGAAGCTGAGTCAAGACTGAGTGGGGGAGGTGCCACTGTGAGGTTCCACCAGCAGTGGCGCATAAAAAATAAACTCAAAAAAATATAAATTATGCATACTGGTATGAGCACTACCGAGATTTTCCTGATTGCGATGTTTGTGATTTTTACCCTGCCTTACCTGATCTGGCGGGTAGGTAAAACTGACTATTACGCACCACTGGTAGTAGTCCAGATTATCACTGGTATTTTGCTGGGGCCCGGTGTGTTGGGCGCGATTTATCCCGACTACTACAAGTTTGTCTTCAATCCCCAGGTGATACAGTCATTGAATGGCATCGCCTGGTGGGCCGTCATGATTTTTGTCATGATTGCCGGAATAGAACTGGACTTGAAGAAGGCGTGGGAATATCGCCGCGAAAGTACCATCACGGCGGGTCTGGCATTGGGCATGCCTTTGCTGTTTGGTTGCGTAGCTGGTATGGGGCTGCTGAGCATGGATGGCTGGATGGGGCACAAAGCCATGAGCTGGCAATTCGTGCTCGGTGTGGGCATGGCCTGCGCCGTAACTGCCTTGCCCATCCTCATCTTGTTGATGGAAAAACTCGATATTCTGCGCCAGCCTATAGGCCAGCGCATATTGCGTTATGCCAGTCTTGACGATATTGCCATCTGGGGTGTGCTGGCGGTGATCTTGCTGGACTGGACCAGGGTAGGGCGGCAAGTCGGCTTCTTGCTGTTGTTTGCTGTCACGACGTGGTTTTTCCGCAAACTCATGGTCTGGCTGGAAGAGCGTGACCGCTGGTATGTAGGTCTGATCTGGCTCGCTGCTTGTGCTTTTGCGGCGGATTGGGCTGGCCTGCACTTCATGGTTGGTGCTTTCCTGGCGGGTGCTGTGATGGATGCCCACTGGTTTAATCAAGAGAAAATGGACCTCATGCGCCACCATGTCTTGCTGGCCATCATGCCGGTGTTTTTCCTGAGTACGGGTTTGCGTACCAACTGGGCCATGGGCGGAGTTGCTGTATTTGTTGCTGCCGCGGTATTGCTGGTCGCCTCTGTTGCTGGCAAGCTGATAGGCATACAGGTCGCCGGACAAATATTGAAATGGGAAAAAGGCGAGGCATCCATCATAGGCTGGTTATTGCAAACCAAGGCTTTGATCATGATTATTTTCGTCAATATCTTGCTGGATAAAAACATCATCACCAGCGAAACCTTTACAGCGATGCTGTTGATGGCGATTGCCAGCACCATGCTGACCGTGCCTGTGGTGTATCCTAAATTGCAGAAGATGAAGGAACTGATTTTCAGGAGCAAATGAGGTTTTTGAATCTCCGTTTTTTACCAGTGAAATGCCCGCTGCTTTTATGAAAGCAGTGGGCATTTTCTTTGGGTGCCTAGTACGCCCGGATATGCCAGAATACCTCTGGGAAAGCGCATGATGATGGGTAGTATTGCTACAGATTGCTATTTTTAAGTTGAGGTTTTAAACGATATTTTCTTTTTTATCAGGCCTGATTGCAGTTTGTAGTTGCCGTGAAAAATTTATGTAGTTTAATTACATTTTGCTGTGGTAGTATTTCAAAATGCGGATGGGTTTGATCGGGTGACTTTGTTGGGAAGTCGTTTTCAGCCAGCAAGCCATACTGCAACAGTAGTTCATCATAAATTTGGGGACAAAACACCATGCAAGTATCTGCATACAAACCACGTCTGTCGTTCTGGCAATTGTGGAATATGAGTTTCGGTTTCTTTGGCATTCAATTTGGTTTTGCGCTGCAAAATACCAATACCAGCCGCATCTTTTCTACCCTGGGTGCGAACCCGGATGATCTGGCCCTGTTCTGGCTTGCCGCACCCATCACAGGCTTGCTGGTGCAACCAGTCATTGGCTACCTGAGCGACAATACCTGGCACCCTTTCTGGGGACGTCGTCGTCCTTTCTTTTTCATCGGTGCGATACTGGCGTCGATTGCCATGTTCCTCATGCCCAATTCCAGCGTTTTGTGGATGGCAATCGCCGTGCTGTGGATGATGGATAGCGCCATCAATATTTCCATGGAACCTTTCCGCGCCTTTGTTGGCGACAAGCTCGATGTTTCACAACAAACGGCTGGCTTTGCCATGCAAACCTTTTTCATCGGTTGCGGTGGTGTGATTGCATCGTTGTTACCGACTATATTCACCGACTATCTGGGGGTCAGCAATGTACCGGTGAATGGTGTCATACCCGACACTGTCAGATATTCCTTTTATGTTGGCGGTGCCATATTTGCCTTGTCCGTCATGTGGACAGTTTTCACCAGCAAGGAAATTCCTCCAGCGGACCTGGAAAAATTCAAGCAGGAACGCAAAAATAGCCAGGGCATAGGCAAGGCTGTTAGCGAAATTTTGGGTGGTTTCACCAGGATGCCCAGGACCATGGTGCAACTGGCGCTGGTGCAATTTTTTACCTGGGTAGCCTTATTTGCCATGTGGGTCTACACCACACCTTCGATTGCAAAAACTGTCTTCCATAGCAGCGACGCGCAGTCGGCAGCTTTCCAGGAAGGTGGCAACTGGGTGGGCATCATGTTTGCCGTGTACGGCGGTGTGTCTGCACTGGTTGCCTTTCTGTTGCCAGTGCTGGCCGAGATGAGCAGCCGCAAATTTGTTCACATGCTGTGCCTGGTAATAGGCGGTATCAGCCTGATGAGTATCTTCCTGATCTCATCCAAGCAAATGTTGCTCTTGCCCATGCTGGGCGTGGGCATAGCCTGGGCCAGTGTGCTGACCATGCCGTATGCAATTCTGGCCGGAGCATTGCCAGCGAACCGCATGGGTTATTACATGGGTTTGTTCAATTTCTTTGTGGTGATACCGCAGATCATTGCTGGCGTCGTGCTGGGTGCGATATTGAAGCATTTCTTTGATAACCAGTCCGTCAAGGTGTTGATGCTGGGTGGAGCTTGCATGATACTGGCGGGCTTGCTGACTTTGCTGGTCAAGGATGAAACAGTCGAAGAAACACCGGCTGCATCAAGCATGGGCAAGACCGCAACTAATGCTGCAGCAGTTTAATCCTCGCATTCGACGGAGTTTTCCCATGCAAGCGAAAGTAATCCGACTAGGGCTGGCAGCACTGCTGGCTGCGTCTTGTAGTTCCCTATCGCTGGCTGCACCCAAGTTAAAAACAGCCCAGCCATTTTTTTGGGAAAACGCTACTGTCTATTTTTTATTGACAGACCGCTTCCATAATGCCAATCATAAAAACGACCTTGCTTATGGCCGTAAAAATGACGCCGCACCCCAGCGTGGCTATGCTGGTGGTGACCTGGCTGGCATTACCGCGAAGATCAAGTCTGGTTATTTCAAAGACCTCGGTGTCGATGTCATCTGGCTGACGCCGCCGGTCGAGCAAATCCATGCGGGTACCGATGAGGGTACAGGCAAATCCTATGGCTTTCACGGTTACTGGGCCAAGGACTTCACCAGTGTCGATGCCAACCTGGGTACAGAAGCCGACATGCGCGAGTTTGTCGATACAGCCCATGCACATGGCATGCGTGTCTTGCTGGATGTGGTCATGAATCACTTGGGACCGGCAACGGAGCAAGACCCGGTCTGGCCAGACGAATGGGTGAGGACATCACCAACATGCACCTATAAAGATACTGAAACCACCGTCAGTTGCACCCTCGTGAAAAACCTGCCGGATATACGTACCGACAGTAATGCCACAGTCAGCTTGCCGCCAGTGCTGGTAGAAAAATGGAAAGCAGAAGGGCGCTACGACAAAGAAGTCAACGAGCTGGATGACTTTTTTCAGCGCAAAGGCCTGCCCCGCGCACCGCGCTACTATCTCATGAAATGGCATGTGGACTGGGTGAAAAAATACGGTGTCGATGGCTTTCGGGCTGATACCGCCAAACATACTGAACCAGAGGTCTGGAAAGAATTGCATGGCCTCGCCAGTGCAGCTTATGAAGACTGGAAGCAGGCCAACCCCAAAAAGAAGCTTGGTAACCAGGCCTTCTTCATGACTGGTGAAGTGTATAACTATGCCCTTGCCCACGGCCAGGATTTTGACATGGGTGGTGGCCAAACGGTTAATTTTTACCAGAACGGTTTTGACAGCCTCATCAATTTTGGCTTCAAGTCAGATGCCAATAAGACTTATGAAGCCTTGTTCAGTGATTACGCCGCGCGCCTGCATGGGCCTTTGGCGGGTTATTCCGTCCTCAATTACATCAGCTCACATGATGATGGTGGGCCATTTGATCTCTTGCGCCAGAAACCGTTTGAGTCTGCCAATAAACTTTTGCTGAGCCCCGGCGCTGCGCAAATTTATTATGGCGATGAAACTGCGCGCACATTGAATGCCGCTGGTGCGCAAGGCGACGCGACCCTGCGTTCTTTCATGAACTGGGATGAGCTGGCAAACAATGCCAGCCGTGATGGCTACCGTATTGCCGATGTCCGGCAACACTGGAGCCGTCTGGGTTTGTTCCGGCGTGCCCATGCTGCCATAGGCGCAGGCGTACATGAAAAACTGGCCGAGCAACCCTATACCTTCAAGCGTACTTATGATAAGAACGGTGTCAGCGACAAGGTGGTGATCGCGCTGGATATTCCGGTTAACAGCAATCCTGCCATCAGCGTCAGTGGCGTGTTTGCCGACGGACAAAAACTGCGTGACCATTATTCAGGCAAGACAGCCACAGTCGTGAATGGCAAGGTGCAATTCAATAGTGGCTTGAGCACCATATTGATCTCACCTTAGTATGAACTGGCAAAAAAATAATTAGAGACAGCATGAAGAAAACAAGCTTAGTAAAACTGAATATCTTTGCGGCGGCAGTCTTTGCATTGGTGAGTACAGTCCAGGCGCAAAATTCTACACGCACTATCGTGTCAGTCAGCAAGCAGGCTGATCACCTGGAAATCAAGACCAATGATGGCCGCTATGTCTTGAAGCCCTATAGCGACAAGATCATGGAAACCAGTTTTATTCCTGCTGCTGAAAAATGTAACCCTGCTTCGCATGCAGTTGTCTTGTCTCCAGTGCGTGTAAAGACCAGCTTCAATGAAACAGCAAGTAGTATTCACTATGTTGCCGGTGACATCAGTGTCAGCATCACCAAATCGCCGCTGCAAATTGCCTATGCTTATAAAGGCAAGCCCTTGCTGTCAGAAAAAAATGGCTATAGCAAAACTGCCGATGCAGAAGTGCTGGACTTTAATCTGGATGCCAGCGAAGCCTTGTATGGTGGTGGCGCCCGCGCCCTTGGCATGAACCGTCGTGGTAATCGCCTGCCTTTGTACAACAAGGCACACTATGGTTATGAAGAGCGTTCGGAGCAAATGAACTTTGCCATGCCGCTGGTATTTTCATCGAAGATGTATGGCCTGCATTTTGATAATGCAGCGATAGGCCAGCTTGACCTGGACAGCAAAAAAAACAATGTGCTGGCTTATGAAACCATCAGTGGTCGCAAGACTTACCAGATCATCGCTGGTGACAGCTGGGCCGATATCGTCAAAAACTACACTAGCCTGACCGGGCGTCAGCCTTTGCCACCGCGCTGGACCTTTGGTAACTTTGCCAGCCGATTTGGCTATCATAATGAAGCAGAAGCGCGCAGCATACTGGATAAATTCCGCACTGAAAAAATCCCTGTCGATGCCATTATCTTTGATCTCTACTGGTTTGGTAAAGACATCAAGGGCACCATGGGTAATCTGGAATTTGATAAAGACAGCTTCCCCAATCCCAGAGGCATGATTGCCGACTTTGCGCAGCAAGGTATCAAGACTATCCTGATCACCGAGCCTTTCATTTTGACGACTTCGAAAAAATGGCAGGAAGCTGTTGATCAAAATGTGCTGGCGACTGACAAGCAGGGTAAGCCATTTACTTATGATTTTTATTTTGGAAATACTGGCCTCATTGATATCTTCAATCCGCCTGCACAAGACTGGTTCTGGGATATCTATAAAGACTTGAAAAATACGGGAGTAGCTGGCTGGTGGGGAGATCTGGGTGAGCCGGAAGTTCATCCATCGGCTTTACAACACAAGACTGGCAGTGCAGACGAATTGCATAATATCTACGGCCATAACTGGGCCAAACTGATTGCTGATGGCTACAAGAAGGATTATCCCGATCAGCGGCCTTTCATCCTCATGCGTTCTGGCTATTCAGGTTCGCAAAGACTGGGCATGATACCGTGGTCTGGCGATGTCAATCGTACGTGGGGCGGCTTACGCTCGCAGCCTGAGATAGCCTTGCAGATGGGCATGCAGGGCATGGCCTATATGCATTCTGATCTGGGTGGTTTTGCCGGTGCCAATCTGGATGATGAGTTGTACACGCGCTGGTTACAGTATGGCGTATTCCAGCCAGTGTTCCGTCCACATGCGCAAGAAGAAGTGGCGTCTGAGCCGGTCTTGCGTGAAGCCAAGACCAGGGGACTGGCAAAGGCAGCGATAGAATTGCGTTATCGCATGCTGCCATATAACTATACCCTGGCATTTGAAAATAACCAGCATGGGCTGCCTTTCATGCGCCCATTGTTTTATGCAGAACCGCAAAACCATAAGCTGCAAACTGTGGCGGACACTTATCTGTGGGGTGATAGCTTCCTTATCCATCCTGTCATGAAGGCGGCAGAAAAAGAAACCAGCGTATATTTCCCGGCAGGTAGCACCTGGTTTGATTTTTACAATGACCAGCAATATCAGGGTGGAACAATATCCACCGTCACAGTCGCGCAAGATCATATCCCTGTATTTGTACGCGCCGGTGCCTTCGTCCCCATGAGCCCACTGATCCAGAATACCCGCGACTATTCCGCAAAAAAACTGGAACTGCATTACTACCATGATGCTGCAGTCAAAAAGTCAACAGGCAAATTGTATGACGATGATGGCGAGACTGCGAATGCCTATGAGAAAGGGGCTTATACCCTCATGCATTTCAATAGCCAGGCGAATGCCGCACAGTTGAAAATCAGCTTACAGACACAGACAGGCTCGCGCGCCGAGGCTGTGGACAGAGACATTGCAATGCATATCCACAATATTCCTGGCAAGCCAGCACAGGTCAGCCTGCAAAATAAAGAACTGCCGTTCAACTGGGACGAGACTAAAAAACAGCTGAATATAGATGTGCGCTGGTTAAAAAATAGCAAGACAGAGCTATCAATAAAGTTAATTAAATGATATTGTCAAGCCCAATCGAAGGGAGATGCAAGCTCGCCATCGTGGATTTTTGCCATGGCAGGCATTGATTTCGGGCATGAAATTGCAGGCGTTTGTGGTAAATTGCGGGATTGTATTCTCTGTAAGAACCTGTTTACGATTTGTAGCGAGTAAGCGTCAGCGGGAGTGAATAGCAGCACAAAAAGCGGAATGTACTCTAGTACATAAGCATTTTGAGCAGCACATGAGCCCCGATCACGCACGCGCAGTAAGGGCGTGAACAGGTTCTAAGAAAATAGGCAGCAAACCGTAGATATGAAGACAGCATGACGACAGAACACGCACTTGTAGAACATGGTAACGCGGCAGGCTTTTCCAGTGGCCCGCGGTTGCTGGCTGATATAGGCGCAACCCACGCGCGCTTTACACTTGAGTCTTCACCAGGTGTGTTTGAGTCCGTTAAGGTCTTGAAGTGTGACGAATACACTGACATCATCGCCTTGCTGCGCGCCTATTTATCTACTGTACCCGCCAGCAAAGTACATCATGCTGCATTTGCACTGGCTAATCCTATCGACGGTGACAAGGTCAGGATGACTAACCGCGATTGGGCATTTTCCATAGAAGATGTAAGGCGCGAATTTGGTTTATACACGCTGCTCATCGTCAACGACTTTACCGCCCTGGCCATGTCACTGCCGGGTTTGCAGGTTAAAGATCTGATGCAGGTGGGCGGCGGCACGCCAGTGGCGAAATCTGTTATTGGTGTTTTGGGACCAGGTACGGGTCTGGGTGTGTCTGGCCTGATCCCTACCTCAGACGGCTTTGTTACCCTGGGTAGTGAAGGCGGTCACGTCAATTTCGCGCCGGTAGATGAGCGTGAATATGCGATCCTGCAATTTGCCTGGAAAGAATGGCCGCATGTTTCTACCGAGCGCCTGATTTCTGGCCCTGGCATGGAATTGATTTACCGCGCCCTGGCTGACAGGAATAACAAGAAAGTCAAAGCCTTGCCGGCGCAAGACATTATGCGTGGTGCCCTGGCTGATGCTGATGAGCTTTGCCTGGAGACCCTGGAATGCTTTTGCGGCATGCTGGGTAGTTTTAGTGCCAACCTGGCGGTGACCCTGGGGGCTTTTGGTGGTATTTATATCGGCGGTGGGATTATCCCTTTGATGGGCGATTATTTCGCCACTTCCACCTTCCGCACACGCTTTGAAGCCAAGGGGCGATTCAGCAGCTATCTGGCGCAAATTCCTACCTTTGTGATTACAACGCCCAATCCGGCGTTTTATGGCGTGTCGGCGATTTTGTCTGAGCACTTGCGTGGCCGTAGCGGCGACAGTTCACTCATGGACCGCATACAGCAAATCCAGGCTGAGCTGACACCGGCAGAGCGCCGTGTCGCCACCCTGGTGCTGGAAAACCCGCGCACCGTATTGAATGAAGCCATTGCAGAGATTGCCCGCCTGGCTGATGTCAGCCAGCCTACCGTCATCCGCTTTTGTCGTTCGTTGGGCTTCCTCGGTCTTGCTGACTTCAAACTCAAGTTTGCCAGCAGTCTGACCGGCACGATACCTGTACGGCATAGCCAGGTACGCATGAGTGACAGTACGCATGACCTGAGCGCCAAAGTCATCGATAACACTGTGTCGGCGATTTTGAATTTTCGCGACCAACTGGACGTGCGTTCACTCGACCAGGCAATCGCCCTGTTACGCAAGGCAAACAAGGTTGAGTTTTATGCCATGGGCAATTCGAGGGCCGTGGCGCTGGATGGCCAGCATAAGTTTTTCCGTTTCCGTATTCCAACAGCGTCTTATGGTGATGCGCATTTATTCTCCATGGCGGCAGAATTGCTGAACCCTGGTGACGTCGTCATCGTCGTATCCAACTCTGGTAAATTGCCGGAATTGCTGAAGGCCGCGGATGCTGCCCGCCTTGCCGGGGCAGACGTGATTGCGATTACACCTAATCAGTCTCCATTGGCGAAGAAGGCTACGGTTTGCCTGGCAGTCAATCATACCGAGGACAATGCCACCTTCCTGTCCATGATTTCGCGCATCCTCCAATTATTGCTGATCGATATCATCGCGGTAGGCCTCTCAGTTGATGCGCCTGAAGCTGAGGGACATGGCGACGTCAAGCGCAAGGAATTATCGCGTTTCAGTAACTTGCTGATTTCCCATCTGGATAGTTGATTTCATCGCAACGGCAAGCAATAGAGCAATAGAGCAGTTGCGCCGCTTGCCTTAGCAGTCTTGCTGCTGTTATTGTTTTGCCTTTCATCCTTTGATGGACAGGCATGTTGGTTCTTGATCCCTTGGTCTTGCTTGATGCTGCTTTGCGGGGTACGCTGGTGGCTCTGCTCTTGCTGCTGTCCGCCATTTTAGGACGTGACCGCCCGCAATTGATCGTGGTGCGGGCAGGCATTGCACTTTGCCTCGGACTGGCGGTGCAGGTGATCAGTGCGACACCCTGGTTTGAAGCCATGGTGCCGCGCCTGTGGCAAGCACCTCTGGTCGCCATTTCTGTCGCAAATGCAGTGCTGTTCTGGGTATTCGTGCAAGCGCTATTTGACGATGATTATGTATTACGGCCCTGGCATGTGCTGGCCTGGTTGGCGGTCGCTGCCCTGAGTGCGCTTAACTGCGCTGTGGTGGCTGGCAGCGCCTCTGTCATTGCACCACTGGCGGTGGGCGTACAACGTGCGGTACCTTTGATATTTGCCATTCTGGCCGCATTGGCTGCAGCAAGAAACTGGCGTACTGATCTGGTTGAGCAACGTCGCCGTCTGCGTGCTTTCATAGTCATTGCGGGTAGCACCTATACTGTCCTGCTGTTGATCGCACGCCTTAGTGCACCGCAGGGCAGGCTGATGGGTGGTACCGCCATGGCCGATGTGCTTGTGTTGCTGTTCATCATCGCCATTGTGACATTCAGGATGTTAACACTGGGGCATCTGGACTTGTTTCCGCTGCCTGAAGTTTCACCAAAAGGACAAGCCGTCCTGCAAGCCCATCCTGTGCCCATGACTGCGCCTGTTGCCGGTGAAGACAAACTGGTGATGGCCTTACAAAAGCTCATGCAGGGCGAACACCATTACCGTAGCGAAGACCTGACACTTGCCAGTCTCGCCAGCAAGATGCAAATCCCTGAATACCGCTTGCGCAGGCTCATCAACCAGCAATTAGGCTACCGCAATTTTAATGCCTACATCAATGCTTTTCGTCTGGACGAAGCGCGCGCTGCTCTGACAGATCCAACGCAACGTGAATTGCCTGTCTTGACCATTGCGCTGACTTCTGGCTTTCAGTCCATAGGGCCATTCAACCGTGCCTTCAAGGCGGCCACCGGGCTCACGCCAACTGAGTATCGCAAAGAAAATATGGCCGATTCCTGAAATCGGCTAGCCGGAATCTGTAATTTGTCGTCTGCGGCAAGACATCATTCGCTTTTCTGCGCATAGTCCGGTTCATCCGGGGCACCGTCTCCGGCACTCAATTGACTGGAGCCTGAATGATGAAAGCCATGTATAAACATTCTTTGAAACGATTGCTGAACCGTTCCAGCTATCTGTTGCTGAGCCTGCTGTTTTTTGTAACTGGTGCAGCGAAAGCCTCTGTTGGTTTAACAGAAATAGCGCCAACTGCAACGGATGGAACCATTACCCTGTATTACCCCAGCAATGCGCCAGAACAACAAATACACCGTGGCCGCTTTCAATTCAACCTGGCAGAACAGGCAGAGCCTGTGCGTGGCAATGGCCATCTGATTATCATTTCCCATGGTTCCGGCGGCTCACCCTGGGTGCATGCAGACCTGGCGCGTAGCATGGTCGAGGCAGGTTTTATTGTTGCCATGCCTGAGCACCATGCTGATAACTACAAGGATGAAAGTCAGGCTGGCCCGGTGAGCTGGACTTTGCGTCCCGCTGAAGTATCGCGAGCCATCGATGCAGTTGGCCGTGACCCGCGCTTTGCAGCGCTGTTGACGCTGGAAAAGGTGGGCGTGTATGGCATGTCGGCAGGTGGTCACACCGCGCTTAGCATGGCTGGCGGGCGCTGGTCACCAGCGGGATTCAAGCAGCATTGTGAAGAAGACCTGGTCAATGATTTTCATTCTTGCGTGGGCCTGATCATCCGGCTCAATGGAGGCATGCTTGATGGTCTGAAGAAATGGCTGGCTTTGACAATTATCCGCAGCCGTTTTAGCGACACGACCATGCGTGAACATCATGATCCCCGCGTGGCCGCGATTGTGGCTGGCGTGCCCGCAGCGGCTGACTTTGATATGACATCCCTGCAAAATCCATCTGTGCCTTTGGGTCTGGTCACTGCAGGCCAGGACCGCTGGCTGGTGCCGCGCTTCCACAGCGACAGGGTATTGGCAGCCTGCAAAACTTGTGAAGCTGTCGCACAATTACCTGATGCTGGTCATGGCTCTTTATTGTCCCCTTTGCCACCGAACCTGACTGGTCTGGTCGGTGACATGCTCAATGATCCGCCCGGTTTTGACCGCACTCAGATGGCTGCAGTGGATAAGAAAATTACTGCATTCTTTGAAAAGCATTTATTGCATTAGAAATGGTTTATTTATTAAGCAGGTAATTGAAACTAAAAGACACCCTGTCGGTAGCTGTGAGGTTGGGGCCTACTCTATGAAATACGTCGGACCTGAACAAGACCAGCTTGCCGACTTCAGGTTCGATGACATAATTTTCAAACTGCTTGTATTGCATGTCGCAGGGGAAGATGGCGAGCTCGCCATCATGCTGGTTGGTGTTGAAATAATAAACACCGCTGATGGGCACGCCCTCAATATTCCTGTCGTGATTATGTCTTTCCTGGTAACCAAATTTCTTGGTGACATTGATCCAGCTTTGCGTGTATTGGTGATCTATTTTCCAGTCCTTGTCGCGCCTGGTCATGTGGACAAATTGCAAGACACTGTCTTCGATGAATTTTCTTAAATGCTGTAGTCCGGCAAGTGTGAAAATATTTTTTTCATTGTTGAATGAACTCAGGACATTGTCACCCCATGAATGACCAAGCAAGCGATTCAAGTCTTCCTTGCGGCGCAAGACTTCGTCATTGATGGCATAAATGGTGGCATCATCTGCCTTGGAGATGCCAACCAGGGTGGGGAAGAGTACTTCAATATTCATGTGCGCACCTTGTGAAGTGATACCCATGATCATAGATGATTTGCCTGCTTGTTTGCCTGATTATTTGCGTGCTTGTTTGTATCTTTATTCGCCGTACTTTATGGCGGTGGAGGCAGTAAATTTAATGCTTCATTCCCTGCTTTTGTTCATTTTCGCAAATGACTTCCAGGCCAGGGCATTCTGCACGCAATTGCGCCAGTAGCGCCCTGGCGATACCAAGCTCACGGTAACTGGGTGTCACATACAAGACATGCACACATACCTGCCCGCCAAGTATGCTGCAATCCAGCGCACCCACATGCTGCTGATCCAGAAATGCAGACAGCAATAAATGTGTGCAGTTGCTTTGTTCATCTTGTTTGCAGATGCGCAGTGCCGTTTTCACAGCTTCTCCAGAAGTGATCTCTGTCATGATTTCACTGCTCCCCATAAGTAGTGGACGCCCCAAGCCAGCAGGCCTATGAAAAAACAGCGCTTGAACAAAATGGGTTGCATTTTGTTGCGCAAAATTTGCCCGAATTGCATGCCCGCTAGCGCGGGTAGCAGGGCCAGCAAGGAGTCACCGGCAATATTCCATTGCAAAGTGCCATTGCCATACAGATTGATGCCCAAGGCCAGAGTGGATACCGTGAAAGACAAGCCCATCGCCTGCACCAGTTTGTCCTTATCAAGATCCAGTGCTTGCAGGTAAGGGACTGAGGGCAAGACAAATACGCCAGTAGTGGCTGTGACCATGCCTGTCGCCATCCCGATGACAGGGGCGAGCCTGCGCTCGGCATGACTGGGCACTTGCCAATGTACCGACGCCAGCCCCATGATGCCATATAGCAGCAATGCTACGCCCAGGCCAGCACCTGACCAGACAGGATCGAGCTTGCTGAATAAAAACCCGGAAACAAAAGTACCCAGGCAGATGCCAAGTAGCATAGGAGTCAGGCGGGTTAATAAGGGCTGTAGCCTGGCGCCGCTGGCGAGTTGCCAGATATTCGTTAAAAGCGAAGGTAAAAATAATAGGGCTGCCGCCTGCATGGGTGTCATCGACAGACTCAATAGAGCGATTGCCACCGTGGGCAGACCCAGGCCTATTATTCCCTTGACCATGCCCGCCAGGAAAAAAATAAAGCCTAAGGCCAGCCACTGTGTGCTGTTGCCATGAGGAGTAAATAGCGCAATGAGGGATTCCATATAGACAGTTTGCCATTGCCAGCAAGAACTGAAAATGTGGAATATACTCAGACAGGGTTCGTATTTTACGTAGCCTGCGCCTGGAACACATTTCATAAATAATCTTCTTATGCGCTTTGACCTGGTCGATTTGCAGTTATTTGTCCACGTAGTGGAGGCTGGTAGTATCACTGCTGGTGCAGACCGTTCTCATTTGGCACTGGCGTCGGCCAGTGCACGCCTGCGTGGTATGGAGGAATTGCTGGGCGTCCCCTTGCTCCTAAGGCAAAGACGTGGCGTTGAGGTGACTGACGCTGGCCGCACCTTGCTGCATCATGCGCGCATGCTGATGCAACAAATGGAAAGAATGCGTGGTGACCTCGGTGACTATGCCAAAGGACTTAAGGGTCATATACGCATGTTGTGCAATACCTCGGCATTGACAGAATTTTTGCCGCAGGCGCTGGCTATTTACATGCAGGCACATCCGCATATCAATATTGAGGTTGAGGAAAGACTCAGCAATGACATCGTGCAAGCCATCATCGCCGAGCAGGCAGACATAGGCATCATTGCCGATACGGTTGATAGCGCAGATTTGCAGGCATTTCCATTTCGGCAGGATCAACTGGTGCTGGTGACCGCTGCCCAGCATCCTTTGCAAACCACCGCAACTGTCAGTGGTAGCCTGTCCTTTGCGGATACCTTGACCTATGATTTCGTCGGTTTGGCAGGTGACAGCGCCCTACAACAATACCTGAATGAACATGCGGCGCGGCTAGGGCAGCGTTTGCATTACCGCCTGCGTCTGCGCAGCTTTGATGGCATCTGCCGCATGGTGGAAAGTGGGGCTGGCATTGCCATCATCCCTGAGACGGCAGCGCTGCGTTATGAGCAGTTGATGAAGATACACAGGTTGTATCTGACAGATCCCTGGGCAGTCAGGAACCTGCTGATCTGTGTACGGCAATATGATGAATTGCCAACGTATGCGCGTGAACTGATCAATGCAATCAAGGCCTGAATTTTCTGCTCAGACTGCAAATATCTTGGTTTGCCGGTCTTCTTGCTACAATGCAGGCCTGTCTTCATACTCATAATCAACTTCCATGTCTGTTACCACTTCCGTAGGCAATGCTCTCAAGAGTTTCAAGGATAAATTTATATCCGGCTCTATCGCACAGCCAGCGACTACAGTATTTGCCCACCTGAATATTGATGCAGAATTAACACTGGCTTTGTTTGAAATCTTGACTGCAGAAGCAATCAAGCTGAAATGGCAAGATAATTACCTGGCCCTGGATGAAGGCTTGTTGCTGGCTGTTGAACGTGTGGAAACAGTCGTGCTCGCTGAAGATAAATGTCGTACCTGCACACGTATCTATGCCAGCCATGCGGCCTACTTCCCGCAAGGTTTGAGTGAATACCAGCATGCCATGGGTGCTACCGAGTCTGAAGCCATACTTGAGGGTTTGCGTACCTGGGCCAGGATGGACTTATTGGTACTGCAGGATGCCACCCGCGAACAGCCTTTGAATTGCACAGTCATAGAAATGAACACCAGTGCTGAGGCGGCAGAAAACAGCAGTTTTCGCCAGGTGATACTTGGGCCAGTCGCCCATCTCGCCAGCCTGCCTGCTCCCAAGAAAAAAGAAGAGCATCCATTTTGCCCATGCTGCCTGTTCACAGAAAGCATGCCCGCTTTTCATGATCTGTTACAGACCAGCGATTTCATTGGAATACGCCTGTTTGCTTCGCGTGATAATGAGGGCAAGCTCGCCGCTGATTGTCGTGTGAATGGCGAGGATTTTGTGCCAGCAGTTGAATACTTGAAGCAATATGCAGAGAAATGGCCGCAGCGCAGGCTGGAGTTCCGCAAGCAATATGTGGTTGTCAGAACTAGCAAACATAGTGTCAATCAGGCACAACTGGTGCAACCCGGCCAGACTCAACTGTGATGTCGTTTCATCAGGTCAAATGTTGAATGTGATACATTAGAAATGACTATTCGCGATGCGTCGCCAATTTACTATCAATGAGTGAGGAATATTATGTACCGAAGCTACTTCAAGGGACAATGGAGTGAAGGCAATACGCCACTGTTTGGCGCCATGGATAATGCAGTCTGGCTGGGTTCCTCCGTGTTTGATGGCGCACGTTCCATTCGTGGATTGACACCGGACTTGCGCCTGCATCTGGCCCGCGTCATACAGTCGGCACAGCGCCTGGGTTTGCAATGTCCTTACAATGTCGATGAGCTAGAAGCCTTGTGTCGCGAAGGTATTGCCCTGTTCCCGGCTGATGCTGAGCTGTACATCCGCCCGCTGGTGTTTGGCACTGACGGTTTGCTGATCCCTGAACCATCGACTACTGGCTTTGCGCTGACTTTGTTTGATGCACCCATGCCAGCATTTACCGGTTTCTCTGCCTGCCTGTCGAGCCTGCGTCGTCCTGATCCTTCCATGGCGCCGACTGATGCCAAGGCCTCCTGCCTGTATCCAAATTCCACCCGAGCTTTGCGCGAAGCCAAAGAACGTGGTTTTGACAATGGCGTGGTCTGTGATGTGCATGGCAACGTGGCTGAATTTGCCACTGCCAATCTCTTTTTTGTGACGGCAGATGATGAGATCGTCACGCCTGTGGCAAACGGCAGTTTCTTGTCCGGCATTACCCGCGCTCGCGTGATTGGCTTGCTCAAGGAAGATGGCAAACAAGTGTCTGAGCGCACTGTAAAACCGGAAGAATTAGTGGTAGCCAAAGAGATTTTCAATACCGGTAATTTTGCGAAGGTAACGCCTTGTACCAGATACGAAAGCCGTGATTTGCCGATAGGTCTAGTGGCGACACGCGCCCGTGATCTGTATTTGCAATTCATGCAAAATACCTGACTCGCATCCTACCCAGACTGAATGACAGATCGATGCTCAAGCGCATACATCATGCAGCCATCATTTGCACTGATTATCAGGTGTCCAAGGATTTCTATACCCGGATTCTTGGTTTAAGCGTTATTGCTGAAACCTATAGAGCAGAAAGAGCTTCATACAAGCTTGATCTGACCTTGCCAGATGGTTCGCAAATAGAATTGTTTTCATTCCCTGATGCACCACCCAGGGTATCTCGACCTGAAGCACAGGGTTTGCGTCACCTGGCATTTGAAGTCGATGATGTCTCAGCCAGCAAAGCGATGCTGGAGGCAAAGGGGTTGGACGTGGAGGATATCAGGCTGGACGAATTGACAGGACGCCGCTTTGTTTTTTTTGCTGATCCTGATGACTTGCCTTTGGAATTGTATGAAGCGCTGCCTCAATAGGTTTGCCAGGTAATATGCAGAAAGTATGAGTCGAAAAAAAACCGGAAAATCTTCATTTTCCGGTTTTTTTTGACATGTCCTGAATCACTTCAAAAACTGCTCATTCCCGACCATGCCGATCTTGGTCACACCAAGACGCTGTGCCGCCGCCATGACCGCAGCCACAGACTTGTAAGGCACGACGGCAACCGGACGCAGATGGATCTCTGGCTGGTCACCTGCTGGCATCGCTGCCGATTCAGACAATTTCGCTTCCA